>JADZBA010000478.1 GCA_020852355.1 Alphaproteobacteria bacterium
GAGCGACTTCAGCGGCCGCTTGTTGGCGCCGGTGATGACGCGGCCGCGGCGGCCGTTGTCGAACAGCGCGTCGACCGCCTCCTGCAGCATGCGCTTCTCGTTGCGCACGATGATGTCGGGCGCGCGCAGCTCGATCAGCCGCTTCAGGCGGTTGTTGCGGTTGATGACGCGGCGATAGAGGTCGTTGAGGTCGGAAGTCGCGAAGCGGCCGCCGTCCAGCGGCACCAGCGGGCGCAGCTCGGGCGGGATCACCGGCACGACGTCGAGGATCATCCACTCCGGCCGGCTGCTCGACTGCAGGAAGGCGTCGACCAGCTTCAGCCGCTTGACCAGCTTCTTGCGCTTGGCCTCCGAGGTCGTGTCGCGCAGCTCGCCGCGCAGCTTCTCCTGCTCGGACGGCAGGTCGATCGCCGACAGCATCGCCTTCAGCGCCTCGGCGCCGATCTTGGCGGTGAAGGCGTCCTCGCCGAAGTCCTCGAGGTTGCGGTAGTACTCCTCCTCGCCGAGGAGCTGGTGCAGCTTCAGCGACGTCAGCCCGGGCTCGATGACGACGTAGTTCTCGAAGTAGAGGACCCGCTCGAGGTCCTTCAGCGTCATGTCGAGCAGGAGGCCGATGCGGCTCGGCAGCGACTTCAGGAACCAGATGTGCGCGACCGGCGAGGCCAGCTCGATATGGCCCATGCGCTCGCGCCGGACCTTCGACAGCGTCACCTCGACGCCGCACTTCTCGCAGATGATGCCGCGGTACTTCATGCGCTTGTACTTGCCGCACAAGCACTCGTAGTCCTTGATCGGGCCGAAGATGCGGGCGCAGAAGAGCCCGTCCCGCTCCGGCTTGAAGGTGCGGTAGTTGATGGTTTCCGGCTTCTTGATCTCGCCGAACGACCAGGACCGGATGCGCTCGGGGCTAGCGATCGCGATCTGGATCTGATCGAAGCTCTGCGGGCCGCTGGGCTGCCCGAAGATGTTCATCAACTCGTTCATGACCATCCCTTTCGTCTGACCGATGGCGCCCGCGACGCCGGAGGCGCCGCGGGCGGGAAGCGACGCGGCCGTCCCGAGGACGGCTGCGACCCGGTCAGAAGCTCCGCTGGTTCAACTCCACATTGAGGCCGAGCGACCGCAGCTCCTTCACGAGGACGTTGAAGGACTCCGGAATGCCGGCCTCGAAATTGTCGTCGCCGCGCACGATCGCCTCGTACACCTTGGTGCGGCCGGACACGTCGTCCGACTTCACCGTCAGCATCTCCTGCAGGGTGTATGCCGCGCCGTACGCCTCGAGCGCCCAGACCTCCATCTCGCCGAAGCGCTGGCCGCCGAACTGCGCCTTGCCGCCCAGCGGCTGCTGGGTGACGAGGCTGTAGGGGCCGATCGACCGCGCGTGGATCTTGTCGTCCACCAGGTGATGCAGCTTCAGCATGTAGATGTAGCCGACGGTGACCTCCCGGTCGAACGCCTCGCCGGTACGCCCGTCGATCAGCCGCACCTGCCCGCTGTGCGACAGGCCCGCCTGCTCCAGCATCGCGACGATGTCGTCCTCGCGCGCCCCGTCGAACACCGGCGACGCCACCGGCAGGCCGGTGCGCAGGTGGCTCGCCAGCTCCTGCACATCGTCATCGCCGAGATGGGCGATCTCGGCGGCGAAGGTGCGCTCGCCATAGACCTCCTGCAGCTTGCCGCGCAGGTCCTCGATCCGGCCGTTGCGCCGGACCCGGTCGAGCGTGTCGCCGATCTGGCGGCCGAGGCCGGCGGCGGCCCAGCCCAGATGCGTCTCCAGGATCTGGCCGACGTTCATGCGCGAGGGCACGCCCAGCGGGTTCAGCACGATGTCGACCGGCGTACCGTCCTCCAGGTACGGCATGTCCTCCGACGGCATGATGCGCGAGATCACGCCCTTGTTGCCGTGCCGGCCGGCCATCTTGTCGCCGGGCTGCAGCTTGCGCTTCACCGCGACGAAGACCTTGACCATCTTCATCACGCCGGGCGGCAGCTCGTCGCCGCGCTGCAGCTTCTCGACCTTGTCCTCGAAGCGTCCCTGCAGGCGGGCGATGCTCTCGTCGAAGGACTTCTTCAGCGCCTCGACGTCGGCCATCACTTTGTCGTTCTGCAGGACGATCTGGCGCCACTGGCCGCGCTGGATCTGGTCGAGCATCTCGTCGGTGATGCGCGCCGCCGCCTTGAAGCCCTTCGGGCCGCTGGCGATGGTGCGGCCGACCAGCAGTTCCTTGAGGCGGGCGTAGAAGCTGCGCTCCAGGATCGCGCGCTCGTCGTCGCGGTCCTTGGCCAGCCGCTCGATCTCCGCCCGCTCGATCGCCAGCGCGCGCTCGTCCTTGTCGACGCCGCGGCGCGAGAACACCCGCACCTCGACGATCGTCCCCGCCACGCCCGGCGGCAGGCGCAGCGACGTGTCGCGCACGTCCGACGCCTTCTCGCCGAAGATGGCGCGCAGCAGCTTCTCCTCGGGCGTCATCGGCGATTCGCCCTTGGGCGTCACCTTGCCGACCAGGATGTCGCCCGGCTTCACCTCGGCGCCGATGTAGACGATGCCCGCCTCGTCGAGGTTCTTCAGCGCCTCCTCGCCGACGTTCGGGATGTCGCGGGTGATCTCCTCCTGGCCGAGCTTGGTGTCGCGGGCCATCACCTCGAATTCCTCGATGTGGATCGAGGTGAAGACGTCGTCCGAGACGATCCGCTCGGAGATCAGGATCGAGTCCTCGAAGTTGTAGCCGTTCCACGGCATGAAGGCGCACAGCACGTTGCGGCCGAGCGCCAGCTCGCCGAGCTGGGTCGAGGGACCGTCGGCGACGATGTCGCCGGCCTTCACTTGGTCGCCCACCTTCACCAGCGGCCGCTGGGTGATACAGGTGTTCTGGTTGGAACGCTGGAACTTCAGCAGGTTGTAGATGTCGACGCCGGGCGTCGATGTCGACTCGACCTCGGACGCGCGGATGACGATGCGGGTCGCGTCGACCTGGTCGACGAAGCCAGACCGCCGCGCGGCGATGGCGACGCCGCTGTCGCGGGCGACCCGGCTCTCCATGCCCGTGCCGACGATCGGCGCGTCGGCGCGGATCAGCGGCACCGCCTGGCGCTGCATGTTCGAGCCCATCAGCGCGCGGTTGGCGTCGTCGTTCTCCAGGAACGGGATCAGCGCCGCGGCGACCGAGACGAGCTGCTTGGGCGACACGTCGGCGAGCTGGATGTCCTCCGAGCGCGCCATGACGAACTCGCCGCCCTTGCGGCAGGAGATCAGGTCCTGGTTGAAGCGCCCCTCGGCGTCGAGCGTGGCGTTCGCCTGGGCGACCGTGTAGTCGCCCTCGTCCATCGCCGAGAGGTAGATGACCTCGTCCGTCACCCGGCCGTCCGCCACCTTGCGGTACGGCGTCTCGATGAAGCCGTACTGGTTCACCCGCGCGAAGGTGGCGAGGGAGTTGATGAGGCCGATGTTCGGCCCTTCCGGCGTCTCGATGGGGCAGATGCGGCCGTAGTGCGTGGGATGGACGTCGCGCACCTCGAAGCCCGCGCGCTCGCGCGTCAGGCCGCCCGGCCCGAGCGCCGAGAGACGCCGCTTGTGGGTGATTTCCGAGAGCGGGTTGGTCTGGTCCATGAACTGCGAGAGCTGCGAGGAGCCGAAGAACTCGCGCACCGCGGCCGCCGCCGGCTTGGCGTTGATCAGGTCGTGCGGCATCACCGTGTCGATCTCGACCGAGCTCATGCGCTCGCGGATCGCACGCTCCATGCGCAGGAGGCCGATGCGGTACTGGTTCTCCATCAGCTCGCCGACCGAGCGCACCCGGCGGTTGCCGAGATGGTCGATGTCGTCGATGACGCCGTCGCCGTCCTTGAGGCGGCAGAGCACGCGCAGGATGGCCAGGATGTCCTCCTTGCGCAGCACGCGGACCTGGTCGTGGGTCTCCTGGCGCAGGCGCGAGTTCATCTTGACGCGGCCGACCGGCGACAGGTCGTAGCGCTCGATGTCGAAGAACAGGCCGTTGAACAGCGCCTCCGCCGTCTCCAGCGTCGGCGGCTCGCCCGGGCGCATGACGCGGTAGATGTCGATGAGCGCGTCCTCGCGGGTCGCGTTCTTGTCGATCATCAGCGTGTTGCGCATGTACGCGCCGACCGTGAGGTTGTCGATCGCGAGCGTCGCGATCTCGTCGAGGCCGAGGGCGTCCATCGCTTCCAGCATCGGCTCGGTGACCTCGTCGCCCGCCTCGTGCAGGACCTCGCCGGTCGCCTCGTTGACGATGTCGGTGGCGATGAAGCGGCCCTTCAGCTCCTCGCCGGTGACGAGGATCTCGGAGAGCCCGTCCTCCTTCAGCTTGCGGCCGAGGCGGGGCGTCATCTTGTCGCCGGCCTTGGCGACGACCGCGCCCGTCGTCGCGTCGACCAGGTCGTGGGTCAGCTTGGCGCCGCGCATGCGCTCGGGATCGAACGGCAGCTTCCAGCCGCTGCCGGCGCCGGCGCGGGTGTAGACGACCGCGCCGTAGAACGCGCCGAGGATCTCCTCCTTCGACATGCCCATGGCCTCGCCCGGGAGCAGGCCGTGATTGGTCTTCGCCCGCTCGGCGCGCAGCGCATGGGTCTCGGCGCCGTCGAGGGCGAGCAGCAGCGTGGTCGCCGGCAGCTTGCGGCGCCGGTCGATGCGGACATAGACATGGTCCTTGGCGTCGAACTCGAAGTCGAGCCAGGAGCCGCGGTAGGGGATCACCCGGGCGGCGAACAGGTACTTGCCCGAGGAATGGGTCTTGCCCTTGTCATGGTCGAAGAAGACGCCGGGCGACCGGTGCATCTGCGAGACGATGACGCGCTCGGTGCCGTTGATGATGAAGGTGCCGTTCGCCGTCATGAGCGGCATGTCGCCCATGTAGACGTCCTGCTCCTTGATGTCGCGGATCGAGCGCAGGCCGGAATCCTCGTCGACGTCCCACACCACGAGGCGCAGGGTGACCTTGAGCGGTGCGGCGAACGTCATGCCGCGCTGCTGGCACTCCTCGACGTCGTACTTCGGCTGCTCCAGCTCGTAGCGGACGAACTCCAGCCGCGCGCGCTCGGAGAAATCGCTGATCGGGAAGACGGACTTGAAGACCTCCTGCAAGCCGACGTCGCCGCGGTCGTTCGCCGCCACGTCCATCTGCAGGAAGTGGTCGTACGAGCTCTTCTGCACCTCGATCAGGTTCGGCATCGGCGCGACTTCGGAGATGCGCCCGAAGCTCTTGCGGATGCGCTTGCGGCCGGAAAAGGTGTTCGCCATGGGTCAGCCTCGCATCGGATGCAGAATGCCCGCCGGCGTCGCAGGAGGCTCCGCCGGCAGGCCAAGGGCCGCTCGCGCCGCCGGATTCACGCCGCCGGCACGCCACAACGCCTGAAGCCGGATCGCGCGGCCCGCGACGACCCGGCCCTTCTCGGGACCGGCGGCCGTCCCCGCGGGGACGGCCGCCGTGCCATATATGGTGCGGGTAGCGATCTTATTTGATCTCCACCTTCGCGCCCGCGTCCTCGAGCTGCTTCTTCAGCTTCGCGGCCTCGTCCTTGCCGACGCCTTCCTTGACGGCCTTGGGCGCCGCCTCGACGAGATCCTTGGCCTCCTTGAGGCCGAGCGCCGTGATCGCGCGGACTTCCTTGATCACGTTGATCTTCTTCTCGCCGGCCTCGGTCAGGATGACGGTGAACTCCGTCTGCTCCTCGACCGGGGCGGCAGCGGCGGCGGCACCGCCGGCGGCCGCGACGGCGACCGGCGCCGCGGCGGATACGCCCCACTTCTCCTCGAGCATCTTCGAAAGCTCGGCCGCCTCGATGACGGTGAGCGCCGAAAGCTCGTCAACCAGCTTAGCGAGATCGGTCATTGGTAGTCTCCAAACGGGATTGAGGTCGTAGTCGGTATCGGATCAGGCGGCATCGCCTTGCCTGGCATAGGCGGCGAGAACGCGGGCAACCTGTCCACCCGGAGCCTGGAGCACGCCGACGAGGCGCGAGGCCGGGGTTTGCAGGATGCCGACGATCTTGCCGCGCAGCTCGTCGAGCGAGGGGAGCTTGGCCAGCGCCTTGACGCCGTCCTGATCGAGCAGCTTCTCGTTGAGGGCACCCCCGACGATCTTCAGCTTCTCGTTCTGGTTGGCGTATTCGACGACGACCTTGGCCGCCGCCACCGGATCGCGCGACAGCGCGATGGCGGTCGGCCCCTTCAGCATCGGCCCCAAGCTCTCGAACTTCGTGCCGGCAATGGCGAGCCGCGCGAGCCGATTCTTGGTCACCTTGAAGCCGGCCCCCGCCGCACGCATCCGCCGCCTGAGCTCCGTCACCTCAGCCACCGTGAGACCGGACTGCTGGGTGACGACCACGCAGGTCGTCTCGGACATCGCGCCGCGCAGGGAATCGACCAGCTTCGATTTCTCGGATCGGTCCACTGCTCGTCTCCGCTTCCATGCCCGGCCCGGGCCCCGAGGGGACCGGAACCGGGCGGTTGCGCCGGAGCCCGTCGCCGGGCCCGGCCCTCCTGTCCCAGAAGTCCGCTACCGACCCCGCATGCCCGTCGAGGCATCCGGCATCGTTCGCTTCTCCCGTCTATCGCCGGCGGGGTCACCCCCCTTAGGACGCCCGGGCGAACCCAGTCGTCACCTGCGGTCTCGGACAGGCCGGACCGGCGGCGAGCCGCCGGTCCGCTCCCGCACGGCCCAGGCCGTGCGGAAACCTCATGCCGCGCCGGGTCAGCCGGCGAGGCTGGCCGGCTCGACCTTGAGCCCGGGGCCCATGGTCGACGCCAGCGAGATCTTCTTGATATAGGAACCCTTGACCCCGGTCGGCTTGGCCTTGTTGATGGCGTCGACGAAGGCCTTGACGTTCTCGAGGAGGGCGGCCTCCCCGAAGCTCGCCTTGCCGACGCCGGCATGGACGATCCCCGCCTTCTCGGCACGGAACTCCACCTGACCGCCCTTGGCCGCCTTGATCGCCTCCGCCACGTTCGGCGTGACGCTGCCGAGGCGCGGGTTGGGCATCAGGCCGCGCGGGCCCAGGATCTTACCCAGCCGCCCCACCAGGCCCATCATGTCGGGCGTGGCGATGCAGCGGTCGAAATCGAGCTGGCCGGCCTGGACCTTCTCGGCGAGGTCCTCGGCACCGACGATGTCGGCGCCGGCGGCGCGCGCTTCCTCGGCCTTGTCGCCCTTGGCGAACACCGCCACCCGCACGGTCTTGCCGGTCCCGTGCGGCAGCGAGACGACGCCGCGCACGTTCTGGTCGGCCTTGCGCGGGTCGACGTTGAGGTTCATGGCGATCTCGATCGTCTCGTCGAACTTCGCCTTGGCCCGCTCCTTCAGCAGCTTCACGGCGTCGTCGAGCGCGTAGAACTTCTCGCGGTCGATCCCCTGGTAGGCGCCGTCCAGCCTCTTGCCCCGCTTCATGGCCGTCACTCCACCACCTCGAGCCCCATCGACCGCGCCGAGCCCGCCAGCATGCGGCAGGCGGCGTCGATGTCGTTGGCGTTCAGATCCTTCATCTTCTGTGCCGCGATCTCGCGCAGCTGGTCCATCGTCACCTGGCCGATGGTGGCGCCGCGGCCCGGCGTCTGCGAGCCCTTCTCGATGCCGGCCGCCTTCTTGAGGAAATAGGTGTTCGGCGGCGTCTTGGTGACGAACGTGAAGGTCCGGTCGCCATAGGCGGTGATCACCACCGGGATCGGCATGCCCGGCTCCATGTTCTGGGTCAGCGCGTTGAACGCCTTGCAGAACTCCATGATGTTCAGGCCGCGCTGGCCGAGCGCGGGGCCGATCGGGGGCGACGGGTTCGCCTTCCCGGCCGGCACCTGCAGCTTGATGTAGCCGACGATCTTCTTCGCCATTCGTGATCCCTCATGGTCAGGGCGCCGCGGTCAGGCGGGGCCCGGGGATGCGCGGTAGGGCCATGGCGGGCCTCCCGCGCCTCGGTTTCCGCGCCGCCCGGCGGCGGCGCGGCGATCGCTCAGACCTTCTCCACCTGCGAGTACTCGAGATCGACCGGCGTCGACCGGCCGAAGATCGACACCGCCACCTTGAGCCGCGCCTTCTCCTCGTCGATCTCCTCGACAAGGCCGTTGAAGGAGGCGAACGGCCCGTCGGACACCCGCACCTGCTCGCCGATCTCGAAGGTGATCGACGGCTTCGGCCGCTCGATTCCCTCCTGCACCTGGCGGCGGATGCGCTCGGCCTCCGCGTCGGTGATCGGCGACGGCCGGCCGCGACCGCCGAGGAAGCCGGTGACCTTCGGCGTGTTCTTCACGAGATGCCAGGTCTCGTCCGTCATCTCCATCTTGATGAGGACATAGCCGGGGAAGAACTTGCGCTCGGCGTTCACCTTGGCGCCGCGCCGCACCTCGACGACCTCCTCGGTGGGCACCAGGATGTCCTCGAACTTGTCGGTCATGGCCTTCTGTTCGGCCTGCTCGCGGATCGACGAGGCGACCTTCTTCTCGAAGCCGGAGTAGACGTGGATGACGTACCAGCGCAGCGCCATCGCCTCAGCCTCCGAGCCCCAGGATCAGCTTGATGCCGTGCGAAACCACCCAGTCGACGACCAGGAAGAAGATCGACGCCAGAAGCACCATCACGAACACCATCAGGGTCGTGATGCCGGTCTCCTTGCGCGTCGGCCAAGTGACCTTGGCCACCTCTTGCCGGACCTGACGGACGAATTCGCTCGGACTGGTCTTCATTCTTCTATCTCGCCTCAACGAGGGGACGCATATCGGGTCGGAATGGCAGGAGTGGAGGGGCTCGAACCCCCAACCCCCGGTTTTGGAGACCGGTGCTCTACCAGTTGAGCTACACTCCTATCCGACCGCCCGTGCGCGCGCCGCTCAGGCGATGATCTTGGAGACGACGCCGGCGCCGACGGTGCGGCCGCCCTCGCGGATGGCGAAGCGCAGGCCCTCGTCCATGGCGATCGGCACGATCAGGTCGACCTCCATGC
>JADZBA010000479.1 GCA_020852355.1 Alphaproteobacteria bacterium
CCGGCGCGCGGCGGCAGCCCGCGCCGCGCCAGGCCGCGGTCGAACGCGGCGGGATCGTCGCGGATGGTCCTTATGTCGTGCATGGATCGCCGTCTGTGATGGAGCAGGTCACGCCGCGCCGCCGGAACCGGGCGGCGCGACGGCGTCCTCGGCCTCTTCGGCCTCCTCGTTCTTGCGCCGCTGCCGCTCCGCCAGCTTCGCCGCGAGGATCGATATCTCGTAGAGCGCGATCATCGGGATGGCGAGGCCGACCTGGCTGATGACGTCGGGCGGCGTGACGACGGCCGCGAAGACGAAGATGCCGACGATGGCGTAGCGCCGCCCCTTGGCGAGTTGGGCCGCGCTCAGGATGCCGACGCGGGCGAGCAGCGTCAGCAGCACCGGCATCTGGAAGGCGAGGCCGAAGGCGAAGATCAGGGTCATGACGAGCGAGAGATACTCGTTGACCTTGGCCTCGAGCTGGATCGGCAAGTCGCCCGGCGCTCCCGGATTCTCGAAGCTGAGGAAGAAGCGCCACGCCAGCGGGAAGATGAAGTAGTAGACGAGCGAGGCGCCGAGGACAAACAGCACCGGTGTGGCGAAGAGAAACGGCAAGAACGCCTTGCGCTCGTTCTTGTATAGGCCGGGGGCCACGAACATCCAGATCTGGCTGGCGACGATCGGGAAGGACAGCATCACCGCCGCCCAGAACGCCACCTTGAGGTAGGTGAAGAACGCCTCGGTCAGGTCGGTGAAGATCATGCGCCGACCTTCCTTGCCGGCGAGCGCGTCGGCGAGGGGGCGGGTCAGGAAATTGTAGATCTCCGGCGAGAAGTGATAGCAGACGGCGAACGCCACGACGATCGCGCCGACCGACCACATCAGGCGGTTGCGCAGCTCGATCAGGTGATCGAGCAGCGGCATCTTCTTGTCGTCGATGTCCTCGTCCTTGCTCATCGCGGGCTCATGCCGTTCCCTGCGGCGACGAGGCGGGCTTCACCGTGTCGGCACCCGCCGGCGGCGGCGGGGCCGGCTCGTCGGCCGACGCGATGTCGACCGGCGGCAGGTAGTCGCCGGACGCCGGTGGCGTGTCCGCGGCCGCGGCTTCGATCGCCGGCGCGACGTCGGAAGCCGGTGCGGGCGGCGGCGCGCCGATCCCCGATTCCAGCCCGGCCGTCAGGCCGGGCGGCGGCTCCAGCGCCTCGCGGATCTCGCCCTTGGGGTCGACGTGCTTCTCCAGGAGGTCGGCGACGTTGGTGGTGCGCAGCTCGTCGATCTGCTTCTTGACGTCCTGCAGGTCGGCCTCGCGCGCCATCTCGTCGATGCTGTTCTGGAAGTCGCGGGCGACGGTGCGCGCGCGGGCGACCCACTGGCCGACCGTGCGCAGCACGCGCGGCAGGTCCTTGGGCCCGATCACGACGAGCGCGACCACCGCTATCACCGCCAGCTCTGACCAACCGATATCGAACATGCCGCTCCCCGGCGACGCCCGCGACGGGGCCGCCTCAGCGCGCTTCCGGCGGCCGCGGCAGCGCCGCCGGCGGTGCCGTCGGCGCCGGCCTCAGATCGTCCGCCACGCCCCCTCCCCACATCCGGGCGCGCCGGACCGTCCGGCCGACGTCGCCCATGCTGGTCGCCAGCCGCCCGGACCCGAAGAGGACGGCCACGACGACGGCGAGGACCACGATCTCGAGCGCGCTCGGCATGATTGGATTGCAGGCTGTCGGAATGGCCGCGGATATTGGCAGAAAGGCACTGGCGCCGCAACGATGGCCGGCCGCGTCACGCCGGGGTCTCCCGCGCGAACACGAATGTCTGCGCGAGATCGAGGGTAACTGCCAGAACCGAGCCCTCGACCGGCAGGAAGCGGCCGGGGACTCGGGCGTGGACATGGTGCGCCGGACCGTCGGCACGGGCGACGCCGAGATGGATCAGCGAGCTGCGGCCGAGCATCCGGGCGGCGATGACCCGGGCGACGCAGGCCGGCCGCGGCGCGTCCTCGGCGCACGGCGCCAGGCGGATGGCCTCCGGCCGGATGAGCACCTCGGCCGGCGTGCCCTCGCGCAGAAGCGGTGCGGCGACCGGGCCGAAGGGGGTGCCCACCCGACCGCCGGCGACGACGCCGGCGACGCGGTTGACGTCGCCGAAGAAGCTGCAGACGAAGGCGCTGACCGGGCTGCAGTAGAGGTCCGCCGGCACGCCGACCTGCTCCAGCCGGCCCGCCCGCATCACCGCGATCCGGTCGGCCATGAACATCGCCTCCTCGGGATCGTGGGTGACCAGCAGCGTCGCCGCCCCACTCTCCTTGAGGACATGCAGCGTCTCGTCGCGCACCTGGTCGCGCAGCCGCGTGTCGAGGCCGGAGAACGGCTCGTCGAGCAGCATGACGCCCGGCTCCGGGGCGAGCGCGCGGGCAAGGGCCACGCGCTGCTGCTGGCCGCCCGACAGCGTGTGCGGCCACGCGTCGATCAGCTCGGCGAGGCCGACCCTCTCCAGCACCGCCCGTGCCCGGCGCCGGCGGTCGGCCGCCGCCATCCCGCGCAGCCCGAACGCCACGTTGTCGCGCACGCTGAGATGGGGGAACAGGGCATAGTCCTGGAACACCAGCCCGACGCCGCGATCTTCGGGCGGCAGGTCGACGCCGTCCCCTGCGACCACCCGCCCCGCGATTGCCACGCGACCGCGCTGCAGCCGCTCCAAACCCGCGGCGACGCGCAGGGCGGTAGTCTTGCCGCACCCCGACGGGCCGAGCAGGCAGACGACCTCGCCGGCACCGACGGCGAGCGTCAGATCGTGGACCGCGACCACCCCGTCATAGGCATGACCGATGCCGTCGAGTAACAGGCCGCCCATGGCGGCGCCCATCGCCGGCCGCTCGGCGTGCGAAGCGCGCGCCATCGCTCAGGTCGGTCCGCCGGCGGCGGCCGGCGGTCGCTCGTCGCCGGCGTCGTCCTCGTCCGGCGGCACGCCATCGCGCGGCTCGCCGTCGAACGGATCGCTCGCCTCCGGCTCGGCGGGGCCGAGGTCCGCGGTCGACGCGACGGGATTCAGCACCGGCCGCTGGTCGAGCAGGCCGGCCGCCTTCAGCTCGTCGACGCCCGGCAGTTCGCCCAGGGAATCGAGGCCGAAATGGGCGAGGAACTGGTCGGTCGTCACCCACGTCGCCGGCCGGCCAGGCGTCTGCCGGCGGCCCTTGGGACGGATCCAGCCGGCCTCCATCAGCATCTCCAGCGTGCCGCGGCTCAGCGCGACGCCGCGGATCTCCTCGACCTCGGCGCGCGTCACCGGCTGATGGTAGGCGATGATCGCCAGCGTCTCGATCGCCGCCCGCGAGGGCTTGCGCGCCACCTCCCTCTCCAGGCGCAGCGCGCCGGCGAGGTCGGGGGCGGTGCGCAGGGTCCAGCGGCCGCCGACGCGCACGACATTGACGCCGCGGCCGGCATAGTTCGCCTCCAGGCGCGCCATCACCGCCTCGATGTCGGTCCCCTCGGGGTAGCGGCTCGCGAGCGTCGCGGCATCGAGCGGCTCGGCCGCGGCGAACAGCAGCGCCTCGGCGAGGCGCAGCTCGGCATCGTCGGCCCGCGAGCCGGCGGCGGGGGGATCGTCGGTGGCCGCGCTTCCGGTCATGACATGACCGTCATGGCGGGGGCGGCCCGTCGCCGCCGGCGACCCTGGCTCTGACGTGGATGGGGCCGAACATCTGCTCTTGGCGTAGCACGATCCGGCCGTCGCGTGCCATTTCGAGGCTGGCGGCGAACATCGCGGCCAGCGCCGAGCGGGCGATGATGCCGGGTCGCAGGCCCTCGGGCAGGAAGCTCGCCAGGGTCTGCCAGCCGGGCGTCCGCCCGACGAGGGTGGACAGCCGTTTCAGGGCGTCGTCCATCGAGTAGAGGTCGACCGGGTCGATGTGCAGCACCGCCGCGTCGACGCGCTGGCGGTGCTCGGAATAAGCCTTCAGCAGCTCGTAGAGCGACAGCTCGTAGACGCCGCGGGTGACGTTGCGGACGCCCTCGGGCGCGCCGCGGGCGAAGACGTCGCGGCCGAGCTGGGCGCGGGCCATCAGCGTCGCGCCGGCCTTCTGCATCGCCTCCAGCCGCAGCAGCTGGAAGGCCAGCGCCTCGGCGAGGTCCTGGCCGGTCGGCTCCTCGTCCTCCTCGGGCTCCGGCAGCAGCAGGCGCGACTTGAGATAGGCGAGCCAGGCGGCCATGACGAGGTACTCGGCCGCCAGCTCCAGGCGCAGCGCCCGCGCGCTCTGCACGAAGGCGAGATACTGGTCGGCCAGCGCCAGGATCGAGATATGCGTGAGATCGACCTTCTGGTCGCGGGCGAGCGACAGCAGGACGTCGATCGGGCCTTCGAACCCTTCGAGGTCGACGACGAGGGCGTCGCCGGCGGGGACCGCCTGCCGGTCCTCCTCGAAGGGCGCCTGCGCGCTCACCGCCGCCCCGTCACTGCATCCGGGTGAGGATGGCGATCGGGTCGAAGCCGGTCAGCCCGGCGATCGCCTCGATGAGGAAGTCGGACGGGCCCCCGATCAGCCAGCCCATGATGTTGAGGTCCGCGCCGATCTGCTGGCCGATCATCGGCAGGATGAAGAGCAGCCCGATCAGGACGAACAGGCCGTACTGCTCCAGCCGCGCGAGCGGGATCGCCAGCGCGTCCGGCAGCAGGCCGACCGCGACCCGCCCACCGTCGAGCGGCGGCAGCGGGATCATGTTGAAGACCGCCAGCACGACGTTGATGCGCAAGGCGTTGTAGAGGTTGATCAACACCCACTCGTCCATGAAGCCGGGCAGCAGCGGCACGAGATGCGCGAGCAGCGCCGCCACCACGGCGAGCAGGATGTTGATGGCCGGTCCCGCCAGCGCCACCCACACCATGTCGCGGCGCGGGCTGTAGAGCCTGGAGAAGTCGACCGGAACCGGCTTGGCGAAGCCGAAGAGGAAGCGGCCGCCCGATCCGACCAGCAGCAGCGCGGGCAGGATCAGCGTCCCGAACGGGTCGATGTGCTTCAGCGGGTTGAAGGTGACGCGGCCGAGCCGGTAGGCGGTGTCGTCGCCGCGCATCCGGGCGACGAAGCCGTGCGCCGCCTCATGGAAGGTGATGGCGATCAGGACGGGCAGCGCCCAGACCGAAACGGTGAAGAGGAACTCGCCCACATCCATGGTCCCCTCAGGCCTCGGCCAGCATCAGATCGCGCCAGGTCGCCGCGCGCTCGACCTCGATCGGCGGCGCCGCCGCGCGCCGCAGCAGCGCGTCGGCGATCGCCCAGCGGCGGATGGCGTGCCGGTCGAGCGGCGGCACCACGGCGGCGATCGCCTCCATCTCGTCGAGCCGGCCGTTGCAGTGGAGGACGGCGTCGCAACCGGCGGCGAGTGCGCCCTCGGCGCGATCGCCGATGGTGCCCGGCAGTGCCGCCATGGACAGATCGTCGGTCAGGAGGAAGCCGCCGAAGCCGATGCGGTCGCGGATGAACTCGCCGACGACCGTCGGCGACAGGGTCGCCGGCCGTGACGCGTCGAGCGCGGTGTAGCGGACATGGGCGGTCATGCCGAGCGGCATGTAGCGCAGCGCCTTGAAGGGCGCGAAATCGCGCGCCGTCAGCTCCTCCTCCGACGCCGCGACGACCGGCAGGTCGTGGTGGCTGTCGACGGTGGCCCGGCCGTGGCCGGGCATGTGCTTGACCACCGGGAGGACGCCGCCTTCCAGCAGGCTCTGGGCGGCGGCGAGTCCGAGATGGGCGACCGCCACCGGATCGTCGGAATAGGCACGGTCGCCGATCACGTCGTGGGCGCCCGCGACCGGAACGTCGAGAACGGGCATGCAGTCGACCGTGATCCCGAGCGGCTGCAGCATGCCGGCCAGCACCTGGCTGTTGGCGCGCACCGCCTCGACCGCGCGTTCGGGATCGCGCTTCCACGCCTCGCCGAAGCGCCGGGCGGGCGGCAGCTCCGGCCAGTGCGGCGGCCGCAGGCGGGCGACCCGGCCCCCCTCCTGGTCGATCAGAACCGGCGCCTCGGGGCGGCCGACGGCGGCGCGCAGCGCGCGCACCAGCGCCGCGACCTGGCCGGGCGACTCGACGTTGCGGCCGAAGAGGATGAACCCGAGCGGCTGGGCGACGCGGAAGAACGCGATCTCGGCCCCCGAAAGCGCGATCCCCGCGCAGCCGAACACGACTGCGCGGGGAACCTGCTTGGGGCCGCCCCGCCGCGCGGGCGGACGGGCCGCTCGTCGGCGCTCAGGGACGGACGACGAGACAGCTGACATTCCGCTCCTTGAGCGCGGTGCAGGTTCGACGGGCAGCGTCGACGTCGCCGAAGGGGCCGGCCTGGATGCGGTAGAAGACGCCACGCGACTCGCCGAGGTCGACGCGCACGATCTGCGACGACAGGCGCCCCAGCACCGGCCCGTGCGAGGCCTTGAGCTTCTCCCACTCCGACTGCGCCGCGTCCGAGCCGCGCACCGCGCCGAGCTGGATGCGGTAGGCGCCTCCCGCGGAGGCTGCCGGCGGGGCCGCCGGCACGGATGCCTGCTGGGCGGGCGCCGACGGTGCGGGCGGCCGCAGGTTGGTGGGCGGGCTGCCGGTCGCGACCGGGGCCGAGGCGGCCGGCGCGGGTGCCGGAGCAGCGGCGGGGCGGGGCGGGGCGGCGGCGGGCGCGGGAGCGCTGGCCACCGGTGCCGGCGGCCGCGCGGCGACGGGCGGCGCGGCCGGGACCGCCGCCGCGGCCGATGGCGGCGACACCGGCGCGGCGGGCACCGCGGCGACTGCCGGCGGGGGCGGCGCGATCGGTCGCGCGATCGGGGTCTCGGGCGGCGGCAGCATGCGCTCGACGGTCGGCGCGAGCGCGGGCGCGCGGCCGCCGACCTGATCGTAGACCAGCTTGTCCTGGTGCGGCACCTTCATGCCGCCCGGCTCGCTCGGCCGTTCGCGGGTGGGCGTGGGATCGGCGCGCAGGACGGGCACCGAGCCGCCGCGCTGCCCCTGGTTCATTCCCTGGGTGTAGGCGTACCAGACGATGCCGCAGAAGGCGCCGATGACGGCCAGCGCCACCACGCCGATCAGCCAGGGTCGCGCCCGGCGCTCGTCGGCGCCATAGCCACGGCCGATCGCCCGGTCGGCCGTGTCGTGATTGAGCTCGATGGTCATGCCCGCAACTCCTCAACGGGATCGACGCCGAAGACCCGGAGCCCGGCCGCGATCACCAGGGCGACGGCCTGGACCAGGGCCAGTCGGGCCAACGTGAGAGGCTCGTCTTCTCGCACCAGGAAGCGAAGACTTGCGTCGTCTTTGCCCTTGTTCCACAAGATATGGTACGCGTTCGCGAGATCATAGAGGAAAAACGCGACCCGATGCGGCTCGTGGGCCTCGGCGGCGCTCTCCACGATGCGCGGCCATTGTGCCATTAGTTTGACGAGGGTCAGCTCCGCCGGATCGACGATCCGATCGAGCGCGACCTCGGCCAGCGCGGTCGGCGACAGGTCCCTCCCCGGCATCGACTCGCGGGCATGGCGCAGCACGGAATGTGCCCGCGCGTGGGCGTACTGGACGTAGAAGACCGGATTGTCCTTCGACTGCTCGGTCACCTTCACGAGGTCGAAGTCGAGCGCCTCGGTGTTCTTGCGCGTCAGCATGATGAAGCGGACGACGTCCCTGCCGACGGCGTCGACCACCTCGCGCAGGGTGACGAAGGTGCCGGCGCGCTTCGACATGCGCACGGGCTGCCCGGCCTCCAGCAGGTTCACGAGCTGGCAGATCTTCACGTCGAGCGAGGCCGCCCCCGCGGTCACCGCGGAAACCGCGGCCTGCATGCGCTTGACGTAGCCGCCATGGTCGGCCCCCCAGACGTCGATCTGGTTGGCGAAGCCGCGGCGATGCTTGTCGAAATGATAGGCGATGTCGGCGGCGAAGTAGGTCCAGCTCCCATCCGACTTGCGCAGCGGCCGGTCGACGTCGTCGCCCGACCGGGTGGCGCGGAACAGCGTCTGCGGTCGCGGCTCCCAGTCCTCGGGCAGTTTGCCCTTGGGCGCCTCGAGGACACCCGTGTAGAGCAGCCCGCGCGCCTCCAGCACCTCCAGCGCCCGCTCGATCGCCCCCGAGTCGACGAGCGCGCGCTCGGAGGTGAACACGTCGTGCCGGACCCCCAGCGCGGCGAGGTCGTCGCGGATCATCGCCATCATGGCGTCGATGGCGAACCGCCGGACCGGCGGCAGCCACTCCTCCTGCGGCACGTCGAGCCAGCGGTCGCCGTCGCGCGCCGCCAGGGCCTCGCCGACCGCGCGCAGGTAGTCGCCGGGGTAGAGACCTTCCGGGATCGCCTCGGTCTCCTCGCCCAGCGCCTCGCGATAGCGCAGGTGGACCGAGGCTGCGAGCACGTCGACCTGGGCGCCGGCGTCGTTGATGTAGTATTCGCGCGTCACCCGCCAGCCCGCCTTCTGCAGCAGGGCCGCCAGGGCGTCGCCGACGACGGCGCCGCGGGCATGGCCGACATGCATCGGCCCGGTCGGGTTCGCCGACACGTATTCGACGTTCACCGCCTCGCCGCGGCCGAGATCGGAATCGCCGTAGGCGGTGCCGGCGCGCAGCACGTCGCGAATGCGCTCGCGCCAGAAGCGGGCCTCCAGGCGCAGGTTTATGAAGCCGGGGCTGGCGACCTCCACCGCCTCGACGAAGGGCGTGCCGACCAGGGCGTCGGCGACCAGCTCGGCCAGGACCCGGGGATTGGCCTGCGCCGGCTTCGCCAGGACCATGGCGACGTTGCTGGAGAGATCGCCGTGGGCCGGGTCGCGCGGCGGCTCGACGACGGCGCGCGAGAGATCGAGGTTGGCGGGCAGGCGTCCCGCCGCCTGCAGGCCGGCGACGGCCGCCACGACCCGGTCGCGGAAATGATGGAAGACGTTCATCGGCCCCATATGCCTCTTATCGCCCGGAGTCGTCGCGGGTCACGTGCGCGCATGGACGTCGAACAGCCGGCGATGCTCGTCGAGGGCGAAGCGGTCGGTCATGCCGGCGACGTAGTCCGCGACCACCCGAGCCGTCGCCGCGGTCTGCGCCTGGACGGCGTTGGCCTGCCATTCCGTCGGCAGGCAGTTGGGCTCGGCGACCAGCAGGCCGAACAGGTCGTGCACCACCCGCCGCGCCTTGCTCGACATGCGGTTCACCCGGTAGTGCCGGTACATGTGCTCGAAGAGGAACGCCTTGAGCGCCCGGTCGTGGGTGCGCATGGCGTCGCTGAACCCGACCACCGGCGCGCCGGCGCGGCGGATGTCGTCGGCCGATGCCGGCGCCAGGTCGGCGAGGCGGTGGCGCGTCTCGGCCAGCAGGTCGCCCGCCATGCGGTCGATCATGCGCCGCACGCCCTCATGGATCAGGCGCGGCGCCTCCAGCCCGGGATGGGCGGCGGCGACCTCTGCGAAGACCGGGCCGGCCAGCGGCACGTCGGCCAGGTCCTTCAGCGTGAACAGGCCGGCGCGCAGCCCGTCGTCGATATCGTGGTTGTTGTAGGCGATGTCGTCGGAGAGGGCGGCCACCTGCGCCTCCGCCCCCGGCCAGCCGTCGAGATCGAGCGGCCGCTCGCGGTCGTAGGCGGCGATGGTCGGCGGCGCCCCGCCGGCGGCGATCGGGCCGTTGTGCTTGACCGTTCCCTCCAGCGTCTCCCAGGTGAGGTTGAGGCCGTCGAAGCCGGCGTAGCGCCGCTCGAGCTGGGTCAGGACGCGGAAAGTCTGGTCGTTGTGGCTGAAGCCGCCGTAGGGGGCCATGGCGGCATCGAGCGCCTCCTCGCCGGCGTGGCCGAAGGGGGGGTGGCCGAGGTCGTGGGCCAGCGCCAAGGCCTCCGCCAGGTCCTCGTTCAGGCCGAGCGCGCGGGCGAGCGACCGGGCGATCTGGGCGACCTCGATCGAATGCGTCAGCCGGGTGCGGTAGTGATCGCCCTCGTGGTTGACGAAGACCTGGGTCTTGTACTCCAGGCGGCGGAAAGCGGCGGAGTGGATGATCCGGTCGCGGTCGCGCTGGTAGGCGGTGCGGGTGGCGCTCTCGGGCTCGGCATGGCGTCGCCCGCGCGACGCCTCGGGGCGGCAGGCGTAGCGGGCGGCGGGCGGAGCGACGCGGTCGTCCATGGCGTCCGGAACCTATTCCCCTCGCGGCGGTGCGGGCAATCGGGGGCCTTTGACAGGGCGCGCGGACCCATTACATATGATGACCGGAGTGAGGATCCCATGCCCGAAGGTACGACCCCGATCGACGATCGCGCGGTGACGGTGACGGAAAGCGCCGCGCGCCGCATCCGCGAGCTGCAGTCGCAGGACGAGTTCAAGGGCCTGTTCCTGCGCATCGCCGTGTCGGGCGGCGGCTGCTCGGGCTTCCAGTACGGCATCAGCTTCGACGGGCAGCGCAACGAGGACGACCGCACCTTCGAGGCGCACGGCGTCACGGTGGTGGTCGACGACACCTCCCTCGACCTGCTGAAGGGCAGCGCCGTCGACTATGTCGAGGAGCTGGTCGGCGCCTCCTTCCGCATCGCCAATCCGAACGCGTCCTCCTCCTGCGGCTGCGGCAGCTCGTTCTCCGTCTGAACCGGCCCGGCTCGGGGGCACGCCGGTGCGCATCGCCGCCTGGAACGTCAATTCCGTCAAGGCGCGGCTGCCCAACGTGCTCGACTGGCTGGGCAAGGCGAAGCCGGACGTCGCGCTCTTCCAGGAGCTGAAATGCGTCGACGAGGCCTTCCCGCGGGCCGAGATCGAGGACGCCGGCTACAACGTCGCCACCCACGGCCAGAAGTCCTACAACGGCGTGGCCATCCTGGCGAAGAGCCGCATCGAGGACGTGACGCGCGGCCTCCCCGGCGACAGCGAGGACACGCAGGCGCGCTACATCGAGGCGACCGTCGCGGGCGTGCGCGTCGCCTCGATCTACCTGCCCAACGGCAACCCCGCCCCCGGGGACAAGTTCGACTACAAGCTCGCCTGGATGAAGCGGCTGGTGCGCCACGCCCGCGGCCTGCTCGATGCCGAGGAGACTTTCGTGCTGGGTGGCGACTACAACGTCGCGCCGACCGACGACGACGTCTACGATCCGGTCGGCTGGCGCGACGACGCGCTGTGCCGGCCCGAGAGCCGGGCGCTCTTCCGTACCCTGCTCCATCTCGGCCTGACCGACGCGTTCCGGGCGCTGCACCCCGAGCCGCACCAGTACAGCTACTGGGACTATGTCCAGGGTCGCTGGTACCGCGACGAGGGCCTGCGCATCGACCATCTGCTGCTGTCGCCGCTGGCCGCCGACCGCCTCGCCGAGTCCGGCATCGACCGCGAGCCGCGCGGCAAGGAGAAGGCGTCCGACCACACGCCGGTGTGGTGCACGCTCGCGACGCCACCGGTCTAGAGACGGCGGCTTCCTCGTCCCGAACCCGTCGAAGGGCGTGGCCCCCGTCCTCCGCAATGTCGCGCAGGCCGGTCAGCCCGCCTCCAGCCGCTTGGTGTCGACCACCGCGAGCCAGCTCCCGACCTCCTCGACCATCGCCTGCGAGACGGCGAGCACGATGCGCGCCGCCTCCTCCATCTGCAGCGGCGTGTGCGCCCCCGGCGGCGGATCGACGTTGCCGGCGATCAGCGGACCGAGGCCCTCGACCAGCCAGCGCTCCATGCGCCCGGCCATGACGTCGCTGCGCTGGTGCAGCAGCGCCCATTCCTCGACGTGGCGGATGGCGTAGGCGGCGGCCGCCAGGGTCGGCAGCCATACCGTCGGCAGCGTCAGCC
>JADZBA010000480.1 GCA_020852355.1 Alphaproteobacteria bacterium
AGGCCGCTCTCGAAGAGACGCTTGCCGTCGCCCATGATCCCCGGGGTCAGCATCAGCCGGTACTCGTCGACGAGGTCGAGGGCGACCGCGCTGTTGGCAATTCCGGCGCCGCCGAAGAGATAGAGGTCGCCGCCCGGCGCCGCCTTCAGGCGGGTGATCGTGCCGGCGAGGTCGTCGCGCACGAGAGTGGCGTTCCAGCCGGGGTCGCCGGCGAGCGTCCGCGAGAACACCGTCTTGGGCAGACGGTTCATCGTGGCGGCATAGGCGATGCCGGCGGCCGGGCTCTGCGGATCGGTATCCGCCGCGCTCCAGAACGCCTTGTTGAAGAGGAAGTTGGTGCGCCCGTACAGCAGATGGCCGGCGCGCTGCAGCGCGTAGCCCGCCCAGTGACGCTCGACGTCGGCCGACCATGCCGGCGGCACGAACACGCCGCCCGGAGCCTCGATGTAGCCGTCGAGGCTCACGAACATCGACAGGACCAGCTTCGCCATCTCATCCTCCATACTCGATCTGTCGTGATCGGCGGGCCGGACATGGCCGGTGGTCAGACCCGGCGAAGCGAGGTAGGAAACCGGCGGCGGACCAGGGAGCGCGGGCGTGGCCGACGAGACGACGATCTACGGCATCCGGAACTGCGACACGATGAAGAAGGCCCGTGACTGGCTCGACGGGCACGGCGTGGCGTACGCGTTCCACGACTACAAGGCCGCGGGCATCACGCCCGACACGCTGCGCGGCTGGGCGCGGCGGGTCGGGTGGGAGATGCTGCTCAACCGCGCCGGGACCACGTTCCGCAGGCTGGCCGACGCGGACAAGGCGAACCTCGGCGAGGACCGGGCGATCGCGCTGATGGTGGCCCATCCGGGCATGATCAAGCGGCCCGTGCTCGCCGTCGGCGACCGCCTTCTCGTCGGCTTCAAGCCGGAACGCTACGAGGAGGCGTTCGGCGGGCGGCGCTGAGGGCCGCTCTGCCGCAGATCGGGGCGACGAGGGCGGCGAGCTGGTCGGCGCACCGGCCCCGGCCCTGGTGCCAACCCATCGTCTCGTGCGCCTCGCGGTCGTGGGTCGGGGCGGCTTCGCTCGCGGCGGTCATCGCGTCACTCCCGGTCGGGTCGCCCACAGGACGCGCGGGACCCGGGCGATCCGACATGGGCGGCGAAGATTTTCGCGGCGTCAGCGCGCCGCCATCCAGCCGGCCGCGGCGTCGAGGACGTCGGCCAGCAGGTCGGCATCCCGGCGCCCGGTGCGGGCGGGCATGTGGAAGGAATGGTCGGCATCGGCGAACAGCGCCAGCGTCGCGCGCTGCCCCAGCCCGGCGACCACGGACCGCAGCAGCCCGACTTCGGCCAGCGTGTCGCGGCTGCCCTGCAGGAACAGCATCGGCACGGCGACGGCGAAGAGGGGCGCGGCGCGCTCCGTGCCGGGCTTGGCGGCGGGATGCAGCGGGAAGGCGAAGAAGACGAGGCCCCGCACCCGCGGCAGCGGCGCGAGCGACTGTGCCTGCGCGGTCATGCGGCCGCCGAACGACCGTCCGCCGGCGAACAGCGGCAGCGCCGGGGCGCGACGGGCAGCTTCGGCGACGGCGGCGCGCACGGCGGCGTGGGCGACCGCGGGCGGGTCCGGCCGCTTCGTGCCGCGCTCCATGTAGGGGAACTGATAGCGCAGCGTCGCTACGCGACGCGCGGCGAGGCCGTCGGCGATCGCCGCCATCGACCGATGGGTCATGCCGGCGCCCGCGCCGTGCGCCAGGACGAGGCAGGCGCGCGCGCCGGATGCACCCTGCCACAGGCCCGACACGGGTGCCGCGCCGTCGATCGCGATGGTGATCGCGTCGGCCGCGCTCATCGGCCGATCTGCCGCCCCTGCATCACGTTCCCTCATGGCCGTCATTGCCCACTCTAGAATCCATTCCCGGCGGATCGAGCTAGACAGAAACTCCGGCGGGTCGTTTCCTGCGGTGGCAACTCATCCGAACGGCGGGGTCGTGCGTTGACCGGGCGATCCGAGAGGAGACCGCCATGACCGACGAGCGCAATCCCCGCGACGCCGCCGCACCGGAGCCGCAGACCCTGGCCGACCTCGATCGCCTCATCGCTGCGGCCGAGCCGATGGTCCCGGGTGGGACGCGCGCGGTCCTCGGCGAAGGGCCGGTCGGCGCCCCGATCGCCTTCGTCGGCGAGCAGCCGGGCGACCAGGAGGATCTTCAGGGTCGGCCGTTCGTAGGTCCGGCGGGGAAGCTCCTCGACCGTGCCCTGGCGGATGCGCATATCGACCGGGCGGCGATCTACGTCACCAATGCGGTGAAGCATTTCAAGTTCGCGCGCAGCGGCAAGCGGCGCATCCACCAGAAGCCCACTGCCGGCGAGGTGAAGCGCTATCGCTGGTGGCTGATGAAGGAGCTGGACCTGGTGCGGCCGCGCCTCGTCGTGGCGCTGGGTGCCACGGCGGTCCTTGCGCTCACGGGGAAGGCGCTGCCGATCGCCCGCGCGCGCGGCGAGGCACGATTCGACGGCCACCGCGGCTACGTCACGGTGCACCCCTCCTACCTCCTGCGCCTGAAGGGCGAGGACGAGAAGCGGCGGGCCTACGCCGCGTTCCTCGCGGACCTGAAGCGCGTCCGGACACTCGTCGAGGATGTGCCGGGAGGCACGAACCCCGTCGCCCTGGCGCGCGGTCTGGGCTAGACCTGTGGCCTCGTATCGATCCTCGGGAGGGAACGGAGAGCCATGGTCGAGATCGTGAATTCGGCGCGCCAGCGCCTCGAGGCGGGGCAGGTCGCCGCCGGCATCGGATTACGCCAGGCGCGTACCGTGGACATCGCGTCCGCGATGAAGACGGCCGGCTTCGACTGGCTGTTCATCGACCTCGAGCACAATGCGATGACGCTCGACACGGCGGTGCAGATCGCCGTCGCCGGCATCGGCGCGGGCATCGCGCCGATCGTGCGGGTGCCCTACGGCCAGTTCGACATGGCGACGCGCGCGCTCGACGGCGGCGCCATGGGCATCGTCATCCCCCATGTCGACACGGTCGAGGAGGCGCGCACCGTCGCCGACCGGCTGCGCTACCCGCCCGAGGGCCATCGCTCGGTCGCCGGCGGCATGCCGCAGCTCGGCTTCGCGCCGGTGTCGAACGCCGAGGCCTCGGCCGCCTTCAACAAGGCGATGCTGATAACCGTGATGCTGGAGACGCCGACCGCCATCGCCAACGCCGACGCGATCGCCGCCGTGCCCGGCATCGACGTGGTGATGATCGGCACCAGCGACCTCACCATGGAGATGGGCGTCTCGGGCCAGCTCACCCATCCCGACGTCGTCAAGGCGTACGAGACGGTAATCGCCGCCTGCAAGAAGCACGGCAAGTGGGCCGGCATGGGCGGCGTCTATGTCGAGGACGTGATGAAGAAGTACCTCGCCATGGGCGTGCGGTTCGTGCTCTCGGGCAACGATCTCTCGCTGCTCATGGCGGCGGCGACGCAGCGCGCCAAGCTGGTGAAGGGCGCCGCCTGACCGCGGCGCGCCGCACGGACGGGTATCCGGAGGATCCGGCCGGCCATCCGGCGAGGACCCTCTGAGCGGGCGCGGGGCGGCGGCTACACGCCGCCGCTCCGGCCCTCGCGCAGCGCCAGCCAACCCGCCATCAGCCGGCCTCCGTCGTCGGGGAAGCGCTCGTCGAGGACCGTCGAGGCGAGGATGCGGTCGACGCGGAAATGCCGGTAGTCCGAGCGCAGCTCGCACCACGCGGCCAGCAGCGTCACGTCGACATAGTACGCCATGGCGATCGGCCGGATGGTGCGTCGCGTGCGCCGGTCGTCCACGTCAGCGTAGATGATCCGCATCTTGCGCAGGTCGCGGATCGCGGCGCGGACGGCGCCGAGGTCGACGCCCAGGACCGCGGGCGCGTCGCCGTCGGACACGTAGACCGGGGCGTCGACGAGCCGCGTGCGCGAGGCGTCGGGCAGCACCATGGCGATCTTGGCCAGGACGGCGTCGGCGGCCTCCTGCAGCTTGCGGTCGCGCAGCCGGCGGACCATGCGGGCGCCGACGGCGATCGCGTCGATCTCCTCGGCGGTGAACATCAGCGGCGGCAGGTC
This sequence comes from Alphaproteobacteria bacterium, assembly GCA_020852355.1. Taxonomy (GTDB): domain Bacteria; phylum Pseudomonadota; class Alphaproteobacteria; order ATCC43930; family Allostellaceae; genus Allostella. Next base: position 4,094 of record JADZBA010000480.1, read on the forward strand.
GAAGCCGCGGCGCAGGACGTAGCCGATGCCGGGTGCGCCCTCGATCGGCACGCGCTGCGCCTGGAGGGTGGCGACGTCGCGATAGACGGTGCGGACGGTCACCTCGAGCGCCGCCGCCAGATGCGCGCCGGTCACCGGCCGATCGCGCGTGCGCAGGATCTGGATGATCTCGAACAGCCGGTCGGCCCGCCGCATCGCCGCCCTCCCGCGCCTCGCCGGGACTACTGACACGACGCTGTCAGTAGCAGGTGCCTATCGTCCGGTCGACGGCGATGGGGGACGGCCCGGCGATGGCGCACATGGATGATGGACGGTACGGCGAGGCGCTGGTGATCGCCTCGGCGGTCGTGTTCGCCACGGCCGGCCTGTTCGCGCGCCTGATCCATCTCGATGCCTGGACGGTGGTGCTCTGGCGCGGTGTGGTCGGCGGCGCGCTCATCCTCGGCTGCATCGCCTGGCGCCATCGCGGGACGACGGCGGCCGAGTTCCGCCGGATGGGCCGCCATGGCCTGATCGCGGCGGCATGCTCCGCGCTGGCCACGATCTGCTTCATCAACGCCCTGCAGCGCACCACCGTCGCCGACGTGACCCTCATCCATGCCGCCGCACCGTTCGTCACCGCGGCGCTGGGTTGGGCGTGGACCGGGCGCCGCGAAAGCCGGGTCACCCTCGCCGCCGCGGCCGCCGCCATGGCGGGGGTGGCGGTGATCGTCGGCGCGTCGGTGGCCGCGGGCCATCTCGCCGGCGACCTCCTGGCGCTGGCGATGACCGTGCTGGTGGCGGCGATGATGGTGGTGGTCCGCGGCAGCCCGGAACGCTCGATGCTGCCCGCCTCCTGCCTGTCGGCGTTCGTCAGCGCGGCGCTGGCGGCCCCGGTCGCCGCGCCGTTCTCGCCGTCGGCCGCCGACGCCGCCTGGCTCGCGCTGTTCGGCGCGCAGTTCGGCCTGGGCCTCCTGCTGCTGACGGTCGGCACGCGCCGCATCGCGGCCACCCGCGCCGCCCTCATCGGATCGCTGGAGATACCGCTGGCGCCGGTCGCCGTCTGGCTGGCCTTCGCGGAGCTGCCGTCGTGGCGCGCCGCGCTGGGCGGGGCGATCGTGGCGGCGGCCGTGCTGGGCGATCTCCTGCTCGGCCGGCCGCGGGGCCGCGTCAGCCGCCCCGCCGCTCCAGCGGCGTCACCCGCAGCCGCCGCGGCGCCCCGCGCAGCACGGTGACCTCCAGCTCGCGGTCGATGCGGCTGGCGTCGAGCGTGCGCATCAGGTCGTCGACGCCCTCGATCGCGACGCCGTCCAGCGTCACCACGATGTCGCGCGGCGCCAGCCCGGCTTTGGCGGCGGGGCTGCCCGGATCGACCGCGGTGATGACGGCGCCGGCCCGGTTCGGCACCTCGGCCGCCAGCGCCAGCCGCCGCGGCAGGGGCGTGGTCTGCGCCGACACGCCGATCCAGGCGCGGCGCACGCGGCCGTGGCGGATCAGCTCCGTCACGACGAAGCTGGCCGTGTTGGCGGCGACGGCGAAGCAGATGCCCTGCGCGCCGAGGATGACGGCGGTGTTGATGCCCACCACCTCGCCGCGCGAGCTCA
>JADZBA010000481.1 GCA_020852355.1 Alphaproteobacteria bacterium
CGCAGGACCTCGTCGGGGTTGCGGCCGACGCTGAGGTCGTTGACCGAGGCGAAGCGGATCACGCCCTGCGGGTCGACGATGAAGGTCGCGCGCAGCGCCACGCCCTCGGACTTGTCGAGGATGCCGAGCGCCTGGCTCAGCTCACGCTTGATGTCGGCGAGCCAGGGGAAGGTCAGCTTGCCGAGATCCTCGCGGCTCTGCCGCCACGCCAGATGCACGAACTCGCTGTCCGTGCTGGCGCCGACCAGCACCGTGTCGCGCTCGGCGAACGCCTTGTCGAGCGCGCCGAAGGCCACGATCTCGGTCGGGCAGACGAAGGTGAAGTCCTTCGGCCAGAAGAACACCACCTTCCACTTGCCGGCGTCGCTCTCGTCGGTGCGCTGCGTGAAGGCGGTCTTGAGGTCGGCCGACACCACGGCCTTGAGGTCGAAGGAGGGGAAACGGTCGCCAACGGTCAGCACGGCTCGATCTCCATGTTGCGGTTTCGTGAATGCACCTTAGAGGCATTCCAATATGTGCCCCGCCAAGGTGGTGCCCGCGGCGACGTCCGTCAAGGGTCGGCGGCACCCGATCCGCGCTCGCCCCTCGCCCGTTCGCGCGGCGGAACAAACCCGCGCCGACCCGGTTGTTGGTCCGAGGAACAACGGGAGACATGCGATGCGATACGTGACGATGAGCGCTGCGGTTGCGCTGAGCCTGCTCGCCGCTACGGGTGCGGGCATCGCCCAGACGACGACCACCCAGACCACCACGACCCGCACGACGACGCTGTCGCCGGAGGAGAGGACCACCTTCCGCGAATACGTGGTGCGCGAACAGCGGCCGTCGGTGATCATCGACAACATCGAGGTCCGGCCGGGGACGGTGCTGCCGCCGACGGTGCAGTTCTACACCGTGCCGCAGGTCCCGACGTACCAGTACGGCTACGTCAACAACCGCTACGTGGTGGTCGAGCCGCAGACGCGGCGGGTGATCGAGGTGATCCAGTAGCGAGGGCACCGCCCTTCGGGGCGGGCCGACACGGCGAAGGGCGGCCCCGTGGGCCGCCCTTCGTGCGTTCCGGGCCCGCGGCCGCCCGCGAGGCTTTACCGGGCCGCAGCGGGGCCGCATCATTGCTCCGAGATCGAGGCCGGCCCGGAGCGCAGTCGCGATGGAGTATCGACCGGAGGTCCTGGCGGACCTCGAGGCCCGGGTACGGGCCGCGCTGCCGCAATGGGGCCTGTCGCCGCGGACGGCGGCGACGCTGCTCAACCTCTCCGAGAACGCCACCTACCGGCTCGACGATCCGGACGCGGGCCGCCGGCTGATCCTGCGCGTCCACCGTATCGGCTACCGCACGGCGGCGGAGATCGCATCCGAGCTCGCCTGGATCGAGGCGCTCCGCGCCGCGGGTGCGGTCGCCACCCCGGCGCCGATCGCCGGCACCGACGGCGGCTTCGTGCGCACCCTGCCGGCCGCCGCCGGCCCGGCGCGCCACGCCGTCGCCTTCGAGTTCGCGCCCGGCAAAGAGCCCGACCGCGGCGACGACCTCGTCGCGTGGTTCCGGACGCTGGGCGCGATCACCGCCCGCATGCACGCCCATGTCCGCGCCTGGCCCCTGCCAGCCGGCTTCCGCCGCCAACGCTGGGACTTCGAGACGATGTTCGGCGCGCGTCCGGTGTGGGGCTCCTGGCGGGCGGGCATGGGCCTAGACCGCCAAGGTGCGGCGGTGCTGGAGCGCGCGCTCGACCTGATCGGGCGGCGGACGGCGCGGTTCGGCACGGGACCGGCGCGCTATGGGCTCGTCCATGCCGACCTGCGTCTCGCGAACCTGCTGGTCGACGGCGACCGCCTGACGGTGATCGACTTCGACGACTGCGGCTTCTCGTGGCTCGCCTACGACTTCGCGGCCGCGGTCAGCTTCATGGAGGACGATCCCATCGTGCCGGCGCTGATGGCCGCCTGGGCGGCCGGCTACCGCACCGTCGCGCCGCTGCCGGCCGCGGACGAGGCAGAGCTGCCGGTCTTCCTGGTGATGCGCCGCATCCTGCTGGTCGGCTGGCTCGCGTCCCATTCCGAGGTCCCGACGGCACGCGAGATGGGTGCGGGCTACACCGCCGGCGCGGTCGCCATGGCCGAGGACCTGCTCACCCGGTTCGCCTGAAGGAGAGAGCCATGTTCGCGTCGCTGGCCGGTCGTTCGGTCGTCGTCACCGGCGGCAGCCGGGGCATCGGGCGCGGCCTCGCCCGCCGCTTCGCCGCCGTCGGCTGCCGTGTCCTCGTCGTCGGCCGCACCGCCGCCGACGCCGAGGCCGCGGCGGCCGCGATCGCCGAGGAGGGCGGCACGGCCGCGGGCTTCGCGGCCGACGTCGCCGCGCCCGACGCCTGCGCGGCGATGGCCGAGGCGGCGATCGCCCGCTTCGGCGGCATCGACATCCTCTGCGCCAATGCCGGAATCTTTCCCTCGGCACCTCTGGCGACCATGACCGCCGCCGACTTCGACCAGGTGATCGCCACCAACCTGCGCGGCACCTTCCTCGCGGTCTCGGCCTGCCTGCCGGCGATGCGCCGGGCCGGGCGCGGCCGCATCATCGTCACGTCGTCGATCACCGGGCCGATCACCGGCTTCCCCGGCTGGGCGCATTACGGCGCCAGCAAGGCCGGCCAGCTCGGCTTCGTGCGCACCGCGGCGATCGAGCTGGCGCCGTACGCGATCACCATCAACGCGGTGATGCCCGGCAACATCATGACCGAGGGCCTGGAGGGCATCGGCGGCGACTATCTGGCGAAGATGGCGGCGTCGATCCCCCAGAAGCGCCTGGGCGGCGTCGCCGACGTCGCCAACGCCGCTCTCTTCTTCGCCTCCGACGAGGCCGCCTACGTCACCGGCCAGACCCTGGTGATCGACGGCGGCCAGGTGCTGCCCGAGTCGCTGTCGGCCATGGAGGCGATCGCCTGAGACGCCGCCGGCCGCCGGCTAGCCAGGAGGCCTCGGCGACCGCATATAGTGCGCCATGCTGCTCGAACGCCTGGAGCGCCCGGTCGCCGACGCCGGGGTGCCGTTCCGCATCCAGTCGGACTTCGCGCCGGCCGGCGACCAGCCGGAGGCGATCGCCGCCCTGATCGAAGGCACGCGGCGGGGCGAGCGCGACCAGGTGCTGCTCGGCGTGACCGGGTCGGGCAAGACGTTCACCATGGCGCACGTCATCCAGCAGGTGCAGCGCCCGGCCCTCGTGCTCGCCCCCAACAAGACGCTGGCCGCCCAGCTCTACGGGGAGATGAAGTCGTTCTTCCCGGACAACGCGGTGGAGTACTTCGTCTCGTACTACGACTACTACCAGCCCGAGGCGTACGTGCCGCGCACGGACACCTACGTGGAGAAGGAATCCTCGGTCAACGAGCAGATCGACCGGATGCGCCATTCCGCCACCCGGGCGTTGCTGGAGCGGCGCGACGTGGTGATCGTCGCCTCGGTGTCCTGCATCTACGGCATCGGCTCGCCCGAGACCTACCAGACCATGACCCTCACGCTGAAGGTCGGGGAGACGATCAACCGCACCCAGCTCCTCGCCCGCCTGGTCGAGCTGCAGTACCGGCGCAACGACCTCGCCTTCGCGCGTGGCGCCTTCCGGGTGCGCGGCGACACCATCGAGCTGTTCCCCGCCCACTACGAGGACCGGGCATGGCGGATCTCGCTGTTCGGCGACGAGATCGAGGCGATCCACGAGATCGAGCCGCTGACCGGCGAGCGCACCTCGGCCCTGCAGCAGATCAAGGTCTACGCCAACAGCCACTACGTGACGCCCAAGCCGACGCTGCAGCAGGCGGTCGAGCAGATCAAGCGCGAGCTCAAGGTCCGCCTCGACGAGCTGCACGCCCAGGGCAAGCTGCTGGAGGCGCAGCGGCTGGAGCAGCGCACGACCTTCGACATGGAGATGATCCAGGCGACCGGGAGCTGCGCCGGCATCGAGAACTACTCGCGCTACCTCACCGGCCGGCGCCCCGGCGAGCCGCCGCCGACCCTGTTCGAGTACCTGCCGCAGGACGCGCTGCTCATCGTCGACGAGAGCCACGTCACCGTGCCGCAGATCGGCGGCATGTACCGCGGCGACTTCCAGCGCAAGTCGACCCTCTCGGACTACGGCTTCCGCCTGCCCTCCTGCATCGACAACCGCCCGCTCAAGTTCGAGGAGTGGGAGGCGATGCGGCCGCAGACCGTGTTCGTCTCGGCCACCCCCGGCCCATGGGAGCTGGAGCGCACCGGGGGCGTCTTCGTCGAGCAGGTGGTGCGGCCGACCGGCCTGATCGATCCTCCCTGCATCATCCGGCCGACCGAGCACCAGGTCGACGACCTGCTGGCCGAATGCCGCGCCTGCGCGGCCAAGGGCCAGCGCGTGCTGGTGACGACCCTGACCAAGAAGATGGCCGAGGCGCTGACCGAGTACATGCACGAGGCCGGCATCCGCTGCCGCTACGTCCATTCCGACGTCGAGACCCTGGAGCGCATCGAGATCATCCGCGACCTGCGCCTGGGGGCGTTCGACGTGCTGATCGGCATCAACCTGCTGCGCGAGGGGCTGGACATCCCCGAATGCGCCCTGGTCGCCATCCTCGACGCCGACAAGGAGGGCTACCTGCGCTCGCGCACCTCGCTGGTCCAGACCATCGGCCGGGCGGCGCGCAACGTCGAGGGGCGCGCCATCCTCTATGCCGACCACATGACCGCCTCGCTGCAGTACGCGATCGACGAGACCGAGCGCCGGCGCGAGAAGCAGCGCGCCTACAACACCCTGCACGGCATCACGCCCGAGAGCGTGCGCAAGGGCATCGCCGACATCATGGAGAGCGTCTACGAGCGCGACCACGTCACGGTCGGCACCGGCCTCGCCGAGGACAAGCCGCTGGTCGGCCACAACCTCAAGTCCGTCGTCGCCGACCTCGAGCGGCGCATGCGCGAGGCGGCGGCCGACCTCGACTTCGAGCAGGCGGCGCGGCTGCGCGACGAGATCCGCCGGCTGGAGGCGATCGACCTGGGTGTCGCCGCGGTCCCTGCCGGCGGCGGTGCGGCCCCGCGCTCCTCCGCCGGGAAGGGCGCCGCCGGTACGGGCCAGCGGCCGCGCGGCCGCCGGCGGCGCGGTCCGTGAGCGGGGCCGGCGCCCGCGTCCCGCGGGCCGCCCTGGTCACCGGGGCCGGCCGCCGCATCGGTCGCGCCCTCGCCCTCGACCTGGCCCGCTCCGGCTGGGCGGTGGCCGTGCACCACCACGGCTCGGGCGAGGCGGCGGCTGCGGTCGTCGAGACGATCCTCGCCGCCGGCGGGCGGGCGATCGCCGTCGCCGGCGACCTTGCCGACGAGACGGCGACGGCGACGCTGGTCGGCCGGGCCGCCGCGGCGCTGGGGCCGGTCGGCGTGCTCGTCAACAACGCCTCGGTGTTCGAGCGCGACGAGGCGCTGACGGCGACCCGGGAATCCTGGGACGCCCATCTCGCGGTCAATCTCCGCGCGCCCTTCGTCCTGACGCAGTCCCTGGCGCGGGCGCTGCCGCGCGATGCCGAGGGCGTCGTCGTCAACCTGCTGGACGAGCGGGTGTGGAGCCTGACGCCACACTTCGTGTCCTACACGGTCAGCAAGAGCGCGTTGTGGACGCTGACCCGCACGCTGGCCCTGGCGCTGGCGCCGCGCATCCGCGTCAACGGCATCGGTCCCGGGCCGACGCTGCCGAGCCCACGGCAGTCGCCCGGCCAGTTCGCGGCGCAGTGCGCCAGCGTGCCGCTCGGGCGGGGCACCAGCCCCGAGGAGATCTGCACCGCCCTGCGCTTCATCCTGGACGCATCGTCGATGACCGGGCAGATGATCGCGCTCGACGGCGGCCAGCACCTTCAATGGTCGCCCGTCGGACGGAACGAGATCGAGGAATGACCGCGGGTTACCTGCCGACTCTCAAGGTAAACGGCCAGTCCCGCGGCGAATCCGCCCCACGGGTTGGGCTTTTGTGCACAGGGCCTCGATTTCCTTGCCAATTGCGAAGAGTCAAGCATGTTTCCACGCCATGTGACGCTAGAGTGTCCGATCGGAGACGGAGGCGGTTGGTATGTATTTGTGAAATCAAAGTCTTAGCAATTATGCCTAGAAAATGGGCAACTCGCCGGGACGGCACGGACTCATTGGCATCGGCGATGTTGCACAAGCCATTCCCCACAAGGATATCCACAGATTCGGTGGAAAAGGGCCATAAGCGCGCTGGCGGCCTGTCATCGATCGCGAGCAGGACCCGATGAACGCCGAAGAGGTTCACCCGGCGGTCCACGATGCGCCCGATGCGCCCGAGGGAGCGGCGGTCGGCCGCATCGCCGCCGGCGCCGCGGTGATCCGGGAAGCGCTGCGCACCATGCCGCTCGGCCCGGGTGTCTACCGCATGCTCGACGCCCGCGGCGACGTCCTCTACGTCGGCAAGGCGCGCAGCCTGCGCAAGCGCGTCGTCTCCTACAGCCACGTCGAGCAGCTGTCCACACGGCTGCGCCGGATGGTCTCCGAGACGGCGCGCATGGAGATCGTCACGACCCACACCGAGGTCGAGGCGCTGCTGCTCGAGAGCAACCTCATCAAGCGGCTGCGCCCGCGCTTCAACGTCCTGCTGCGCGACGACAAGTCGTTTCCCGACATCCTGCTGACCGGCGACCATCCGTTCGCGCAGATCACCAAGCACCGCGGCCCGCGCAGCCGGCCGGGGCGCTATTTCGGGCCGTTCGCCTCGGCCGGCGCCGTCAACCGCACCATCGTCGCCCTGCAGCGTGCCTTCCTGATCCGCAACTGCGCCGACACCGTGTTCGCCCAGCGCACGCGGCCCTGCCTGCAGCACCAGATCAAGCGCTGCACCGCGCCCTGCGTGGGCAAGGTGTCGGTCGAGGCCTACGACGCCCAGGTGGCCGACGCCGCCGCATTCCTGTCCGGGCGCAGCCATGCCGTGCAGACGGCGCTGGCCGATCGCATGCAGGCGGCGAGCGACGCGCTGGACTTCGAGACCGCCGCCCTCTATCGCGACCGCATCCGGGCGCTGACCCAGATCCAGGCCCACCAGGGCATCAACGTCGCGAACCTGGAGGAGGCCGACGTGATCGCCGCCCACCAGGCGGGCGGCCACACCTGCATCCAGGTGTTCTTCTTCCGCAGCGGCCAGAATCTCGGCAACCACCCCTACTTCCCGGCGCACGACAAGCATCTGCCGGTCGAGGAGGTCCTGACCGCCTTCGTCGGGCAGTTCTACGACAACAAGCTGCCGCCGCGCCTGGTGCTGCTGAGCCACGTCCTGCCCGAGCAGGACCTGCTCGCCGAGGCCCTGGCGGTGCGCGCCGGGCAGCGGGTCGAGCTGCTGGTGCCGCAGCGCGGCGACCGCCGCAAGCTGGTCGACCACGCGCTCGCCAACGCGCGCGAGGCCCATGGCCGGCGCCTCGCCGAAAGCGCCAGCCAGCGCGAGCTCCTGGAAGGGGTGGCGCGGGTGTTCCGGCTGCCGGCGGTGCCCGAGCGCATCGAGGTATACGACAACAGCCACATCCAGGGGACCAACGCGGTCGGTGCCATGATCGTCGCCGGTCCCGAGGGCTTCGTGAAGGGCGCCTACCGCAAGTTCACCATCCGCGACCCCGCGGCGGCCGGCGACGACTTCGCGATGATGCGCGAGGTGTTCGCCCGGCGCTTCGGCCGGGCGCTGGCCGAGGACGCCGACCGCACGCGCGGCCAGTGGCCGGACCTCGTGCTGATCGACGGCGGCGCCGGGCAGCTCGGCTCGGCCGTCGCCGCGCTGGCCGATCTCGGTGCCGGCGACGTGCCGCTCGTGGCCATCGCCAAGGGCCCCGACCGCGACGCCGGCCGCGAGCGGTTCTTCACGGTCGACCGCCCGCCGCTGTCGCTGGAGCCGCGCGACCCGGTGCTCTATTTCCTGCAACGTCTGCGCGACGAGGCGCACCGCTTCGCCATCGGCGCGCACCGTGCGCGGCGCACCAAGGCGCTCGGCCGGTCGCCACTCGACGAGGTGCCGGGCATCGGGCCGCGGCGCAAGCGGGCGCTGCTGCACCATTTCGGATCGGCGCGCGAGGTGGCACGTGCCGGCCTCGCCGACCTCGAGGCGGTCCCCGGGATCAACAAGACCGTCGCGAAGGTGGTATACGATCATTTCCACGGAAACGGCCCCTGAGGCGCACGACCGCATGTGGACGAACCTGCCCAACCTCCTCACGCTCTCGCGGATCGCGGTCATCCCGATCCTGGTGGCGACCTTCTACTTCAAGGGGCCATGGGCCAGCTATGCGGCGTGCGTGCTGTTCACGGCGGCGGCGCTGACCGACTGGCTCGACGGCCATGTCGCACGCCGCCAGAACCAGCAGTCGGAGCTCGGCCGCTGCCTCGACCCGATCGCCGACAAGCTGCTGGTCGCCTCCGCCCTCTTCATGCTCGTCGCCTATCAGCGCGTCGACGGGCTGACCGTGCTGGCCGCCGTCGTGATCCTGTGCCGCGAGATCCTGGTGTCGGGCCTGCGCGAATACCTCGCGGGGCTGCGCGTCGGGGTGCCGGTCAGCCGGCTGGCCAAGTGGAAGACCGCCATCCAGATGACGGCGATCGGCTTCCTGCTCGTCGGCGAGGCCGGGCCGGGCTTCATCCCGGTGGTGGCCATCGGCACCATCGGGCTGTGGATCGCCGCCCTGCTGACGCTGGTCACCGGCTACGACTATCTGCATGCCGGGCTGCGCCATCTCCAGCCGCAGGCCGGGGCGCCGCGCCCCGGCACCTCGGCCGGTCCGGCGCGCTGACGGGAGAGGCGCCCGGCGCCCGCGCTCCATCCGAGCGGGCACGGGCGCCGACGAAGACGATGCACGATCCGACGAAGATCCTCGGCCTCGCGGGCTGGAGCGGCAGCGGCAAGACGACGCTGCTCAGCCGTCTCATCCCCGAGCTGGTGGCACGCGGCCTCACCGTATCCACGATCAAGCACGCCCATCACGCCTTCGACGTCGACCAGCCGGGCAAGGACAGCTACGTCCACCGCACGGCCGGCGCGACCGAGGTGATGGTCGCATCGGGCCTGCGCTTCGCGCTGATGCACGAGTTGCGCGGCGCGCCCGAGCCGCCGCTGACCGAGCTGCTGGCGCGCATGAGCCCGGTCGACCTCGTCCTCGTCGAGGGCTTCAAGCGCGACTCCCATCCGAAGCTGGAGGTCCACCGTCCCGCGCTCGGCAAGCCGCTCATGGCGCCCGACGATCCCTGCATCGTCGCGGTGGCGAGCGATGCGCCGATCGCCGGGCTCGATCGGCCGGTGCTGCCGCTCGACGACGTGCCGGCGATCGCCCGCTTCGTGCTCGCCCGCCTCGGGCGGCCGGCCTGAACCATGGGCCAGCTCTCCGGCGACTGCTTCGCCCACGGTGACGCGCCGATGACGGTCGCCGCCGCGGAAGCGCTGATCGCCGCCCGCGTCGCCGCCGTCGCCGATGCCGAGACGGTGCCGCTGGCCGCCGCCTGCGGCCGGGTGTTGGCCGCCGACCTGCGCGCGGCGATGCCGGTGCCCCCCCACGACAACGCCGCCGTCGACGGCTACGCCGTCCACTTCGCCGACCTGCGCGGCGATGGCGAGACGGTGCTGCCGGTCCGCGGCCGCGCCGCCGCCGGCCACTCCCTCGGCCGGCCGCAGCCCCGCGGCGAGGCGGTGCGGATCTTCACCGGCGCCATGATGCCGACCGGCCCGGACGGCGGGCCGGATACGGTGCTGATGCAGGAGGACTGCGTCGAGGACGGCGGGGACGTGCGCATCCCGCGCGGCATCGCGCAGGGGGCCAACCGCCGGCATGCCGGCGAGGACGTGGCGGCCGGCGCGGTCGCCCTGCCGGCCGGCCGGCGGATGCGGCCCCAGGACGTCGGCATGGCGGCGGCGATCGGGCTGGCCGAGGTGCCGGTCCGGCGCGCCCTGCGCGCGGCGCTGTTCTCCACCGGCGACGAGATCCGCCCGCCCGGCACGCCGCTGCCGCCGGGGTCGGTCTACGATTCCAACCGCTACATCGTGGCGGCGCTGCTGGCTGGCCTCGGCGTCGCCGTCGACGATCTCGGCATCCTGCCCGACCGGCTGGACGCCGTCGCCGCGGCCCTGGCGGCGGCCGGGCGCGGCCACGACCTCGTGGTCACCACGGGGGGCATGTCGGTCGGCGAGGAGGACCATGTCCGGGCCGCCGTCGCTGCCGCCGGCCGCATCGACTTCTGGCGCCTCGCCATCCGCCCCGGCCGGCCGGTCGCGCTGGGCCGCGTCGGCGAGGCGATCTTCATCGGCCTGCCGGGCAACCCGGTGGCAGTGATGGTGACCTTCATGACGCTGGCCCGCACCATCGTCCTCGCCCGCGCCGGGGCGACGCCGGAGCCGCCGCGCGCCTTCCCGGTGCGCGCCGCCTTCGACCATCGCAAGAAGCCCGGCCGCCGCGAGTATCTGCGTGCCCGCCTCTCCCCGGGCGCGGACGGGTTCCCGGAGGTGCGGAAGTTTCCGCGCGAGAGCACGGGCATCCTGTCGTCGATGGTGGACTCCGACGGGCTGGTCGTGCTTCCCGAGGCGATGACCGACCTCGCCGCCGGCACCCTCGTCGACTTCGTTCCCTTCAGCGAGATGACGCGATGAAGCTGCTCTATTTCGCGTGGCTGAAGCAGCGCATCGGCGTGGCGGAGGAGACCGTCGCGCCGCCGGCCGAAGTGCGCACGGTGGCCGCCCTGGTCGACTGGCTCAGGGCCCGCGGGCCCGGCTACGCCCAGGCCTTCGCCGACCTCTCCACCATCCGCGTCGCGGTGAACCAGGAGTTCGCGCGCCTCGACGCCGCCATCGGCCCGGACGACGAGGTCGCGCTGTTCCCGCCAGTGACCGGCGGATGATCCGCGTCCAGCAGGAGGACTTCGACGTCGGCGCCGAGATGGCGCGGCTGACCGCCGGCCGCACCGGCATCGGCGGCGTCGCCTGCTTCGTCGGGCTGGTGCGCGACGTCGCCGGCGGCGACGCCGTGGCGGCGATGACGCTGGAGCACTATCCCGGCATGACCGAGAAGGCGCTGGCGCGCATCGTCGCCGAGGCCGAGGCGCGCTGGCCGCTCGACGGCGTCGTCGTGGTCCACCGCTACGGCCGGCTGCTGCCCGGCGACCGCATCGTCCTGGTGGCGACGGCGTCGGGCCATCGCGAGGCGGCGTTCGAGAGTTGCGCCTTCCTGATGGACTGGCTCAAGACGAAGGCGCCCTTCTGGAAGCGCGAGGAGACGCCGGCGGGCGAGCGCTGGGTCGCCGCGCGCGCCGAGGACGACGCGGCGGCGGCGCGCTGGAAGGCGGGCGAGTCGTGACGGACCCCTCGGCCGACGAGAACGGGCGCCGCCGGAGCAGCCGCATCGAGCGCACCCTCGAGGTCTTCCTCTTCCACAGCCGCTGGCTGCTGGCGCCGCTCTATCTCGGCCTCGTCGGCGGGCTCGCCGTCCTCACGACGAAGTTCCTGCAGGAGCTGGCGGCGTTCGTCCCCAGGGCGCTGTCCGCCTCGCAGAACGACGTCATCCTGGCGCTCCTGTCGCTGATCGATCTGGCGCTGGTCGCCAACCTCGTGCTGATGGTCATCCTCAGCGGCTACGAGAACTTCGTATCGAAGATCGACGTGCGCGACCATCCCGACCGGCCGGACTGGATGGGCAAGCTCGACTTCGGCGGCC
>JADZBA010000482.1 GCA_020852355.1 Alphaproteobacteria bacterium
CTCACGACCCCGGCAAAACGCGGCGGCGCGCCCACGGTTCCGGCATTCGTTCGGCGACTCGTGCGCACGCGCCCAGTCTCATGCGAATCCGCTGACATGGCTCGGGAAATCTCGCGGAGGGGTGGGTGCGAGTCAATAAGTTACTGCACCGTATCGGTGCGAGAAGCGCCCCGGCGGCGCGTCGCGGCGCCGCCGGTGCGATCCCTCAGTTGAAGAAGCGGCTCGGGCGGACCGTTTCCAGCTCGCTGCGGGTCTTGCCGCCGACGATCTCGTCTGCCACGCAGGCGCCCAGGAAGGGCGCCATCGTCGCCCCGCTGTGGGTGATGGCGAGGTAGTAGCCCTCGTTGCGCGGCACCGGCCCGATGCAGGAGAAGCCGTCGCCGGGGATCGGGCGGATGGTGATCCGCGCCGCCTCGACGCCGACGTCGCCGATGACCGGCAGCAGCGCGCGGGCGCGCTCCAGCATCTCCTTCGCCCACGGCATGGTCGGCGTCGCCGGCGTGTCGGGCGTCATCTCCCGGTCCGCCCCGCCCCAATGCAGCATCAGCCGGCCGGCCCCGTCCGGGCGGACCTGGAGATGGGGGGAGTGCAGGACGCGCGACAGCGTGCTCGGCGTCGGCGGGGTGAAGACCAGCAGGCCGACCGTGGGGGCGAGCGGGATCTGCAGCCCGACCGCCGCGACCGCGTCGTTGGCCCAGCGGCCGGCGCAGTTCACCACGACGTCGGCGCCGTGCACGGTGCCGTCGGCGGTCCGCACGCCGGTGACGCGGCTGCCCGCCAGCACGACGTCGACCACCCGCACGCCGCACTCGACCTTCGCACCGTGGCGCATGGCGGCGCGCATCATGTGGCCGGCATAGACGACGGGGTCGAGCCAGCCTTCCTCCACGTACCAGGCGATCGGCCCGTCGCCGATCAGGGCGGGGTCGATATCGGGCTCCATCTCGCGCAGCTCGCGGGGCGTGATCCACTCGACGGCGTAGCCCCAGTCCGTCAGCCGCTCGGCGTTGCGCCGCTGCTCGGCCTGCTCGTCGGCGGTCAGGAACCACTCGACGTTGCCGCCGCCGTGCCACCACGGCGTCGACCCGAACTCGTCCTTGAGCGCGGCATGGGCGCGCATGCCGGCGACGTTGATGTCGTGGTAGGGGCGCGGCGGCTTGTGGGTGGCGTTGGTGTAGGCGAAGCTGACGCCCGACGTGCCGCCGCCGATGCGGCGCGCCTCCAGCACCAGCACGTCCGCCCCGGCCGCGGCGAGGCGATAGGCAGCCGACGCGCCGACGACCCCGGCGCCGATGACGATCACTTTGGACAAGAGGGAACCTCCGTTCGGGCGATGGCGCCGCCGCCGGCCGTGGCTGTCAGCGTGGATGGTGGCAGGCGAGCAGGCGGTCGCCGCCGGCCGGCGCCAGCGGCGGCTCGACGGTGCGGCAGACCTCGGTGGCGGCGGGGCAGCGCGGATGGAAGCGGCAGCCCTGGGGGATGCGCATGGCGCTCGGCACCTCGCCCACCAGCACGCTGCGCCCCGCCGGCACGTCCGGGTCGGGCACCGGGATCGCGGTCAGCAGCGCGTAGCTGTAGTGGTGCATCGGATGCGAGAACAGCTCGTCGACGGCGGCCATCTCGACGATCTTGCCGAGATACATGACCGCGACGCGGTTGCTGACGAAGCGCACCGACGACAGGTCGTGCGAGATGTAGAGGTAGGTCAGCCGCAGCTTCGCCTGCAGCTCGACCAGCAGGTTGAGGATCTGGGCGCGCACCGAGACGTCGAGCGAGGACACCGGCTCGTCGCAGATCACGAACTCCGGCTCCACCGCCAGCGCGCGGGCGATGCCGACGCGCTGGCGCTGCCCGCCCGAGAACTCGTGCGGATAGCGCCACGCGTGATACTCCTCGAGCCCGACCAGATGCAGCAGCTCGACGAGGCGGCGATGCCAGTCGGCCTCGGGCACGTGGCGATGGACGCGAAACGGCTCCAGCAGCGTCTGGGCGATGGTCCAGCGCGGGTTGAGCGACAGGTAGGGATCCTGGAAGACGTACTGCATCCGCCGCCGGATCTTCAGCGTGTCCTCGCGCCTGCCCTCCGCGAAGACCTCCAGCACGTCGACGTCGCCGAAGAAGGCGCTGCCCGATGTCGGCTCGATCAGGTGCAGCATGGCGCGCGCGGTCGTCGTCTTGCCGCAGCCGCTCTCGCCGACCAGCCCCAGGGTCTCGCCGCGGCGGATCGTGAAGGAGATGTCGTCGACGGCGCGGATCTCGCCGGTCTGGCGCGAGCGGAAGACGCCGCGCCGGCGCACCGGATAGAGCTTGCGCAGATGCTCGACGCGGATGAGGTCGCGCTCGCCGGCGGGGACGACGTCGGCGGTCATGCCGCCACCCCCGAGCTGCCGCGCTTCAGGCAGCTCACCGTGTGTCCCGGCCCGATGGCCTTGGGCTCCGGCATGATGCGGCGGCATTCCTCGCCCGCCTCCGGGCAGCGCGGATGGAAGCGGCAGCCGGTCGGCGGCTCGATCAGGTTGGGCGGCCGCCCGGCGATCACCGGCAGGCGCCTGGCATCGTCGCGGGCGTAGCTGTGGTCGACCCGCGGCATGCTCTCCAGCAGCGCCCGCGTGTAGGGGTGCTGCGGCGAGCGGAAGATGGTGCGCGCGTCGGCCGTCTCGCAGATGCGGCCGGCATACATGACGGTGATGCGGTCGGCCATGCGCGCCACCACGCCCATGTCGTGGGTGACCAGCACCATCGAGGTGCGGAAGCGGTCCTTCAGCTCCAGCAGCAGGTCGAGGATCTGCGCCTGGATGGTGACGTCGAGGTTGGTGGTCGGCTCGTCGGCCAGCACCAGGGCCGGGTTGCAGAGGAGCGCGCGGGCGATGCACACCCGCTGCTTCATGCCGCCCGACAGCTCGTGCGGGAACTGGCGCAGGCGCGCGCCGGGGTCGGTGATGCCGACCAGGCGAAGGAGCTCGGTCACCCGCGCGTCGCCCTCTCGCCGGCCGACCTTCTCGTGCCAGCGCACGATCTCGCCGAGCTGGTCGCCGATGCTGTAGATCGGGTTCAGCGAGTAGGCGGGGTTCTGGAAGACCATGGCCATCCGCTTGCCGCGCACGCCCGTCATCGCCTTCTCGGACTTGGTGAGGATGTCCTCGCCCTCGAAGTCGATGCGGCCGCCGACGACGCGCGCCGGCCGCGGCGACAGGCGCAGCAGGGTCAGGCTGGTCACCGTCTTGCCGCTGCCGGATTCGCCGACGAGGCCCAGCGTCTCCTGCGGCTGCACGGCGAAGTCGACGCCGTCGACCGCGCGCACGATGCCGGCGCCGGTGAAGAAGTGGACGCGCAGGTCCCGGACGTCGAGCAGCGGTCGGGCGGCGCCGGGCTCGGTCATCGTCCCTACTGCTTGAGACGCGGGTTGAAGGCGTCGGACAGCCCGTCCGCCAGCAGGTTGAAGCCGAGCACGGTCATGAAGATGGCGCTGCCCGGCGCGATCGAGGCCCAGGGCGCGACCTTCAGCGCCTCGTAGTTGAAGAAGAGGAGCTGGCCCCAGCTGATCGCCTTGGGGTCGCCGAAGCCGAGGAAGCTGATCATCGCCTCGGCGAGGATGGCGCCGCCGATGCCGAGCGCCACGATGACGACGAGCGACGGCAGCGCGTTCGGCAAGATGTGGCGCAGGATGATGTCGCGCCGGGTCGCGCCGATGCAGCGCGCCGCCTCGACGAACTCCATCTCCTTCAGGCGCAGGAACTCGGCCCGCGTCATCCGCGCGATCGACGGCCAGCCGAACAGTCCGAGCAGCAGGATGATGGTCATCAGGTTGAGATAGGGGATGCTCTCCAGCGGCGAGCCGACGACGACGATGCCGAACAGCCGGACCACGGCGAGGATGACGATGAAGACCGGGATGACCAGGAAGAACTCGGTGAAGCGCATCAGCAACTCGTCGGCCATGCCGCCGAGATAGCCGCTGATGCCGCCGATCAGGATGCCGATCACCGAGGCGACGAGCATGGCGCCGATGCCGACCGCGAGCGCGGTCGGCGCGCCGTAGAGCACCCGGGTCAGCACGTCGTAGCCCATGCGGTCGGTGCCGAACAGATGCGCCCAGGTCGGGCCTTCGCGCGAGCCGAAGCGCATCATCGCCGACTGGTCGTTGGGCTCGTACGGAGCGATCCAGGCGCAGCTCAGCGCCACCAGCACGACGATGCAGACCAGCGTCAGGCCGAGCATGCCCGTACGGTTGCGCCGGAACCGCTGCCAGCCCTGGCGCCACATCCCGGGCGGCCGCGCCGGCGGCGCGGTGGCGAGGGCCGCGGCTGCGGGCGCCTCGGTCATTCCAGGCGGATCCTGGGGTCGATCAGGACGTAGGCGATGTCGGTCAGCAGGGTCGCCGTCACCAGCATGACGGTGATGATCATCGTCTCGCCCATGATCACCGGATAGTCGAGCTGCTGGATCGCCTGGATGTAGAGGAAGCCGAGGCCCGGCCAGGTGAACACCGTCTCCGTCACCGGCGCGGTGCCCAGCATCAGGCCGAACAGGATGCCGAGATACGTCAGCACGGGGATGAAGGCGTTGCGCACGGCGTGGCGATAGACGACGCGCCGCTCCGGCAGGCCGCTGGCGCGTGCCGCCATGATGAAGTCGTGGCGCAGCACGTCGACCATGTTCGAGCGCATCAGCAGGGTCAGCGTCGCCGTGTTGAAGAAGGCCAGCATCGCCACCGGCAGCACCATGTGCCACAGCCCGTCGATCAGGCCGCTGCCCATCAGCATCCGCCGCGTCGAGTAGGCGCCGTAGCTCGGGAAGATGCCGAGCCAGTACGAGAAGACCAGGATGAGGATGATGCCGACGAAGAAGCCGGGCAGGGACTGGCCGAGCAGCGCGCCGGACATCACGCCGAAATCGACCCGCGAATACTGCCGCGTCGCCGCGGTGACGGCGATGAAGATCGCGGCGACCAGTGAGATCAGGATCGCCGGGATCTGGATCTTCATCGTCTCCAGGCCCCAGGTGAACAGCATGTCGCCGACCGGCTGATTGTAGACGATGCTGGTGCCGAAGTCGCCGCGCACCACGTTCCACAGCCAGACGAAGTAGCGGATCAGCGGCGGCTGATCGAGATTGTAGTAGCGGCTGATCGCGTCGATGGCTTCCTGGGTGATGCCGGGCCGGTCGGCCAGCAGGATCTCCACCGGATTGCCGATCGCGTTGATGAGCGTGAAGATGATCACGCTGACGCCGAGGACGAGCGCGACCGAGAACATGAGCCGCCGGACGATGTAGCGCGTGATCCCCATCAGCCGGGATGCTGCACGCCGCGGCGCGCGATGTCGATGCGGGTCGTCGATCGCATGATCAGCGGCGAGCGTACGCCAGCGGCTCTCGCCTTGACAATGCATGTCGCCACTGTTGCGATGGCTTTCGTTGGTGCGTTGTTTCCAGCGCCCGGGAGGCTTCACGGCGGGGAGTGCGGCACGACTATCCTGATCGAATGATCGACCGCAGAGCCGAAGGCCAAGGCGCGTCAGGCGGAGGAAGAACTCGATGACGGAGCACACCAGTCGCCGTGATTTCATGCGGACGGTCGGCGCGACCGCGGCCGTGTCGGTCGCCGGAACCACGATGCTGAGCAGCGTCGCCCGCGCCGCGCCGCCGTTCTTCAAGCTCTACTTCATGATCCCGAACAACCAGCCCGCGCGCATGATCTGGGGCACCCTGGCGGCGCAGCAGATGGTCAAGATCGGCATCGACGTGGTGTCGAGCTACGTGCCCTTCACGGTGATCATCCCCAGGCGCACGACGGGGGCCGGCAAGCCGCACGCGGAAGGCGGCTGGGACGCCTATCTCGAGCGCTACTACTACAGCTCGATCGCGCCGCTGCCGAACACGCTCTTCCACAGCAAGGCGGTGCCGCCCAACGGCCCGAACTTCTACTACATCAACGACCCCGTGCTCGATGCGGCGATGGACGAGTACGCGTCGACCGCCGACGACGCCAGGCGCATGGCCGCGATCCGTGCCTTCGAGAAGCGCTGGTACGAGACCGAGCCGATGACGATCCTCTTCTATCCCGAGGACGTGATCGCGATTAACCCGAAGATGAAGGGCTTCACCGCCACCACCTTCAATCCGGTCTTCTATCCCGACCCGGAGAACTGGATCATCGACGGCAGCACCGATGCCGCCTTCGCGTCGTGGGCCCCGCCCAGCACGCTCGTGCCGATGTACTCCACGGGCTACAACGAATCGAACATCTTCGGTCCGGTCTACGACCGCCTGCTGACCTACGACAGCTGGAATTCGAAGAAGCTCGTTCCGTCGCTGGCGGAGAGCTGGACGACGTCGCCCGACGGCAAGAAGTGGGTGATCAAGCTGCGCCAGGGCGTGAAGTGGCACAGCGGCGAGGAATTCACCGCCGAGGACGTGAAGTTCACCTGGGACGTCATCCTCGACAAGGCCTACGCGACGCAGAACCAGGCGGGGTTCGCGAAGGTCTTCGGCGGCGCCGGCGCCTACAAGGTCACCGGCAAGCACGAGATCACCGTGGAACTGCCCGAATACACCATCCTCTTCAAGGAGCTGGTGATGGGGGCGACGGCGATCATGCCGATGCACGCCTACAAGGACATCAAGCCCGAAGCGATGCGCGGCCACGTCATCAGCACTTGGCTCGGCACCTTCACGACCAAGACTTCGGACGGCAAGTCCTATACGTCCCGTGGCGGCATCGGCACCGGCCCGTGGATCGCCCAGGGCTTCGATCCGGCACGCAAGGCCTACAAGTTCACCAAAAACCCGAACTACTGGCGCAAGACGCCGGGCAACGTGCAGACCTTCTACGTCGTCAACATCCAGGGCACCGACTCCGTCCTGAGCGCGCTCAAGGCGGGCGAGATCGATGCCCACGACCCGATGTACGACGTCGGCACGCTGGCCGGCACGATCGACCCGAAATGGGGCAAGGTGCTGACCTTCGATTCCTTCAAGTGGCAGCACATCTGCTACAACCTGAAGCATCCGGTGTTCGGCACCGGCGTCGAGACCCCGCTCGGCAAGCAGGACCCCTCGCGCGCGGCCGAGGCCGCGGCCTACATCCGCAAGGCGATCAGCCACGCCATGCCGCGCGAGCAGATCGTCAAGGAGATCGCGGCCGGCTACGGCAAGGAAGGGACGGTGCCGATGCCCTTCAGCGCGCCGGAATACGACCACGACCTGCTGAAGCCGATCGCCTACGACCTCGACCTGGCGAAGAGCTTCATGGAGAAGGCGGGCTACAAGTTCTGAGCCCGGTCTCGCGGCTCGCCGGCGGCGGCCGGGGCACCGGTCCCGGCCGCCGATCGGGCGAGGGTGCCCGGAGCACACGGGCGAGATGCCGCCTGAGGATGGCGGCCGCCCGTTCGCTCGTGAGCGGACGGCCTTTGCGGCCACGATCCTCCATCAGCGCGGCCGTCATGAGCGCAGCCACGCGACGGCGCTCCACCGGATGCAGGCCGAGGGTCGCGGCCAGCGAGGGGACGATCTTCGGGATGTCGTCGAAGGGATCGCGCCGGCCCGAGCGGCGGAAGGCGGCTGAGATGCGGGCGAACCGCGCCGCCAACGCCTGCTGCGCGCCGCGCCGGCCGCTGATCTGGTCGGCATGCACGCGATGCAGCAGCACGATGTCGTCGAGGTTGGATATCTCGTGCGCCTCGATCACCCTCAGCCAGAGATCGTAGTCCTCGGCGAACTCGAACACCTTGCGGTAGCCGCCGAGCGCCAGCACGACGTCGCGGCGCATGACGACCGCCGGATGGGCGACCGGCGGA
>JADZBA010000483.1 GCA_020852355.1 Alphaproteobacteria bacterium
GCACAACGTGCACGCGGTCGAGGCCGTGCTGGCCGACGGCTCGGCCCACCGCTTCGGCCCGGTGCCGGCCAACCTCGGCGAGGCCGGGCGCGACCCGCGCCTCGCCGACCTGGTGCAGCGCATGCGCGCCCTGCACGCGCGCGAGGCCGACGAGATCGACCGCCGCATCCCCAAGCTGCTGCGCAAGGTCGGCGGCTACAACATCGACATGATCGATCCGCGCGGCCACAACATGGCACACCTCCTGGTCGGCTCGGAGGGCACGCTCGGCTTCTTCACGCAAGTGCAGCTCGACCTGCAGCCGATCCCCAGCCACCGCGCGCTGGGCGTGTGCCACTTCCCGACCTTCTACGCGGCGATGGACGCGACCCGGCACATCGTCGCGCTCGGCCCCAGCGCGGTCGAGCTGGTCGACCGCACGCTGATCGACCTGTCGCGCGACATCGCCATGTTCCGCCCGACCGTCGAGCGCTTCGTCAAGGGCGAGCCGCAGGCGATCCTGCTCGTCGAGTTCGCCGGCGACGACCGCGCGGACTGCCTCGCGCGGCTGGCCGACCTCGTCACCCTGATGGCCGACCTCGGATTCCCCGGCGCCGTCGTCGAGGCGACCGACCCCGCCTTCCAGGCGGCGGTGTGGGAGGTGCGCAAGGCCGGCCTCAACATCATGATGTCGATGAAGGGCGAGGGTAAGCCCGTCTCCTTCATCGAGGACTGCGCGGTGCCGCTGGCCGACCTCGCCGAGTACACCCGCCGGCTCGACGAGATCTTCGCCAAGCACGGCACGTCGGGCACCTGGTACGCCCACGCCTCGGTCGGCACGCTGCATGTCCGCCCGATCCTCAACCTCAAGGAGGAGGGGGGAGCGCGGAAGATGCGCGCCATCGCCGAGGAATGCTTCGCCATGGTGCGGGAGTACAAGGGCTCCCACTCGGGCGAGCACGGCGACGGGCTGGTCCGCTCGGAGTTCCACCGGCCGATGTTCGGCGACCGCATCGTCCGGGCCTTCGAGGAGGTGAAGGACGCCTTCGACCCGGCCGGCCTCTTCAACCCCGGCAAGATCGTGCGGCCGTCGAAGATGGACGACCGCGACCTCTTCCGCTGGAAGCCCGGCTACGCCGCGCTGCCGGTCGCCCCTGTGCTCGACTGGTCGGAATGGGGCGGGCTGCTGGCCGCGGTCGAGATGTGCAACAACAACGGCGAGTGCCGCAAGTCCGACCCCGGCGTGATGTGCCCGTCCTACCGCGCCACCAGGGACGAGACGCACGTGACGCGCGGCCGCGCCAACACGCTGCGCCTCGCCGTCACCGGCCAGCTCGGCAACGCCACCGTGGCCGACCCCGCCGTCAAGGCGGCGCTCGACCTGTGCCTCGCGTGCAAGGGCTGCAAGCGCGAATGCCCGACCGGCGTCGACATGGCGCGCATGAAGATCGAGTTCCAGCACCAGTGGAACGCGGCCAACGGCGTGCCCCTGCGCGAGCGCCTCGTCGCCCATCTCCCGCGCTATGCGCGCATGGCATCGCGCGTGGCGCCGCTCCTCAACCTGCGCGACCGGGTGCCCGCCCTGGCGCGGCTGTCGGAGAGGCTGCTCGGCTTCGCCGCCGACCGCCCCTTGCCGCGATGGCGGCGCGACCGCTTCGAGGCGGGGGGCCCCGAGGGCCGCGCCGCGGGCAGCGGGCCGGAGGTGGCGCTCTTCGTCGACAGCTTCACCGCCGCCTTCGAGCCGGAGAACGCGCGCGCCGCCGGGCGCCTGCTGGTGGCGGCGGGCTACCGCGTCACCGCCGTCGCCGCGGCCGACGGCGGCCGCGCGCTGTGCTGCGGGCGCACCTACCTCGCCGCCGGCATGGTCGCCGAGGCGAAGGCGGAGGCGGCGCGCGCGCTCAGCGTCCTGGCGCCGCTGGCCCGCGCCGGCGTGCCGATCGTCGGGCTGGAGCCGTCCTGCCTGCTCTCCTTCCGCGACGAGCATCTCGTGCTCGGCCTCGGCGAGGACGCGCGCGCGGTCGCCGGCAGGGCGGTGCTGTTCGAGGAGTTCGTGCAGGCCGAGCGCGCCGCCGGCCGCTTCGCCCCGACCCTGAAGCCGGTGGCGAAGCGCGCCGTGCTGCACGGCCACTGCCACCAGCGCGCCTTCGGCACCGTCGGCGCCGTGGAGGCGATGCTGCGGCTGGTGCCCGGGCTGGAGGTGAGCGCCATCGACGCCGGCTGCTGCGGCATGGCCGGCGCCTTCGGCTACCAGGCCGAGCACGCCCCGGTGTCGCGCGCCGTCGCCGAGGCCGGCCCGCTGCCCCATGTCCGCGCCGCCCCCGCCGACGCCATCCTGGTCGCCGCCGGCACCAGCTGCCGCCACCAGTTCGCCGATCTCGCGCGCCGCGAGGCGGTGCATCCGGTGCGGGTGCTGGAGCGCGCGCTCGGATGACGGAGGACGGAGGACGGACGACGGACGACGGACGAGAGGGCGAATCCGTCCTCCGTCCGCCGTCCTCCGTCGTCGCCGACCCGCCGATCCCGCGCCGCACCCTCCACCTGGAGGCGGCCGCGCGCCTGCGCCGCGCCATCGTCGCGGGGCGGCTGGCGCCCGGCACGCGCATCAAGGAGCTGGAGCTGTGCGCGGAGTACGGCATCTCGCGCACGCCCCTGCGCGAGGCGCTGCGCCTGCTCGCCGCCGAGGGGCTGGTGCGCATCGTGCCGAACCGCGGCGCCAGCGTCGTCGCGCTGTCGCCGACCGACGCGCAGCACGCCTTCCAGGTGATCGCGGCACTGGAGGCCGAGGCGGCGGCCCTCGCCGCCGAGCGCGCCGGCGCGGCCGAGCGCCGCGAGATCGCCGGCCTCACCGCCGAGCTGGCGGCGCGCTGGCGCGAGGGCGCGCTCGAGGCCTATTTCGCGCTCAACGAGAAGATCCACGCCCGCATCATCGCGGCCGCCCGCAACCCGCTGCTGGCGGAGCTGCACGGCCGGGTCAACGCGCGCCTGCGCCCGGTGCGCTTCCAGGCCAACCTGACCGAGGGCCGCTGGCGCGCGGCGGTCGCCGAGCACGAGGCGCTGGCCGCCGCCGTCGCCGCCGCCGACGGCCCGGCGGCCGCCGCCGTCGCCCGCCGCCATCTCGACCACCGCCTCTACCTCACCCCGCGCTGGCGCGAGGAGCGCGCCCGCGCGCCGGCCGGCCGCCGGCGCCGCCTGCAGGGCCCGCCGGTCGCCGCCGACGGCCTCTATGTCGACATCCTCGACGAGCTGGCGGAGCTCGGCTACCCGGTGCCGCCGCCGGGCGAGCGGCGATAGCGGCGCGCGTCGCGGCCGGCGGGTGCGGCGCATCGCCCCCTCGCCGCCCCGTGGGGGCGGAGAGGGTCGGGGTGAGGCGGGGATTCGCCGGCGGCCGTGATCGGGCGCCCACCTCACCCTCCCCACCGCTGCGCGGCGGGTCCCCTCCCTCTCCGCCCTGAAGGGCAGAGAGGGTGCATTCGCCGGCATCGCACTTCGGCGATGGGCTGTTCCGGGGGGGCGGCGCCTGCCGGCCGCACTCGCCGCGGCGCCAAGCGGTCGAGGGCGCGGGGACGCCTACGCGAAGCGCAGCACCCCGGCACCGGCC
>JADZBA010000484.1 GCA_020852355.1 Alphaproteobacteria bacterium
TGGCGATGACGACCGGCTTGCCGAGCGTCTGCGACATGCGGTCGGCGACGGCGCGGGCGACGAGGTCGTTGACCCCACCCGGCGGATAGGGGACGACCATGCTCACCGGCTTCGTCGGCCAGTCGCCTTGGGCCGCCGCGGCGAGCGGCAGGAAGACGGCGACGGCGGCGGCGAGCGCGAGCCGGCGGCGGGAGCGGTGCATGGGATTCCTCCGGGCCATGGTTCCGCGCCTCGGTGCGGGCGCGTTGGGTCGCGGCAGTCTACACGACGGGGCGAGACTGGCGACGGCGCTCGGCGTGGCGCTCTGGCTCGGGGCAGCGGCACCCGAGCGGGCCGCCGACCCGCCCGCGATCGGCATCGCCACCACGGCGGCCGACGGCACCGTCGTGCTGCAGCGCCGCGCCGCCGGCGCCGCGGCGCTGAGCCGTCAGGCCGGCCGGCGCGCCAGCACCTCGATCGGCTCGGCCCGCCGCTCCTCCATGCTGCGGATGGAGTTGCGCTGGTATTCGCGCATGCGATCGCCGATCAGCACGTGCACGCCGAGCGCCGGGAAGCCCTCGGTCTCCAGCCGCCGGCGAAAGGCTCGCTGCTGCTCCACGACCTCGCCCCAGGTCTCGCGGAACGACAGGATCTCGAAGCCGGCGGCCGCGATCTGACCGCGCGTTTCGTCCACCGTCGCGAGGAAGCTCGTCTCCGGCGAGGCCGCCCACGGCACCGGGAAGATCGGCGGCCCGCCCGGCCCTGCGACGATGTTGGAGAGCGCCAGGACGCCGCCCGGCCGGAGGACGCGAAACGCCTCGCGGTAGAAGGCGGCCTTGTCGGCGATGTTCATCACCACGTTCTGCGAGTAGGCGCGGTCGAAGGCGGCGTCGGGAAAGGGCAGGTCGGTCGCGCTGCCATGGCGGATGGCGACCCGGTCGGAGAGGCCCGTCGCCTCGCCCAGCGCCTGGGCGGCGCGGCAGAACGCCTCCGTCAGGTCGATGCCGGTGACGCGGCAGCCGAAATGCGCGGCGATCCAGCGCGCCGGTCCGCCGATGCCGCAGCCGATGTCGAGTATCTCCTCGCCCGGGCGCGGGTCGAGGATGGCCACCAGCTCCTTCGTGGCCACGACGCCGCGGCCGTGGAAGTGGTCGAGCGGTGCCAGCGTGTCGGGGTTGATCGGCACGTCGGGGCCGCTCGCCGCGCGCAGGGCGGCGATGAGCCGCTCGGCGATGCCGTCGCTGGCGTAGTGGCGGGTGACGGGGGCGGCGTCGGCCATGGCGGATCCCTCCTCGGGCGGTCCTTCGAGCATAGCAGGTGCGACGGGCGGGAAGGGGCGATAGCCTCCCCCTCATGGACCGGTCCGCCACCGACGCGCTCGACGCGCAGCTCGCCCGCTTTCCCCGGCTCGGCCTCGCCCACCTGCCGACGCCGCTGGAGCCGATGGCCCGGTTGACGGCGCATCTGGGCGGCCCGCGACTGTGGGTCAAGCGCGAGGACGCGACCGGCGTCGGCATGGGCGGCAACAAGCTGCGCAAGCTCGACTGGGTGCTGCACCGCGCGGTGCGCGAGGGCGCCGACACCCTGGTCTCGGGCGGCGTCGTGCAGTCGAACAGCCAGCGCCAGGTCGCCGCCGCGGCGGCCCGCCTCGGCCTGGAATGCCATCTCGCGGTGTATCACGGCCGCCTGCCGGCACCGTCGGCCGACTACGAGGTCTCGGGCAATGTGCTACTGAACCGCCTGTTCGGCGCCGTCCTGCACGACGTGCCGTGGACGGGCGAGCGCAACGCCGCGATCGCCGATCTCGCGCGCCGTCTCGCGGCGACGGGTCGCCGGCCGTTCGTGGTGCCCTACGGCGTGTCCGACGCGATGGGCGCGCTCGCATACGCGACCACCGCCGTGGAGATCGCCCGTCAGGCGGATGCGCGGGGCTTCGTCCCCGCCGCCATCGTCCATTGCAGCGGCAGCGCGGCGACCCAGGCCGGCCTGGTGCTCGGGGCGGCCGCCTGCCTGCCCGGCACCGGGGTGGTCGGCATCGACATCGATGCGGAGCCGGCGCGCGTGCGCCGCGACGTCCTCGCCTACGGCTCGGGCGCCGCCGCCCTGCTCGACCGGTCGTTCCCCGAGGCGCGTGTGGAGGTGGTCGCCGGCCACGCCGGTCCCGCCTACGGCGTGCCGCACGCCGCGACGATCGCGGCGATCAAGCTGGCCGGGCGCCTCGAGGCGCTGCTTCTCGACCCGGTGTATTCCGGCAAGGGCCTCGCCGGGCTGCTGGCGCTGATAGGGGAGGGTCGGTGGCGGGCGGGCGCCGACGTCGTCTTCGTGCATACCGGCGGCACGCCGGCACTCTTCGCCTATCGCGGGGCGCTCGGCCTCTGACGAGGACGGCCGGGGAACCCGCGGCGCGAGTGCGTCTTGCCAATCCCCGCCTTTCTGGTTTGATGAACCCATGACACGTCGTACGGACGATCGACCGCCGCCGCCGGCGACGGCGGATGCGACGGGACCCGCATCGCCGCCCGCGGGCCGGGGGGTGGTGCGATGATCCTGTTCGTCACCACGGCGGCGCATCGCTATACGCTGCGCAGCCTCGTCGGCGGGACCTTCGGTGCCGAAGTGCCGGAGTGCGACGCCGTCTCCTACGAGCAGCTCTTCGCGGCGACGACGCTGCCGACGGCGACCTACGTCTTCACCGACTTCGACCGGCTGTTCCCGTGGGAGGTGATGATCGCCGCGGAGATGTACCGCCGGCTGCGCGACCGCGCGATGCGCTGCCTGAACGATCCCGCGCGCGTCATGGGCCGTTTCGAGCTGCTGCGCGCGCTGCACGACCGCGGCTACAATCCGTTCGATGCATACCGGGCCGACGAGCGGCCGCGGCCGCGCCGCTTTCCGGTGTTCCTGCGCGGCGAGAACGACCATGTGGCGCCCCGCCCGGCCCTGCTGCGCGACCAGCCGGAGCTCGAGCGGGCGCTGGAGCGGCGGCGCGCCGCGGGCATCCCGCTGCACGGCCTGCTCGTGGTCGAGTTCGCGGGGGAGCCGATCGCACCCGGCGTCTGGCGCAAGTTCGGGACGTTCCGCACCGGCGAGGCGATGTCGGTCTCGCACGCGGTCGTCACCGACCGCTGGGTGGTGAAGGGCGTCGCCCCCGCCGGGCTGCTCACCGCGGCGATGCTCCGCGAGGAGCTGGCCGTGGTGACGACGAACGTCCATGCCGCCCGCCTCAGGACCGCGTTCGAGATCGCCGGGATCGAATGGGGCCGCGCCGACCATGCGACGTTCGCCGGCCGGGAGATCGTCTACGAGATCAACACCAACCCGACCATGCGCCCCTTCGTGCCGGTGGGATCGCCCGAACGCGACGAGGCGCTGCTGCGCAGCCGCCGGCGGATGGCCGGCCATCTCCACGCCATCGACACGCCGCCGGGCCCGGCCATCGCCCTCGACGTCGGGCCGCAGCTCGAGCGCTACCGCACCGCGATGCGTCGCCTCGGCGGCACCGCGCTGCCGCGGCCCTGACCTCCCGGCGGGCCGTCCTCGGCACGATGATCCTGTTCGTCACCACGGCGCCCCACCGCTACACCGTCCGGAGCCTGATCCATCGCACCTTCGGCGCCGAGGTGCCCGATTGCGACGTCGTCTGCTACGAGCAGCTCTTCGCGGCGACGACGCTGCCGACGGCCACCTACATCTTCACCGACTGCGACCGGCTGTTCCCGTGGGAGGTGATGATCGCGGCCGAGATGTTCCGCCGGCTGCGCGACCGCGGGCTGCGTTGCCTGAACGATCCGGCGCGCGTGATGGGCCGCTTCGAGCTGCTGCGCACGCTGCATGAGTGCGGCTACAACCCCTTCGACGTGTACCGCGCCGATGCGCGGCCCCGCCCGCGCCGCTTCCCCGTCTTCCTGCGCGGCGAGGACGACCATGTCCCACCCCGCCCCGCGCTCATCGCGGACCAGCCGCGGCTCGATCGCGCATTGGAGACGCGGCGCGCGTCGGGGATCCCGCTGCGCGGCCTGCTGGTGGTGGAGTTCGCGGGAGAGCCGGTGGCGCCCGGACTGTGGCGCAAGTTCGCGACGTTCCGCGCCGGCGACGCGGTGTCCACCCACCGCCCGCTCGTCGGCGACGGCTGGGTCGTGAAGGGGTCGACCTCCGCCGTGCCCCCCGAGGCGATCGCGCGGGAGAACCTCGCCGCCATCACCGACAACATCCATGCCCCGCGGCTCAGGGTCGCCTTCGAGATCGCCGGGATCGAATGGGGACGCGCCGACCACGCGACCTATCGCGGCCGCGAGATCGTCTACGAGATCAACACCAACCCGAGCATCCGCCCGTTCGTCCCGGAAGGCTCGCCGACGCACGACGCGGCGATACGGCGCAGCCGCGAGCGCCTGGCCGGCCACCTGCACGCCATCGACACCGCGCCCGGCCCGGCGATCGCGCTCGATGCCGGCCCGCTGCTGGCCCGCTACCGTGCGGACATGCGCCGCGGCGGCGGCACGGTGCTGCCGCGGCCGTAGCCGCCGGTGACGACGCCGATGGAAGGAATGGTGCCGACGCGCGGATTTGAACCGCGGACCTACTGATTACGAATCAGTTGCTCTACCCCTGAGCTACGTCGGCCCCTGGTGTCGCGCCGTCGTTGGGCCAAGCCCGGGCCCCGGCGGAACGGGCGCGGAACATACTCGGATCGATATTGCCCTGCAAGCACGCGGGCACCGGCGACCGCGACGGCGCCCGCGCCCGGCATCTCACCCCACCAGCGGCGGCAGCCGCGTGTGCCAGCTCGTCTCGCGCTGGTAGGCGTGGCCCAGGCGGAAGAGGGTGGCCTCGTCGAAGGGGCGGCCGACGAGCTGCATGCCGATCGGCAGGTTGGTCGCGGAGAAGCCGCCGGGGAAGGCGAGCGCCGGCAGGCCGAGATAGTTGACGGGCCGGGTGTTGCGCGCGACGGCGGCGGCCGCGCGCGAGGCGTCGGGGCCGGCGTGCGCGTCGGTCTGGGCCAATGTGGGCACCGGCGTCGCCAGCACCGGCGTCAGCAGCGCGTCGGCCTTCGCGAAGGCGGCCGCCTTGAACGCCTCCAGCGTCGGCCCGCGCAGGTCGAGCGCCTCGAGGTAGCGGGTCGCCGGGTAGTACA
>JADZBA010000485.1 GCA_020852355.1 Alphaproteobacteria bacterium
GGCGGCGAGCCAGCTCCTGTGGCTGCAGCACACGCTCGACGCCTTCCGCCATGCCGGCGATGCGATCGCCGCGGTCGTCGACTACGACGACTGGTTCGAGGCACCGGTCGCCACGGCGTACGCGCTGATGGCGCGGCTCGGACTGGAATGGCCGGCGGACGACGCGACGCTGGCCCACGCCCTGGCGACGATGGTCCGCCCCGATCTTCGTCACGGCCGGGCGGCCGCACCCGCCCGGCTGATGCCGGAGGTGCGCGAGCTGCACGCGCTGCTGCGCGCCGCGGCGCCCGACGCACCGCCCCGCCGGGCCGTCGCCGACCTGCTCGCCCGCTTCGACGACGCCCACCGGCTGATGGGGGCATGGGGCGAGGTCGTCGCCGGCCAGCCGGCGCGCGAGGCCGCACTGGCGGCCATCGTCGCCGAGGCCGAGCGCGCGCGCGCGGACGGCGAGCGCGAGCGCGCCGGCCAGGCCGCCCGGATCGCCCAGCAGGAGACGCGGGCCGAGGCCTATGCCCGCGACCACGCCGCCCTGCAGGACCTCTACGCCGACCTCGACCGCCGCCGCCTCGCCGCCGAGGCCGAGGCGGCCGCCCTCACCGCCCGGATCGCCGAGCGCGACGCCATGATCGCCGCCGGCGAAGCCGAGCGCGCGCGCCTCGCCGCGGAGGTCGCCACCCGCCAGCGCCTGCTGGATCAGGTGATGCCCGACCCGGCCCGGGCGCTCGACGAGGTCTGGAACTCGACCTCGCTGCGCCTGGTACGGCCGCTGCAGCGGCTGCTGGCCGGCCGCCACGCCGTCGCCAGGCCCGAGTGCGCCACCCCGGAGGAGCAGGTGCGCGCCGTGGTGCGCCTGCAGGACAGTGCGTTCTGGGATCTCACCGGGCCCGTGCGCGCGGCGGCGCGCCTCATCCGCGGAGGCCGCAACCGATGACCGAGCGCGCCGACAGCTACGGCGACTACTGGGACCTCTATGTCCGGTCGATCTTTCCCCAGATCCGCGCCGAGCGCGATCCCGCGGCCGAGCGCCTGCTGTGGCCGGGCGACGAGTGGGGGACGCCCGACATCTGGTCGAAGATCTTCGAGATGGTGTTCGTGCCCGAGCTCGACCCGGGGCTCGCGCGCGCGGTCGAGATCGGCCCCGGGGCGGGCAAGTACACGGCCATGGTCCTGGAGCGCTATCCCCTGGCGACGGTGCTGGCGGCCGACGTGTCGGCGGCCTACCTCGCCGTGCTCGCCGATCGGCTGGCGCCTGCCGTCGCGGCGGGCCGGCTGGCGCTGATCCGGCTGGAGCCGGACTGGGACCAGTTCCGCCGCATCGCCGCCGAGCGCGGCTGGGAGGGGACGGTCGACCTGGTCTTCTCGATCGATGCCATGGTCCATGTCGACCTGCAGTTCCTGGTCGCCTACTGGATGGGCGCCGCCGCCATGCTGCGGCCGGGCGGGAAGATGATCATGAGCGTCGCCGATGCGACCTCGCCGCACGGCTTCGACAAGCTGATCGCCGACGTGCCGACCTACTTCGCCGCGCAGGGCAAGATCACGTCGAAGTTCGAGTGGCTGTGCCCGCCGATGGTCGCCCATGTCCTCGACCGGCTGGGCTTCGACGTGCGCTTCGTCCCCAAGTTGGCCGGCCGCGACTGCTGGTTCGTCGCCACCCGCCGCGCCGTCACCCCTGCCAGTGCGACAGGTCCCGCCCGATGAGGCGGGCGAAGGCGTCGATCCTGGGTGCATAGAGCGCGCGCAGGGGTGCCAGGAGCGAGGGCCTGAGCGGCGTCCCCTCGCCGGCATTGACCCGCTCGGCGAGGCGCGCGCGGTCCCACCCGTCGACCACCGCCGGGTCGACGCCGATATGGGCGCACACGCGGCGCAGCGAGCCTGCCGGATCGGCGCACAGATCCTCGTGCAGCAGGATCAGCAGCCGGTCGCGCGAATAGGCGCCGAGCCAGGTCGCGAGGCAGGCGGCGTAGTCGCCGCGGCCGAGCGACTGGCCGGAGCGGAAGACGTCGAGGAACCAGGCGTCCGACGCCTCCTCGGGGTACATGAGGCCCCAGCGCAGCAGCATCAGCGCCGCCGACCAGGCGCGCTCCACGGGATTGCGCGCGATGAAGACGAGGCGGACCTCGGGCAGCGCGGCATGCACCGCCGCCACCGTCTCGGCCGGCAGCACGGCATAGCCGGGCGTGACGTCGCCGACCTTGCGGTCCGCCGGCGCCCCGGCGAAGCGGGCGCGGTACCAGTCGACGCCGCGGTCGGCGTTCCAGTCCCAGAAATGCACCTCCTTGCCGGCCGGAAAGGCGATTCCCGGATGGTGGGAGAGCATCTCGAACAGCCAGGACGTCCCGGCCTTCTGGGCACCGATGCCGAGAAAGTCGGGGAGCCGGCCGGCCGTCACGGTGCCCGCCCCACCGGCTCGGCCACCGACTCGAAATCGAGATCGACGAGGCCGGCGCGCCAGCGATCGGGATCGGGCATCACCTTGAACATCGCGGCATCCACCATGCGGTGCAGGAAGCGGCGCTCGGCCCCGGTCTCGGCCGAGACGCCGGCATTGACGAAATAGGTGCCGGGCAGCAGCCGGCAGCGGAAGGCGTGGCGGACCGCCCAGACCTCGCCCGCGCGCACGACCGCGAGCGCGCGTCCCGCCGCGGCGGTCGAGCCGCCCGCCAGTTCGGTACCGCTGACGGTCCGCAGCAGCGTGCCGAAGCTGACGCCCGACGCGTCGGCCGAGAACAGGACGCGGCAGCGGATCTCGTAGGCGCCGCCGCGGCGCAGCACGTTGACGCGCTGTCCCTCGGGCGTGGTCACCGCGAGATCGGAGATCTCCGCCCCGGCGGGCTCGTAGACGACGGCGCCGGCCGGACGCAGGTCGGGGTCGAGGAAGGCGTCGTCGACGGGCGCCTGCTCGGCCTCGGCCTCGACGTCGCCGCGTCCCTCGCGGATCGCCGTGCGGAGCTGTGCCCGGCGCTCGGGTGGCGCGAACAGCAGCCGATGGTACTGCGCCACCACCCCGCGGGGCTCGCCCGACGCCAGCAGCTCGCCGTCGTCGATCAGCAGGGCGCGGTCGCACAGCGCGGTGACGTGGGCGGCGGCGTGCGAGACGAAGAGGATGGTGCCGCCGCCGGCGCGGAAACGCTCCAGCCGGGCGAAGCACTTGCGCTGGAAGGCCTCGTCGCCGACCGCCAGCGCCTCGTCGACGATCAGGATGTCGGGCTCGACATGGACGGCGACGGCGAACGCGAGGCGCACCGCCATGCCGCTCGAATAGGTGCGCAGCGGCTGGTCGAGATGGTCGCCCAGGTCTGCGAAGGCGGCGATCGAGGGCAGGGCCGCGGCGGTCGCCCTGTCGTCGAGGCCGAGGATCGCGGCGTTCAGCCGCGCATTCTCGCGCCCGGTGAAGTCGGGATGGAAGCCCGCCCCCAGCTCCAGCAAGGCCGAGATGCGGCCCGACGCGGTCACCGTGCCGGCGGTCGGCCGCATCGTGCCGGCGATGATCTGCAGCAGCGTCGACTTGCCCGAGCCGTTGCGGCCGACGAGGCCGACGGTCTCGCCGCGCGCCACCGTGAACGACACTTCGCGCAGCGCCCAGTGCTCGTCGACATGGGCGGACGCCCGTCCGAGCGCTTGGCGGACCCGATCCCACGGCGCCGCGTAGCGGCGGTAGACCTTGCTGACGCCAGCGACGGAGAGGGCGGGCGGGGCGTCAGAGGACATCGGCGAAGCCCCGGCGCAGCCGGCGGAATATGGCGAAGCCGACGATCACCGCAAGGCAGCCGACGACCAGCCCGATCAGCGTCGGCAGCCCGGGCAGCCGCCCGTCGAGCAGCACCGCGCGGGTCTCCTCCACCGCGGCGGTCAGCGGGTTGGCGAAGAAGAAGGGCCGGTAGGCGGCGGGCACGGCGTCGAGCGGATAGAAGATCGGCGACAGGAACATCAGCACCGTCAGCCCGACCGTCACGAGCTGGCCGATGTCGCGGGCATAGACGCCGACGCCGGCCACGATGTAGGCGACCCCGAGGGCGACCAGCGCCGTCGGGGCCAGCACGATCGGTGCCAGCACCGCCGTCCAGGGCGGCAGGCCGACGAAGGCGAGATGCCCGGCGAGCCACACCGCCAGCGCCAGCGCGGTATGGAAGAGCGCGGCGAGCGCTGCGGCCATCGGCAGCGTCTCCACGGGAAAGAGCACGCGCTTGACCAGGCTCGCATGGGCCACCACCAGCCCGGGCGCACGGCCGACCGTCTCGGCGAACAGCCAGTAGACGATGAGCCCGGCGAACAGCATCAGCCCGAAGGGCGCCCGCGGGCCGGTCGCCACCCCCCAGCGCGCCTCGAAGACCACGCCGAAGACGAAGGTGAAGACGCCGAGATAGAGCAGCGGCTGGGCGACCGACCAGGCGAGCCCCAGGAGCGAGCCGCGGTAGCGACCCTCGACCTCGCGCCGGGCGAGCTGGAGGATCAGCGAGCGCCACCGCCGCGCCGTCGCGAGCGGACCGAGGCCGTTCATCGCCGCAGCAGGCGCCGCAGCAGCCGCTCGCCCCGTCCCAGGAGCGGGGCCACGTGCCGCCATATATAAGGTGTACGTCGCAGCAGGTAGTGCGCGCCGTTGATCGCCCAGTGCAGCCGGGGAAAGGCGACGACCACCTGTCCCGGCCGCCACAGGGCCGCGCCGACCGACTTGAGGCGTCGCCGCAGCCCCGCGCCGGGCGGCAGCCCCAGCAGGACCGGCACCGCGAGCGACCGGCCGAAATCGGCCGAGCGCGGGCGCACCAGCATCGCCGGCAGCTCGGCCGGACGCGGCCAGAGGATCATGCGGCGCAGGCGGCGATAGGCGGCGTGCGCCCGCCGCTCGACGGCGAGGAACTCGCCCGATGCGGCATCCATCGCCTCGAAATGGTCGACGATGCCACTGAACATCGCGTCGCCGGGACCCGGTGCCAGCACCGAAGGCGTGATCGCTTCCCCCTCCGGAACGGCGCCCGCGGGGCCGTCGGCCCGGTAGCCCTCGACGCTGGGGACGGCGATCTCCAGCGGGTCCTCGATCAGGTGGTTGTAGGTGAAGATCGCCTGCCCCGCGGTATTGGTGTGCGGCTCCAGGCTGTCGACCGCGACGCCGAAGATGTGGCCGAAATGGGCGCCCGGCCCCCTGCCGTAGTCCCAGCGCCCGAAATAGAGCCCGTGCCAGTCGCGCTCGGGGAAGTGACGCATCAGCATCGCCTGCGTGCCGCCGGTCCAGCCGCTGTCGACCAGCACCGGGGTGCGGATGGCGCCCAGCGCGCCGTCGAGATAGCACCCCAAAAGCCGTGACTGGTCGGCGAAGTAGCCGCGTAGCGCCATGCCCAGCGCGTCGTCGGCACCGTAGACCTCGGCGAAGGCCGGGACCGTCGCCGGGCAATGGGCGAGGATTCCCGGCAGGTCGACGGCGCGGCCGCGCACCAGGCAGCGCAGCATGTAGCCCAGCGAGCCGTTGGCGAACTCGCGCACCAGCGCCGGCGCGACGCCGGCGAAGTCGCGGGCGAGGCAGCCCTTGGCGGCGGCCACCCGCGAGATGAACAGGTCGGCCATCGGCAGCGCCGGGGCGGTGCCCGTGCGCCGGCACCACAGCGCGTAGAGCCAGCGCAAGCGCAGGCCGCCGCGGGCGACGAAGAAGAGGCCCGCCTGCCGCCCCTCGAAGGCGAGCGCCGCGATGTGCAGGCGCTGGCAGAACTGGAAGAAGACCGGCCCGAGCTGGTCGCGCGCGAAGGCGCGCTGCGCCGCCGCATCGGCGGCGACCGGCCCCTCCGCCGGCCAATCGTCGCCGGCGAGGTGCGAGAAGGCCTCCGGCGGCGGAAAGCGCGCGGCCAGCTTGGCGTCGGACGTCCCGCTCACGGCGTCCGACGCATGATCGCGCGATGGCCCAGCAGCGCCAGGCGATGGCGCAGGCCGTTGGCGTGGCGCCACAGCCGGGGGCGCGGGGTATGCAGGACGTGGATGCCCATCGCCCTCGGCGTCGCGACGTCGGCGACCCAGCTGTCGCCGAAATGCAGGATCTCCGCGGGCTGCACCCCTTCCCGCTCCGCCACCACCCGGAACAGGCCGCCGCCCCGCTTGCTCACCCCGAAGTCGGCGCTGCTGTAGCCGCCGTCGAGCGCGAGCTGCGGCAGATGATGGGCGATCAGGCCGCCGATGGCCGAAGCCGGCAGGTACATGTCGCTGGTGAAGACGACGCGCCTGCCGTCGCGACGGTGCCGCGCCAGCGCATGGGCGAGCGCCATGTTGCCGCGCAGCGCCCGCGTCTCGCAGGCGAGCTCGACCTCCGCCAGCTCGGCCGCCAGCGCGGGATCGAGCCGCAGCGCGCGGCATACCAGATCGAGGATGAGCGCGTGGCGGCCTTCCCGCTCGCCCTCGACCGGCTCGACCAGCCGGTAGGCGGCATGGGCGGCGACCAGCCGGGCGGCATACAGCGCGTCGGGATCGGCCGCGACACCGCGCGCCGCCAGGGCGGCGGCCTGCGCCCGCGCCACGTCGCGGAAGCGCGCCATCTCCGGCCGGGTGCCGCGCAGCAGCA
>JADZBA010000486.1 GCA_020852355.1 Alphaproteobacteria bacterium
ATGCCTATCGCGACCACTACGGGCGCGAGGGCATCTTCGACGCCGCCGTCTACGACGGCATGCCCGAGGCGTTGGACGCCCTGCGGGGTGCCGGCGCGTCGCTCTACCTGGCGACCGCCAAGCGCACCGTCTTCGCCCGCCGCGTCCTCGATCATTTCGGCCTCGCGGCCCGCTTCTCCGGCATCTACGGCTCGGAGCCGGGGGGAGCGTTCGACCGCAAGTCCGATCTCATCCGCCACGTCCTTGCGACCGAAGGCATCGAGGCCGCGACGGCGGTGATGATCGGAGACCGCGAGCACGATGTCGCCGGCGCCCACGCCAACGGCCTGCCCGCGGTCGGCGCGCTCTGGGGCTATGGCGGGCGCAGCGAGCTGCAGGAGGCGGGGGCCGACCATTTCGCGATCTCGCCGCGCGAACTGCCCGAAGTGGTGGGCGCGGCTCTCGGCCGCTAACGGCGCGCGCACCAGTCGCGCCACATCGCCCGCCAGGCGGCTTCCAGCGCCGGCACGAACCGGGCGCCGTCGACCAGCGGCGAGGCGGCCATCCGCGCCCGCTGCCCGGCGCGTCGGCTCGCCAGCCCCGGCGCGTCCGCCACCAAGGCGGCCGCCGTCGCGACATAGGCGTCGGCATCGGGGGCGATCCATTCGGTGCGGCCGAGCGTCGTCAGGTATCCCGCCGTCTGGCGCGCCACCATCCGGTCGCCGCCCCTGGTGACCACGGGCACGCCCATCCACAGGGCCTCGACCGAGGTGAGGCCGCCCGAGTAGGGAAAGGGGTCGAGCGCCACGTCGATATCGCCGTAGCGCGCCAGCATGTCGGCGTGCGGCGAGCGGCCTTCGAGCGCCAGGCGCTCGGCCGTCACGCCCCGGGCGGCGAAGCGGGCGCGTACGCCTTCGGCGACGGCCGGGTCCCCGAGCGACTTGCTCTTCAGCAGCAGCCGCGATCCCGGCACCGCGCCCAGCACGCGCGCCCACAGCGCGATGACCCCGTCGTTCACCTTGGCGAGGTTGTTGAAGCAGCCGAAGGTCGGTGGCGCGCCGCGCCCGAGTGGCGGCGGCACCACCTCGGGGGCGTAAGGAGGCGGCGTCCAGCACATCGCGCCGACCGGCAGGCGCACGAGATGCTCGGCGAACAGCGGCTCGCAGCCCTCGGGCGCCTCGACCGCGTCGGTCACGAAATGGTCGATCGCCTCCAGCCCGGTCGTGTCGATCCAGCCGATCCAGCTCGCCTGCACCGGCGCCGGCCGCCGCGCCATGACGCGCAGCCGGTGTCCCATCGTGTGGCCGGCGAGATCGACCAGGATGTCGATCCCGTCGGCGCGGATCTGGGCGGCCAGCGCCTCGTCGGCGAGGGCCGCCACCGGGCGCCAGCGGTCGACGAGGCCGCGGATCGCCGCCGACACTTCGTCCTCGGCGCGTCGGCTCGAATAGGCGGTGACGTGGAAGGCGGCGCGGTCGCGATGCGCCAGCGCCTGCTGCAGGAACCAGCCGACGGGATGGCGGCAGAGATCGGGCGAAAGGTAGCCGAGCCGCAGCGGCCGCTCCGGGTCGGGGGCGTTCGCGTGGTCGGCGAAGCGCGGCAGAGTCGCGTGGCGCGCGGCCCAGGCGCGGTGCTCGGCGGCCAGCGCCGGCGGGGCGATGCGCGGGTCGTAGTGCAGCGCCAGCAGCCGGTTGCTCGCCAGGGCCCAGTCGTCCGGTGCGGCCTTCACCGCCGCGTCGAACGCCGCCACGGCCTCCTCGACGGCGCCGGCCGCCACCAGCGCCTGGGCGAGGTTGTTGCGCGCGTCGACGTGGCGGGGTGCCGCGGCGACCGCCCGACGGTAATGGTCGATCGCCTCGACGAGGCGGTTCTCCTCCTGCAGGTCGCAGGCGAGATTGTAGTGCGCCTGGGCGTGCTGCGGATCGAGGACGATCGCGCGCCGTTCGGCGGCCATCGCGCCGCCCCGATCGCCGGCGAGCCCGAGCGCCCAGCCGAGATCGACCAGCAGGTCGGCCGTCGGCCGCGTCGCGGCCGCGCGTTGCAGCAGCGCCACCGCCGGGCCCGGCTGGCCCGCCTGGAGCGCCACGAGGGCGAGGCCATGCAGAGCGCGGGCATCGGACGGCTGGCGCGCCAGCACCGCGCGGTAGAGCGATTCCGCCTCGGCGAGGCGGCCGGCCGCGCGCGCCGCATCGGCGGCGGCGATGCCGCCGACCCTGCCCTGGCTGCGCCGCTCGTGCCGGTTCATGGCGCCGAGCATCGCCGAGCCGGCCGGCGGTTTCCAGCGCTACCCGCCGGTCATGCGGCGGTGCTCGTGCCGGCGCTCGCTTCGGCGGCCGCGGCGTTGAGCGCCGATCCGGCGAGGAACCAGGCGATCTGCCGGGTGCTGTAGGAATGGCGCAGCACCAGCGGCTCCTTCGTGCCGTCGGCGTGCGTCACGATGCAGCCGACCGGCGCGCGGGCGGTCAGCTCGGCGACCCCGGTGAGCGCGACGAGATCGTCCTCGCGTAGCTTCTCGTAGTCGTCGGGATCGGCGAAGGTCAGCGCCAGCAGCCCCTGCTTCTTCAGGTTCGTCTCGTGGATGCGGGCGAAGCTGCGGGCGATCACCGCCACGCCGCCGAGCAGGCGCGGCGACAGCGCCGCATGCTCGCGGCTGCTGCCCTCGCCGTAGTTGTGATCGCCGACGATGATCCAGCGCACGCCATGCCGACGATAGTTGCGCGCGGTGCGGGCGAAGGGCTGCCCCGCCGCGCCGGACAGCAGGTCGCGGCCATGGCCCGTCTCGCCGGTGAAGGCGTTGACGGCGCCCGACAGCAGGTTGTCGCTGAAACGGTCGAGATGGCCGCGATAGCGCAGCCACGGCCCAGCCGGCGCGATATGGTCCGTGGTCGTCTTGCCGCGTGTCTTGGCCAGGACGCGCAGCCCGGCGAAGCCGTCGGTGGGCGACGGCGGCCAGGGCTGCAGCGCCTGCAGCCGCTCGCTCGCCGGGTCGATGCGCACCGTGATGTGACGGCCGTCCGGCGGGGGTGCCACGTAGGCCCGGCGGGCAACGTCGAAGCCGTCGGCAGGAACGTCGGGGGCGGGCGCGGGCGCCGCCAGGCGAAACCGCGCGCCGTCCGCGCCCGTCAGCTCGTCGGTCATCGGATTGAAGGACAGCCGTCCGGCGAGCGCCAGGGCGGTGACGATCTCCGGGCTGGCGATGAAGTTCATCGTCGTCGGCCGGCCGTCGTTCCGGCGCGGGAAGTTGCGGTTGTAGGAGGTGACGATGGTGTTCGGAGCAGCGGCCGCCGCGTCGTCGCGCCGCCACTGGCCGATGCAGGGGCCGCAGGCATTCGCCAGCACGACGCCGCCGAGTTCCTCGAGCGCGCGCATCTGTCCGTCGCGGGCGATGGTCGCGCGCACCCGCTCCGAGCCCGGCGTGACCAGGAGCTGCGCCGCCGCCGTCAGTCCGTGCGCGCGGCCCTGGGCGGCGACGTCGGCGGCCCGGCCCATGTCCTCGTAGGACGAGTTGGTGCAGCTCCCGACCAGGGCGACGGAGACG
>JADZBA010000487.1 GCA_020852355.1 Alphaproteobacteria bacterium
CGGTCCTCGACCTCGCGCACCAGGCGGTCCTTCTCGTCCGTGGACAGGTTGCCGCGGGCGGCGATGGTGACGACGGCGAGGTTGGGCTCGACGTTGGGGAAGAACTCGACCCCGTTGCCGTGGGTCGCGTACCACCACTGCGCGCCGACGAGCGCGGCCAGCGTCGCCAGCAGGACGGTGACCGGGCGGCCGATCGCCCAGTCGAGCAGGCGGACATAGGCGCGCGTGCCGGGATCCTCGCGCGGAGCCTCCACGAGGCTGCCGGGCGCCACGCGCCGGCCGAACCGGGCGCCCAGCACCGGGATGAACACGAGCGCCATCAGCACCGACGCGCCGAGCACGACGATCTGGGTGATCGGCAGGAACTTCATGAACTGGCCGACGACCCCCGGCCAGAAGAGCAGCGGCAGGAAGGCGGCGATCTGGGTCCCGATGGCCGAGATGATCGGCCAGGCCATGCGCTTGGCCGCTATGCCATAGGCGTCCGCCCGGTCCATGCCCTCCGCCATCTTGCGGTCGGCGTACTCGGTGACGACGATGGCGCCGTCGACGACGTTGCCGGCGGCGAAGATCAGGCCGAACAGCACGACGATATTGATGGTGTGGCCCATCCCGGCGAGCAGCAGGATGGCGGCGAGGAACGAGCCCACGACGGCGACGCCGACCAGCATGGTGGAGCGCATGCCGAGCGAGGCCAGCACGATCACCATCACCAGCAGGACGGCGATGGCGAGATTGTTCTCCAGGTCGGCCAGCATCAGCTTGATGTCGTCCGACTTGTCCTGGGTGAAACCGACGACGACGCGGTCGGGCCAGCGCTCCTTCGCCTCGGCGGTGACGCGGCGCACCTCGTCGATCGTCTCGATGATGTTCTGGCCGATGCGCTTGGAGACCTCCAGCGCGATCGCGGGGCGGCCTTCGACGCGGGCGTAGGATTCGCGGTCCTTGTAGGTGCGCCGCACCTCGGCGATGTCGCGCACCCGCACGACCGCGTCGCCCGACACCTTCAGCGGCATGTCGAGGATCTCGCGGACGTTCTCGAACAGGCCCGGGACCTTGACGGCGAAGCGGCCGCGGCCGGTATCGATCTGGCCGGCGGCGATGAGCTGGTTGTTGCGCGAGATGGCGGTCGCCAGCTCGGACGCCGACAGGCCGTAGGTCTCGACGCGCAGCGGGTCGATGACGATCTCGACGAGCTCCTCGCGGTCGCCGGCGATGCGCACGGAGAGGACGGCCGGGATCGTCTCGATGCGGTCGCGCAGGTCGCGCGCGAGGCGCAGCAGCGTGCGCTCCGGCACCTCGCCCGACAGCGTCACCACGAGGACAGGAAAGAGGCTGACATTGACCTCCTTGACGAGCGGCTCGTCGGTGTCCTGCGGCAGCTCCGACTTGGCGCGGCTGACGCCCTCGCGCACGTCGGTCAGCGCCTTCTGGGCGTTGAAGCCCGCCTCGAACTCCAGGATGACGTAGGCGCCGCCGAGATAGGCGGTCGAGCGCATCTCCTTCACGCCCTCGACGGTGCGCAGCTCCTTCTCCATCGGCCGCAGCAGCAGGCGCTCGGAATCCTCCGGCGACACCCCCTCCAGCGTCATCGAGACGTAGATGATCGGGATGTTGACGTCGGGCTCCGCCTCCTTGGGGATGTCGCGCCAGGCCATCGCACCGAACAGCAGGATCAGCACGAGGATCGCGACCGTGACCCGGCCGCGCGCCAGGGCGGCGTCGATGAGCGCCTTCACGACGGCACCGTCGCCTCGACCGGACGGACCTTCTGGCCGGCGCGCACGAATTCCTGCCCGACGGTGATGACGCGGGCGCGCTCCGGCAGCCCGGTGACCCACATCCCCTCCGGCCCGTCGCCGACGATGCGCACCGGCTGGAAGACGACGCCGTCCGCCTCGTCGATCGTCTTGATGCCGAGCACGCCCTTCTCGTCGAGGGCGAGCAGCGCCGGGGTGATGCGGTGCGCGGCGATGCGTTCGACCGGCACCAGGATCTCCGCGGTGACGCCGCCGACGATCTCCAGTCGGGGGTTGGCGGCGGCCAGCTCGACCCGGAAGGTGCGCGTCGCATTGTCGGCGTTGGCCGCGACGTAGCGCAGGGTGACGGCGATCTCCTGGCCGGTCGCCAGCCGGGCCACGCCCGCCTGGCCCGGCCGGATGCGGCTGCGGTCGGCCTCGGTCAGGTGGCCGACGACGATCACCGGGTCGAGGTCGACGACGACCGCCACCGTGTCGCCCTCCTTCAGGTAGTCGCCCTTCTCGACCGGACGCTTCTCCAGCACGCCTGCGAACGGGGCCTGGATCGTCGCCCGCCGGACCTCGATCTCGCCGCGCGTCACCATCGCGCGGGCGGCGTCGAGCTGTGCCTTGGCCACCGCATGCTGGTTGTCGGCGCGAAAGCCTCGCTCCGACAGCGCGCGCGAGGCGCGAAACTCCACGTCGCGCTGTGCCAGGAGGGCGCGCGCCTCGGCCAGTCGGGCCGGCCGGTCGTCGTCGGCGAGGCGGACCACGATGTCGCCGGCGGCCAGCCGCGTCCCGCGCTCGGCGGCGATCTCGACGACCTGCCCCTGGGTCTCCGCGCGCAGCGTGACGATGCGGTTGGGCTCGGTGCGCCCGCGCAGCACGACGCGGCGCTCCTGCGGCTCGGCCGTCGACCAGGCGAAGCGGACGGCCGGCAGCGCTACCGGAGTCGGAGCAGGAGCGGCCTGCCGGGGCGCCTCGGCGGCGGGGCGCACGTCGCCGCCGGCGATGTGTCCGGTGGCGATCCAGGCCGTGGCGCCGACGACGACGGCGAGGGCCATCCAGTAGGAAGAGCGCATGAAGGAAACTCCGGCTAGGCCGCGCCGGCCCGATTCTCGGCGAGTGCGTCGACGAGGGCCGCCCGATGGTTCTCCAGGTAGCGGACGGCGGCGTCGTAGATCGCCACGCCGAACCCATGGACGAAACGTTGGCCGGGGGTGGCGCCGTCCGCGCAATCGTCCGTGGTGAGCTGCGCCAGCATGGCGCGATGCCGGGCGAGGCAGAGGTCGGCCGCGGCGATCGCTATCTCGGGCGGCACGAGGTGGGCGAAGCAGAGGATCACCAGGGCGTCGGAGCGGACGC
>JADZBA010000488.1 GCA_020852355.1 Alphaproteobacteria bacterium
ACCGACGGGTCGAGCATGACCCGCATCATCTCCGAGGTCCGCGCGGCGCTGGCCGGGCTCGCCCTCCCGCCCGGCTACTTCACCAGCCTGGAGGGCGCGTTCCAGGCCGAGGAGGAGGCGACGCAGCGCATCCT
This sequence comes from Alphaproteobacteria bacterium, assembly GCA_020852355.1. GTDB lineage: Bacteria > Pseudomonadota > Alphaproteobacteria > ATCC43930 > Allostellaceae > Allostella. The sequence goes on from JADZBA010000488.1 coordinate 135, forward strand.
GCTGCTGTCCTGCATCTCCCTCACCCTGATCTTCATCGTCCTCTACACGCGCTACCGGTCGCTGGCGCTGACGCTGATCATCATGGCGTGCGTGCCGTTCGCGCTGGTCGGCGGCGTGCTGGCGCTCATCCTCGCCGGGCAGCCGCTCTCGGTCGCCAGCATGGTCGGCTTCATCACGCTGACCGGCATCTCCACGCGCAACGGCATCCTCAAGGTCAGCCATTACATCAACCTGATCCTGCGCGAGGGCGAGCGCTTCGGCGAAGCGGTGGTGGTCCGCGGCAGCCTGGAGCGGATGACGCCGGTGCTGATGACGGCATCGGCGGCCGGGTTCGCCCTGCTGCCGCTGATCATCAACGGCGACACGCCGGGCCGCGAGATCCTGTCGCCGGTCGCCCTGGTGATCTTCGGCGGCCTGATCAGCGCGACGATCCTCGACGCGGTGCTGACGCCGACCCTGTTCCTGCGCTTCGGACGCAAGCCGGTCGAGCGCCTGGTCGCGCCGCCGGCCGTCGCCGGTCCGCCGCGTCCGGCCGAGGCCTATTGACCCGACGACTGCAACGGAGACCGCCATGCATGCACGATTGATGCTCGGACTGCTCGTCGCCCTCGTCCCGGCCGCCGCCGCCGCGCAGCATGCCGCGAGCGGCGCGCACCTGCCGGGCGTGCATGGCGGCGTGGTGGAGGATCTCGGTCCCTATCACGCCGAGGTCGTCGCCAAGGGCGGCGACCTCGTCGCCTATCTGTTCGACGGCAAGATGCGGGTGGTCGACACCGCGGGGGCGAAGGCGAAGGCGACGATCCAGGCCGGCGGAAAAGCGACGTCGATCGAGCTTTCCCCGAGCGAGCCGAACCTGCTGAAGGGCAGCGGCGCGTTCGCGGCCGGGAAGGGGACCAAGGTGGTGCTGTTCCTGACCATGCCCGGCCAGAAGACCGTGCAGGGGCGCTTCGCCAACCCCGAATGAGCTTCGCCGGTCGCGTCGCGGCCGCGCGGGAAGCGTGCAGGATGCACGCGATGGACAACGATCGAGGAGGGGCTTCGGAGATGACGAGGTTAGGACGAAGGTCGGCGCTGGCCGGCTTGGTGGCGATGCTCGGTCTCGCGACTCCGGCATGGGCCGCCGAGACGGCGGCGCCGATGAAGGTGGTGGCGTCGTTCAGCATCCTGGGCGATTTCGTGAAGATGGTGGGCGGCGACAAGGTCGACCTCGCCATCCTGGTGCCGCCGGAGGCCGACGCCCACGAATGGACGCCGGGGCCGGACGAGGTGAAGACGCTGGCCGGTGCCAGGCTGTTCATCGTCCACGGCCTCGGCTTCGAGGAATGGCTGAAGGACATCCGGCGCAAGGCGAAGTTCAAGGGCACGGTGGCGACCGCCACGCGCGGCATCAAGCCGATGATGATGGCGGCGGGCCAGGTGCACAGCCACGGCGGAGGACCCGCGCACGCCCATGGCGGCGGAGCCAAGCGCGAGCCGGACCCGCACCTGTGGAACGATCCGCAGCGCATGCAGACCTACACGGCCAACATCGTCGAGGCGCTGGCCAAGGCCGACCCGAAGAACGCCGCGACCTACCGCGCCAACGGCGCCGCCGTGAAGGCGAAGCTGGCCGCCCTGGAGGCCTGGGCGAAGGGCGAGATCGCCATGGTCCCGGCGGACAAGCGGCGCGCCATCACCACCCATGACGACTTCGGCTACATGGCCGCGCGCTACGGCTTCAAGCTGATCGAGGCCCAGGGCGCCGGCAACGACGCCGAGGTGAAGGCCGCGGACGTGCCGACGATCCTGGCGCAGACGCGCAACGAGAAGACGAAGGCGCTGTTCCTCAAGACCCTCAAGGACCCGGCGGTCGCGAAGATGCTGGAGGACGGCGGCGCGGTGGTCGGACCGCCGATGTACGCCGACACGCTGTCGCAGCCGACCGGCCCGGCGCCGAACTACGAGGCGATGCAGCGTTATGCCGTCACCCAGTTCAAGACGGCGATGCTGAAGAACTGACGGAACGGGATGGACCGGCGCGCGGCCGGTCCATCCCCGCCCGCCCGGGAAAGGTCCGGCCATGCTCGCCCGGCGCGTCGGCGTCCTGCGGCCGCTCGCCGATCCGACCTATCGGCGGCTGTTCGCCGCCCAGGCCCTGTCGCTGGTGGGCACCGGCCTCACCACCGTCGCGCTCGCGCTGCTCGCCTATTCGATGGCCGGGGCGCAGGCGGGCGCCGTGCTCGGTACCGCGCTCGCCATCAAGATGGTCGCCTATGTCGGCGTCGCGCCGATCGTCGGCGCCATCGCCCACCGGCTGCCGCGCCGCGCCTTCCTGGTGGCCCTCGATCTCGTCCGCGCGGCGCTGGTCCTGCTGTTGCCCTTCGTGACGGAGATCTGGCAGATCTACGTCCTGGTCTTCGTCCTGCAGTCCTGCTCCGCCGCGTTCACGCCGACGTTCCAGGCGACCATTCCCGACGTGCTGCCCGACGAGGAGGACTATAC
>JADZBA010000489.1 GCA_020852355.1 Alphaproteobacteria bacterium
CGCGGCCGGGGTGGCCCGGCGCCAAGCATCTGTCCGTGGCGTAGGTCGAGGGCCCGCGAGACCCGCCTGCAGGGATTAATCGCCAGGAGGAACGCGCAATGGTCGATCTCAATGCTCGCCCCGATCGATACGGTGAAGAGGGTCCCGATCTCGACAGCGTCAACGGGCTGATCCAGGCGCGCATCGACGGCGTCATCAGCCGCCGCCAGTTGATGCGGCGCGCGGCGGCGCTGGCCATTGCGGCGCCGGTCGTCAGCGTGATGCTGCACGCAACCTCCGACATGGCCTACGGCGCGCCGTCGCAGGGGCGCGACCGGGCGCTGCTCGAGGCCGCGCAGGCGGCGGGCAAGACGGTCCCGGTCGAAGGCCCGACCAAGCCGGAGGGGGAGCCGAAGGCGGGCGGCACCATCATCACCGGCACCACAGAAGAGCCGGACACACTCCATCCCTGGCTGAGCCAGCTCGTCACCAGCTACGACATCATCACCGGCATCTTCGACGGGCTACTGCGCTACGACAGCAACCAGAAGCTCAACCCGGGTCTCGCCGAGTCGTTCGAGATCTCCGACGACGGGCTGACCTACACCTTCACGCTGCGGCAGGGCGTGAAGTTCCACAACGGCGATACCTTCGGGCCCCAGGACGTCGTCGACTCCTGGAAGATGCTCATGAACAAGGACTTCGCCGCCATCGCCAACCTCGGCTGGGACCACATCACCGACATCAAGACGCCGGACGACAAGACGGTCGTCATGGAGACGAAGGAGGTCTACGCCCCCTTCATCAGCTACGTCGGCGGCGACAACGGCTCGGTCATCTGCCCGTCGTCGGAGATGGCGAAGGGCGTGCAGGCCTTCAAGACCGAGTTCGGCCGCCAGCGCGTCATCGGCACCGGGCCGATGAAGTTCAAGGAGTGGGTGCCGAAGCAGCAGGTCGTCGTCGAGAAGAACGCCGACTACTGGGGCAACCCCGTCCACCTCGACTCGGTGACGATCCGGGTGATCCCGGACGACAGCACGCAGCTCGTGCAACTCCGCACGGGCGAGATCCAGATGGCCGCCGGCGCCGGCTCGCTCGGCGCGCTGCGCGTCGACGAGGCGCTCAGCATCGACGGCGTCACCGTCCTCGAGCACCCCTCGCCCGGCTGGTCGCACCTCGACCTGAAGCACGTCTTCTTCCTGCGCCACCCGGACGTCCGTCGCGCCCTCGACTTCGCCACCCCGACGCAGGACATCGTCGACAAGCTCCTCAAGGGACGCGTGGTCCGTTCCATCGCCGACCAGCAGCCGGGGACCTGGGCCTACAACCCGGACATCGAGGGGCGGCCGTTCGATATCGAGCAGGGCAAGCAGCTTCTCGCCGGGATCGGCATGACGCAGGGCTCCGACGGCATCTGGGAAGGCAAGGCCCCGGTCAACGACCCGATGGTGCTCGACGGCCCGGTCAAGAAGCTCGAGATCGAGCTCTGGGGCGTCGCCGGCGACACGACGCAGCAGCAGATTCTGCAGGTCATCGCTCAGGCGTGGGGCCAGCTCGGCGTCAAGACGACGACGAACTTCCAGGACGTCTCCACCCTCTGGGGGCCGGAGAGCTACCAGTGGAACCCCGACACGATGACCGCCTGCCTCTATAGCTGGTTCAACAGCAACGACCCGGACGACATGTACTACTGGCATTCGTCGCAGATCCCCGCCAGTCCGACGGGGACCGGCGGCAACGCGCTCGCCTACTTCTATCACTTCAACTTCCAGGACGAGATCGACAAGCTGACCGAGTCGGGCGTCCAGGAGACGGATCAGGAGAAGCGCAAGGAGATCTACTTCAAGATCCAGGAAGTGCTGCACGATCAGGTGCCGGACATCTTTATCTACTGGGGCAAGGCGTTCCCGGTGATCCGCACCAACATCGGCGGCTTCTGGCCGAGCGCCTTCAACCGGCTGCTCTGGAACGTCCAGGACTGGTATCTCGTCTAGCCAGGCCGTGATGACGCGCCCGGGACGGCCTTCTGTCCCGGGCGCGTATCCTATGCCGCACGTCACACCCGCACTCCCGCTGGAGCCCACGCCGTGTTCCGATTTGTCGTCCGCCGCATCCTGGAAGCGATCCCCCTCCTCTTCGGGGTCGCGATCCTCTCCTTCATCTTCATGCAGCTCGCGCCGGGCGGCCCCGACGCCCTCTTCGCCAAGAACGGGCGGATGACGCCCGAGCAGCTCGCCAACATCCGCCACAGCATGGGGCTCGATCGGCCGCCCCACGAGCAGCTCGTCGCCTGGATCCTCAACATCTTTCGCGGCGATCTCGGCCTCTCCTACAGTCAGTTTCGCCCCGTCTCGACGGTGATCTGGGAGGTCTTCCCGAATACGTTCCTCCTGATGGCCGCCGGCCTCCTCCTCTCGCTCGTCGCCGCCCTCTTCTTCGGCATCCTCGCCGCGCGCAGGCCGTACGGATTTTTCGACAACGTCACCTCGTTCATCAGCTACTTCGGACTCGCCATGCCCGTCTTCTGGTTCGGGCTGATGCTGCAGCTCCTCTTCGCCGTCCGCCTCGGCTGGCTCCCCTCGGCTGGCATGCACAGCC
>JADZBA010000490.1 GCA_020852355.1 Alphaproteobacteria bacterium
GGGCCAGCAGGGTCTCGGCGATCGGCAGCGGCACGGCGTGGCGGCCGGCGGCGCGCAGTACGGAGGCGGCATCGGCGAGACCGTCGTCGCCGTCGAGCGCCTGGGTCAGGCCGGTCTCCTCGACCGCACGCCACAATACGTCGGGGTAGCTGCCGGCTTCGGCGGCATCGAGCAGCGCCTTGTCGACGTGGTCGCGGAAAAGGCGATCGGCGGTGTCGAAGACGGGATCACTCATCGGAGGCCAAGTCCCCGGGCGATGATGCCGCGCAGGATCTCCCGCGTGCCGCCGCGCAGGGTGATCGACGGCGCGTTCAGGACCGCCTCGTCCAGGATCGCGTCGAACGGGTCGTTGGCCCCCCTGACCGTCGCGGTGCGTGGTGCCACGAGGCGCGCGACCTCGGGGATCGCACGTTCGAACGCGTTGCCGAGATCCTTCACGCAGGCCGCCTCGAGGTTGGGGGTTTCGCCCGCCTGGAGCATGCCGGCGATCGACAGCGACATGCCGCGCAGCGTCCAGAGGTGGGCGACGAGGCGGCCGGTCGTCTCGGCGACGCGATCGTCGGGTGCCGCACCGCCGCGGTCGACCAGGGCCGTCAGCAGGCGGTAGGTGGACAGGAAGCGCTCGGGGCCGCTGCGCTCGTAGGCGAGCTCGCTCGTCACCTGCTTCCAGCCGTCGCCGGGGCGGCCGATGAGAAGGTCGTCGGCGAGGAACACGTCGTCCAGCACCATCTCGTTGAAGTCGTGGTTGCCGGCGAGATTGCGGATCGGCCGGATCGAAACGCCCGGCGCCCGCAGGTCCAGGATGAACTGCGAGAGGTTCGAGTGCCGGTCGGGCTCGGGCGGCCCGGTGCGCACCAGGGTGATGGCGTAGTCGCAGAGATGGGCGTTCGACGTCCACACCTTGCGCCCGTCGATGCGCCAGCCGCCCTCGACCTTGGTCGCGCGGGTGCGGATCGAGGCGAGGTCGGAGCCGGAATCCGGTTCGCTCATGCCGATGCAGAAGAAGATCTCGCCGCGGGCGATGCGCGGCAGGAAGCGCAGCTTCTGCTCCTCGGTGCCGACGCGCAGGATCAGCGGCCCGCTCTGCCGGTCGGCGATCCAGTGCACAGTGACCGGCGCGCCCGCGACCAGCAGCTCCTCGGTGACGACGTAGCGCTCCAGCATCGTGCGCTCATGGCCGCCGTAGCGCCTGGGCCAGGTCATGCCGATCCAGCCGCGTTCGCCGAGCTTGCGGCTGAAGGCGGGGTCGGGGTTGGTGCCGAAGTCGCCCTTGGGCGCCCAGGTGCCCTTGGCGCGCTCGGCCGCGAGGAAGTCGCGGACCTCCCGGCGCAGCGCCTCGGCGGTCGGCGGCAGGGTCGGCGGGGCGAAGCGCAGGATGTCGCTCATCGCGGCGGCGCCTCAGGCGGCGAAGTCGCGGAGCACGGTGCCCGGGCCGCGCTCCGGCCGGGCGTAGTCCCGGCCGTCATGCACGAGGGTGCCGTTGACCCAGACGCCGTGCATGCCGACGGGATCGCGCACCATGCGGCTGTCGCCTCCGGGCAGGTCGTGGACGCGGCGCGGGCGCTTGCTCGGTCCCACCGTCGCCGGGTCGAACAGCATCAGGTCGGCCGGCCCGCCCACCGCGATGCGGCCGCGGCCGGGGATGCGGTAGATGGCGGCGGGCTTGGCGGTCAGCTGGCGCACCGCCTCCTCGATAGTGAACGTCTTGCGCTCGCGCACCCAGTGTCCGAGGAGATGCAGCCCGAACCCGGCGTCGCACAGGAAGCTCAGATGCGCGCCCGCGTCGGAGAGCGCGATGACACCCTGGTCGTGCCGCAGCATCGGCTCGAGCTGGTCCTCGTCGGCGTTGATGAGCTGGGCGGAGAAGAGGGTCTCCAGCCGCTCGGCGACGCCGAGATCGAAGAAGGCATCGACGGCATCGACGCCGCGGGCGGCGGCGAGGTCGGCGATGGATCGGCCCTCGAACGGCGCATGCTCCGGCGTGGCGGCGGTCGCGATCTGCACCCGCGACCAGTTGCCGTAGAAGAGCTTGCCCTTCTTCGGCGTGCCCAGCGTGGCGCGGAAACGGGTGCGGAACGCCGGATCGGCGAAGTGCGCCATCAGGGCCGCGCCATCGGCGCCGCGCAGGTCCTCCCACACGTCGAGGCTGGACAGAGGGTAGGCGTTGGCCAGCGTGAACTCCATCGTCAGCGGCTGGCACGAGGTCTGGCCGTAGACCTCGACGCCGCGCCCGCGGGCCGCCGCGCAATCGCGGAGCTGGCCGGGACCGCGCTCGGGGAACGTGTCGTTCTGGAAGACCGAGGAGAAGATGATCGGCCGCCCGGTGTCGCGTCCCAGGCTCTCCAGGAATGCGACGCTGGTGTTGGGGCCGGCGGTCATCTGGTAGACGCCGCGGCCCGCCTCGCCGAGCACGCCGACCAGCGTGCGGATCTCGTCCTGGCCGGCCAGGCGCGAGGGCATCGGCACGCCGCCGTAGCCGTTGTGGTTCTCGGAGTGGGAGGAGGCGAAGCCGACCGCGCCGGCCGCGAGCGATTCGGCGACGAGGCCGCGCATCGCCGCGATCTCGTCGGCGGTGGCGGCGCGCCGCGAAGCGTCCTCGCCCATGACGGCGCTGCGCACGGTCGAGTGCCCCACGAACGCGGCGACGTTGAGATGCGGATGCTTCGACTGGACGAGGTCGAGATATTCGCCGAAGCGCTCGAACCGCCAGTCGATCCCGGTACGCAGCGAGGCCAGGGACATGCCCTCGACCTCCGACAGGTTGCGCGCCACGAGGTCGCGCGCGGCGGGCGGGCAGGGGGCGATCGAGAAGCCGCAATTGCCCATCACCACGGTGGTGACGCCGAGGGCGGTCGAGGGCGAGGCCGTCGGGTCCCAGGTGAGTTGCGCGTCGTAGTGGGTGTGGACGTCGACGATGCCGGGCGCCAGCACCAACCCGTCGCCGTCGACCGTCCGGGCGGCCGGCTCGGCGATGCGGCCGATGGCGGCGACCTTGCCGCCGGCGACCGCGACGTCGGCGGTGACCAGCGGCGACCCGCTGCCGTCGGCGACCCGGGCGCCCTTGATGATCAGATCGTGCATGTCGCGCCTGCTCCTGAAACGCCCGCTCGCGCGCGGCGGACCTCGCTGCGCGGTCAGCATGACCCGGGGAGGCGGCACTTCCAAGAGGGGAGCCGGCGGCGGCGGCCGAGGCGTCCGGCCTAGTCGCGGCGCAGATAGGCGTGCCGCGCGTCGTCCGGGGTGCCCTCCAGCGGTGCCGCGGGCCGCCAGGTGACGACGCGCTCGATCTCCGTCGCGAGCGCCATGTCGCGCTCGGTGATGCCGCCGGACTCGTGGGTGTCGAGCCGCACCGTGACGCCGTCGTAGCCGACCGCGAGCGCGGGATGGTGCCAGGCCGCCTCGGCGAGATGGCCGATCGCGTTGACCACCATCAGGGTGCCCTTCCAGCCATGGGTGCGGTAGGTGCGGACGATCGTGCCCCCGTCGCGCCGCCAGCGTGGCAGCGTCGCGTCGAGGCGGCGGTCGACGTCCTCGGGCGACAGCAGCGGCGGCGGCGTGCGCATCCCCGTTCGCCTCACGCCGTGCGTTCGATCTCGACGCCCACCACGACGTCGGGGAAGATGTCGAGCTTCTCGACCCGCACCACGGTGCGCCGCGCCCGCGGATCGGCGAGCGTCAGGTCGGCGATCCGCGCCGCCAGCGTCTCGACGAGATTGTAGTGGCGGCCGTCGACCAGCGATCGGACGCCGGCGACGATGCGCCCGTAGGAGATGACGCGGCCGAGCGAGTCCGCCGCGGCCGTCGGGTCCTCGACGGCGTCGAGCGTGACGTTGACGCGCACTCTCTGGCGCGCCTGATGCTCATGTGCGAAGGCGCCGACCGACGCGGCCAGCACGAGGTCGCGGACGAGGATGCGGTAGGTCGGGACGTCGGCCATTGCGGTGCGGAGGATGGGCCTGCGCGCATCCCCGCTCAAGCGGGATCGGCGGGCCATTCCGGGCACGGCCGATGGCGGCGCGTGGGCGGCGGCGGCATGCGGAGGACCTTCGCGCGAGGATGAATCGAGGCGGCAGAGGGAACGCGGAACGTTACAGAGAGTTAATTGACCATCGATGGCTGCGGCCGGGCCGCTCACGCGTTCTACGAACGATGGAGCCCTGCAGCTCCGGGCAGCACGGAGGACCGAACCATGACCCGCATTCCTGGCTTCGTGAAGCCGCTGGTGCTCGTGACGCTCGTCGCGGGGCTGTTGGGCGGCTGCCACCACTACGACGGCTATTATGGCGGCCGCGGCTACGGCTACCATGACGGCAATCGCGGTGGCTACGGGCACGGCTACTACCAGGGCCGTTCCTACCACGGCGGCTACTGGCGCTGATCGGACGAACCTTCTGCATCTGTGAGGACCACCAATGAGCGTCTCTCGTACAGTCCGGCTGGGCAGCCTCGCGGCGGCCCTGATCGTCGCGGTTCCGCTCGCGGGGGCGTTCGCGACCCCGGCCACCGGCATCGACCGCCCGGCCGATCGCGTCATGCGCGCCGAGCCCGTGCAGGACGTCATCATCCGGCGCGGCCCTCCGCCGCCGCGTCACGAACGGATGGGCCGCCGGCCCGACGGGCCGCGCGGCCACTGGACCTGGCGCAGGGGGCACTACAACTGGGATGGCGCCCGCTACGTCTGGGTCCCCGGCAGCTACGTGGAGCGGCCGCGGCCGCGCGCCGTGTGGGTCGCCGACCGCTGGGTGCGCCGCGGCGGCAACTGGGTCTTCATCGAGGGGCACTGGCGCTGACGCCGGTCCGCCACGGAGCAGACATTTCGTCGCAGGGGGCCACGAGGGCCCCCTGCGGCGCGCAGGAGTGAGCCATGTCCGCATTTCTTCGCCGCGCCAAACCGGTGCTCGCCGCCGTGCTGCTGGCGGGCGCCCTCGGCGGCTGCGCCGTCTACGTCCCGCCGCCGGCCCCGGGCTACTATCATGGCGGCTACTACCGGGCGCCATACTACGGCCCGACTTACGGCCCAGGCTACGCCTACGGCCCATGGGGCCCGCCCCGCTTCCGCTGAGCCATCGTCTCGGCGGAAATCCATCTGGCGCTTGCGGTCGGTGGCGATCGCGAGGCCGATGCCCGGTGCGGTCGCGCCGGGAGACGCAGCTGCGCGCCGACCGCGGCGGACCGATGGCGTCGATCGTCACGCGTCACGATGAATTCATCGTCATCTCGTGCTTTCCTCGTGCCGCCTGCGGCCGCCCGTCCTATGGTGGCTTCCGGGCGGAGGTGCGGATCGAACGGTCCGCGTCGATCGGGGGACCTTCCGGGCCGGACGGAAGCGACGATGCGAGGAGACGTCGCTCGCGCACCGCGACAGGGGGCCGCGGTTCCGTGGCGACGGTCGGGAGGACCGCCATGCCCTCGGGACGCAGCCCGGACGCCGCCGCCTTCGCCGCCCCGGCCCTCGATGCCGCATATCCGGCCGTCCCCTGGGCGCCCGATGGCCCCGGGCTGGCGGCCCTGCTCGACGTCGGTCTTACGCCGAGCGCGCTCGCCCGCTATTTCCGTGTCAGCGAGGACGATGTCGCCGGTTGGATCGCCGGCCACGGCATCGCCTCGCGCCGATGAACCTTGGTGCGATCATCGGCGACGCAGCGGACGGGGCGGGGACGCCTTCGCACCCGTGTTCCATGAGGAGCATTCGATCCATGGCCTGGTTCATCCGTTCGGCGATCGGCGTCGCGATGGTGGTGCTGTCCGTGGCGACGCCCGGCACGGCCTCGGCGGACCCGAGGAAGGGCGGTCCGGCGTTCCACGGAAGCGTCGGCTTCGGCGTCCGGCATCCCTATCCCCACGTGTGGCACGGCGGATACTGGAACCATAGTTGGCGCGACGGGCGCCTGGGTTGGTGGTGGGTCGCCGACGGCTACTGGTATCCCTACGCGGAGCCGATCTACCCCTATCCGGCCTACCCCTATCCGGCCTACCCGTACCCGACCTACGTGCCGCCGCCGGCGCCGATCATCGCCCCGCCGCCGGGGCCGCCGCCGGCGCAGACTTGGTATGCGTGCGACGATCCCCAGGGCTACTACCCCTACGTGACCCAATGCAACGTGCCCTGGCGGCAGGTACCCGTTACGCCGCCGAAGTGAGGAGAGGTCGATGAATCCCCTGAGACTTGCCGCCGCGGGTGCCGCGGCGGCGCTGCTGGCCGGCTGCGTGACGCCGCCGCAAGGCCCGCAGATCGCGGTGATGCCGCCGCCATACAAGCCGTTCGCCGTTTTCCAGGAAGACCAGGCGATCTGCGCCCAGTACGCGCAATCGACGGTCGCCGGCGGCGCGGAAGCGGCGAACAACCGCCAGGTCGGGACCGCTGTCGTCGGTACCGTGCTCGGCGCCGGCGTCGGCGCGATCGTCAGCGGCGGCCGTGGCGCGGCGATCGGGGCCGGCACCGGTGCGGTGGTCGGTACCGCGGTCGGCTCCGGGCCGGCGGCCAATGCCCAGTACGGCCTGCAGCGCCGCTACGACATCGCCTACGGCCAGTGCATGTATTCGCGTGGCAACCAGGTTCCCGGCTACCCGGCCGTGAATTCGGTCCCGCCGCCGCCGCCGCGCGCCTGGTAGACGCCGATCGCTGATCGACCGCTGCCCGATTCGGAGTAGTCTGCAGGCAGACTGCATCCGAATTGGGCAGCGGGGACAATGTCGCGGCCGCTCTGGACCATCGTGCTCTGCGCCGGAACGATCCTCGGGATCGTCGCCGGCATCCGGCAGGGCTTCGGCCTCTTCCTGCTGCCGATGAGCGCCGACTACGGGCTGTCGCGCGAGGCGTTCGCGTTCTCCGTCGGCCTGCAGAACCTCGTCTGGGGCTTCGGCGCGCCGTTCGCCGGCGCAGTCGCCGATCGTTACGGGCCGCGGCTGGTGGCGTTCGGCGGCGGGCTGCTCTACGCCGCCGGGACGGCCGTCATGGCGATCGACTGGGGTGGGGCGCAGATGCCGGCGAGCGGTGCGCTCCTCGGCCTCGGCCTCAGCGGCGCCGGCTTCTCGGTGGTGCTCGGCGCCGTCGGGCGCGCCGCCCCGGCCGAACATCGCGCGAAGGCGCTGGCGCTCGCCAGCTTCGGCGGGTCGATCGGCATGTTCTCGGCCTTGCCCTACACCCACCTGCTGATCGCCGGCACCGGCTGGATTGCGAGCCTCTTCGTGCTGGCGGCGACGTCGCTGCTGACGGTGCCGCTGGCGCTCGGGCTGGGCGGTCGCGTCGAGGCGGCGAGGGTCGCCGGCGCGCCCCGCCTGGGCTTCCGCCGATCGCTGGTCGCGGCGACCTCGGAGCGCAGCTTCCTGCTGCTGACCACCGGCTTCTTCGTCTGCGGCTTCCAGCTCGCCTTCATCACCGTCCATCTGCCGCCCTATCTCGGCGACAAGGGCATGGCGCCGTGGCTCGGCGCCGCGGCGCTGACCCTGGTCGGCATCGCCAACATCGCCGGCACGCTGGCCTGCGGCTGGCTCGGCCAGCGCTACGAGAAGCGGATCGTCCTGGCCTCTCTCTATCTCGCCCGGGCGATCATGCTGGCGGCCTTCGTCGCGCTGCCGCTCACCGAGACGTCGGTGCTGCTGTTCGCGGCGGGGATGGGGTTCACCTGGCTGCCGACAATCCCGCTGACCAACGGGCTGGTGGCGCAGCTCTTCGGGCCGACCTATCTCTCGACCCTGTTCGGCCTCGTCTTCCTCAGCCACCAGCTCGGCGGCTTCGTCGGCCCGTGGGTCGGCGGCCTCGTCTTCGACTGGACCGGCAGCTACGACACGGTGTGGTGGCTGAGCGCCGCCCTCGGGCTGGCGGCGGCCCTGCTGCACTGGCCCATCGAGGAGCGAGCGGTGCGACCCGCGGTCGCGGCGTCGTCGGCCTGATGGCGTTCGGCCGCGGCTTCGCGACGGCTCTGGCCGTCGCGGCGGTGGCCGGCGCCGGCCTGCTGTGGTGGGATCGCGGGACCGCGATCCTTCTCGACCTGGGGGCGGCGATCGCGGCCTGCTTCTGAGTGTCAGGGCACCGCGAAGCTGGCGACCACCGGGGCATGGAACCCGGCGGGCGCGTCGAGGCCGGCGCGCGAGGCGGCGAGCTCGTCGGCCAGCGATTGGTTGAGGATCTCGACACCGCGGCAGCGGTCGGCGAGCGGGCGCGACACCAGCAGATTGTCGAACATCAGCCGTCGGCCGCCGTGGCGGATGGTGAAGCGCTCGTCGGGCGCGACGAAGCCGTCGAGCGCGACCAGGGAGCGGCCGTCGAGCGCGCCGTTGCCGGTCGCCTCGACGTCGGCGCGCAGCAGGATGATCGGCACCTCCCGGCTGTCGGCGTTGAAGTCGCCGACCAGGGCCACCCAGGCATCCGCGTCCTCGTCGAACAGCCGTTCGACGAGCAGCCGCGCTTCCAGGGCCTGCCCCGTGCGCTTCATCGCCGACAGGAAGAAGCCTTCGGCCCAGCCGCCGACGCTGTTCCACTGCATCGGCGCCGCCTTCTGCCCCGGCACGGCGACCGGCAGCGGCGCGCGCAGATGCAGGTTCACCAGGTCGAGCGGACGCGGTCCCCCGACGTCGATGCGGACATGGAGGAGAGGGCGCTCGAAGCGCACGTCGACCCCGTCGGGTGCCGTCAGCCAATGCCAGGGCAGGGGCGGCACGTAGGCGTGGAGGACCTGCCGCGTGTCGCGGATCGGATACCGGCTGAGGACCACGAGGTTGTGGACGTCGCGCGGCCCGGAGCCGCGCTCGTTGGTCGTGGCGGCGCGGTGGAAAGCGGCGTAGGACGTGCCGTCCAACAGCCGGTCCAGCGCGGCGAACTCGCGCGGGCCGTCCTGCCGGTTGACCTCCTGCAGGCACAGGACGTCGGCCGCCAGGTGCGCCAGCGCCGCGCGCAGGACCGGGAGCCGCTCGACGAGCGGGATCGCCGCGTCGGGACGGTCGTCGAGGTTCTCGAGGTTGAAGGTGGCGAGCCGCAGCGCCATCGGGCGCGATCTTGCCACGGGCCCGCGCGGATGTCTTGCCGGCGCGCCCTTGCGCCGGGCAGAGTGCGCCTCCCGCGGCAGACGGGCGCGCGAGGGAGGATCGATTGGCCTGGATCGTCGGCGCCGGCGATACCGCATTCGGCCGGCATGACGGCTCGGCGACGCTCGACCTGATGACGCGGGCGGCGAGCGCCGCGCTGGTCGACGCCGGCCTGGGGCGCGGCGCGGTCGACGGGCTGCTCTGCGGCTACTCGACGACGCAGCCGCACCTGATGCTGGCGACGGTCTTCGCCGAGCGTTTCGGGCTGCGGCCCGCCTACGCCCACGCGATGCAGGCGGGCGGAGCCACCGGCTGCGCCATGGCGATGCTGGCGGCCCGCCTGGTCGACGCCGGGCAATGCCGCAACGTGCTGGTCGTGGCCGGCGAGAATCGCGCCACCGGCCAGAGCCGCGACTCGTCCATCCAGACCCTGGCCCAGGTCGGGCATCCCGACTACGAGGTACCGTTCGGCGCCATCATCCCCGCCTACTACGCCCTGGTCGCCGCGCGCTACATGCAC
>JADZBA010000491.1 GCA_020852355.1 Alphaproteobacteria bacterium
CGATCACCGCGACGTCCGTGAGGCCGGCCAACCGGCCGACGTCGTTGGTGATGACGACCGGCCGTCCGCCGTGCGCCCGGTGGCGGACGAAGCCGGTGGCGAGGCGGATCATCGTCATCGCGTCGATGGCCGCCTCGCCCGCCGACTGCGAGCGCCGCAGCGGGTGGGCATCCAGCCATTGATGGTAGAAGACGACGTCGTACGTCACGGCTACGGCGGTCATCCCGGCAGGCAGTCGGCGAAGCGTACCGGCCGGCCGGCGGGCGCGCCCAGCAGCGCGTCGTCTCGCATAACGACATGGCCGCGGATCACGGTCGCGACCGGCCAGCCGGTCACCCACATGCCGTCGAAGGGCGTCCAGCCGGACTTGCTGGCGATCCACGAATTCTCGATCCGCCGCCGCGCGGCGAGATCGACGATCGTCAGGTCGCCGTCGTAGCCGAGCGCGATGCGGCCCTTGCCGGCGATGTCGTAGATGCGCTGCGGTCCGGCGCTGGTCAGGTCGACGAGGCGGGGCAGGGTCAGGCGGCCCTGCGCCATGTGGTCGAGCAGCAGCGGCAGCAGGGTCTGCACGCCCGGCATCCCCGACGGGCTCTCGGGATAGGGCCGGTCCTTCTCGGCCTTCGTGTGCGGCGCGTGGTCGGAGCCGATGACGTCGACGATGCCGTCGGCGACGGCGCGCCACAGCGCCTCGCGATGGCGCGCGTCGCGGATCGGCGGGTTCATCTGCGCGTAGCTGCCGAGCCGCTCGTAGCACTCGGGCGCCGCCAGCGTCAGGTGCTGCGGCGTCGTCTCGACGGTGGCGAGGTCCTTGTGGCCCGCCAGGAACGCCATCTCCTCGGCGGTGGTGATGTGCAGCACATGCACCTTGCGCCGCGCCGCGCGGGCGAGCGCCAGCAGCCGCCGCGTGGCGATCAGCGCGGTCTGCTCGTCGCGCCAATCCGGGTGGCGGGCGGGCGGGGCCCCACCGTCCACCAGATGCCTGCGCGCCTTCAGGCGGGCCTCGTCCTCGGCATGCACGGCCATGCGCCGCACGCCGTTCCTCAGGATCTCCGCCAGCGTCGCGTCGTCCTCGACCAGCAGGTCGCCGGTCGAGCTGCCCATGAACACCTTGACCCCGCAGCAGCCGGGCAGCCGTTCCAGCGCCCGCAGCCGGTCGGCGTTGGCCGCGCTGCCGCCCATGAAGAAGGCGTGGTCGACCCAGGCGCGGCCGGCGGCCCGGCGCAGCTTCTCGTCGAGGTCGTCCCCGGTCAGCGTCAGCGGCTTGGTGTTGGGCATCTCGAAGATCGCGGTGACGCCGCCCAGCGCCGCGCCGGCGGTGCCGGTGGCAAGGTCCTCCTTGTGCTCGGCGCCGGGCTCGCGGAAATGCACCTGGGTGTCGATGACGCCGGGCAGCACCGTCAGGCCCCTGGCGTCGATGCGCTCGGCCGCGTCGGCGGTCGCGAGTGCGCCGATCGCGGCGATGCGGCCGTCGCGGATGCCGACGTCGGCCTCGATGAGGCCCATCGGGGTGAAGGTGCGGCCGCCGGTGACGACCAGGTCGAATGCGTCGGGCATGGGGCTCTCTCCCGGTCGGGGCGGACGGCGAACGGTCGGGCGGCGAACGGTCAGGCGGCGAGCGCGGCCAGCGTGTCGTCGGCCAGCGGACGGCCGAGAATATGATGGCCGTGCCACAGGGCATAGAAGAGCAGCGTCCAGGCGGCGAAGCCGGCGTGCTTGCCCTCGGTGCGGAAGAGGGCGGCGACGGCGTCGGCGTCGGCGATCGGCGCGATCGCCGGGTGGGCCGCCACCAGCGGGCCCAGCGCCGCACCACGGCCGCGGATCCATTCCGCGACCGGCACCGTGAAGCCGCGCTTCCTGGCGAACGGCTCGGCGACCGGCAGCGCGTCCGCCAGCCAGCGGCGCAGCAGGTGCTTGCCGCGGCCGTCGCGGATCTTGAGCGCGTCGGGCAGGCGCAGGGCGAAGGCGGCCACGACCGGGTCGACGAACGGCGTCCGCCCCTCGACGCCGTGCGCCATCAGGCAGCGGTCGAGCTTGGTCAGGAGGTCGTTCGGCAGCCAGTCGGCGCAGTCGGCGGCCTGGGCCGACTGCAGCCGCGTGCGGCCGTGGCCGCTCTCGGCCACCTCGGCCGAGGCGATGCCGTCGCGCCAGCCGCTGATGTCGGTGCGCAGCACCTTGATGCGGTCGAAGATGCCGTGCGCGCGCGGCAGCCGGCCGCCCAGCCACCAGGGGCGCACGGCGCTGCGGTAGCGGCCGTAGCCGGCGAACAGCTCGTCGCCGCCTTCGCCCGACAGCACCACCTTCAGCTCCTCGCCGGCGACGGCGGCGAGCTTGTAGGTCGGCAGGGTCGCGTAGTCCGCGGCCGGGTCGTCCATCGCGGCGGCGACGGCCGGCAGCAGGCGCCAGAAGTCGGCCTCCGAGAAATCGACCTCGACATGCTCGGCTCCGACCGCCGTCGCGGCGGCATGCGCGGCGGCGCGCTCGTCGGCGACGCCGGTGCCGCTGAACCCGATGGTGAAGGCGCGCACCGGCCGCTCGGCGAGGCGCGCCATCAGCGCCAGCACCGCGGAGGAATCGATGCCGCCCGACAGGAACAGCCCGTAGGGCACGTCGGAGCGCTGGTGCAGGCGCACGCTCTCCTCGAGGATCGCATCGAGACGCGCCAGCGCCGCGTCCTCCTCGATCGGCTCGGGCGCGCCCGCGGGCAGGGCGGGCAGATGATGGCGCTCGACGATGCGGCCGCCGGCGACGATCAGCGTCTCGCCCGGCCGCACCCGCCTGATGCCGCGGAAGATGGTCTGCGCACCGGTGGTGAACTGGAGCTGCAGCAGCTCGTTGCGCACCTCGGCATCGACCTCGGGCACGACGATCCCCGCCGCGACCAGGGCCTGCGGCTCGGACGCGAAGGCGAACCCCTCGGCCGTCTCGGCGTAGTAGAGCGGCTTGATGCCGAACGGGTCGCGCGCCAGCACCAGCCGGCGCGCCTGCGGGTCGTGGATGGCGATCGCGTACATGCCGCGCAGCCGGCCGGCGAACTCGATGCCGTGGCGGCGGTAGAGATGCAGCGGCGGCTCGCAGTCGGACGCGGTGGCGAAGCGCGCGTCCGGCATCGCCGCGCGCAGCTCCAGGTAGTTGTAGATCTCGCCGTTGGCGACCAGCGCCGCGCCCGACGGCTCGTAGAGCGGCTGGTCGCCGGTGGCGAGGTCGATGATCGCCAGCCGGGCCTGGACCATGCCGACGTCACCCGAGACGTGCCGGCCCTCGCCGTCGGGCCCGCGATGGGCGAGCGCCTCGAGCAGCGCGTCGAGCAGGGCCGCCGGGGGCGGCGTGCCCTTGCAGGTCATCATGCCGGCGATGCCGCACATCAGGCGGCGATCCGGGCGAAGAAATCGAGATAGCGGCCGACCACCGCGGCCTCGGTGAAGCGGCGGGCGTGCTCCGCCCGGCCGGCGTCGGCGAGGCGCGCGCGCAGCGTCGGGTCGGCGAGGACACGGCGCAGGGCCGCAGCCAGCGCGTCGGCGTCGTCGACCGGGACCAGCAGGCCCGTCTCGCCGTCGCGCACCAGGCCGGCGGGCCCGGCGCTCGCCGCCGCCACGACCGGCACGCCGCGCGCCCATCCTTCCAGCACGACATTGCCGAGCGGCTCGTGGCGCGACGGGCAGACGAGGACGTCGGCTGCGCCGTAGAGTGCCGCCACGTCGTCCCGCCAGCCGAGCAGGCGGACACGGTCCGTGATGCCCAGCTCCGCCGCGCGGCGCGACAGCGCCGCGCGCTCCGGCCCCTCGCCGGCCAGCCACAGGATCGCGTCCGGCACCGCGGCCAGCGCCGTCAGCAGCACGTCGAACCCCTTGTTCGGGTGCAGCCGCCCGGCCGCCAGCAGCACCGGCGCGTCCGCTCGCGTATCGAGGCGCGCGCGATCGGCCGCCGGCGCCGGTGCGGCGTCGACGAAGTTCGGCAGATAGTGCGCCCGGTCCGCCGGCCAGCCGGCGCGGACCACATAGGCGACGATGTCCTCGGTGTTGCCGATCAAGTGGTGGCACCGCCTGTAGTATTTCAGGTCGTAGTAGCCCCCCAAACGTCCGACGCGGACGAAGGGTCCCTCCGGGAGCAGCGCGGAGGCCCGATTCATCCAGCCTACCACGACGCGCGGCCGCCATTGCGCGGCCAGCCGGCGCAGCGCGCGGCCCGTCCGAAAGTCGAGCCAGCCCCCGAACGGCAGCTCGACGGGCTCGATCCCCTGCGCGCGCAGCGCCGCGGCGCGGTCGGGGTCGCGGCGGATCGCGACGCGCTGCGGCAGGCCGGCGCGATGCAGCGCCGCCGCCAGCCGCACGAAGAACGCTTCGGCGCCGCCGTGGCGGGCGCCGGCCATGGCCTGCAGCACGCGCAGCTCCGCCAGGCTCACTCGTCCTCCAGCGTGGCCTTGAGGTGCGACAGCAAGGGGTAGAGGGCGGCGAAGAGGGCGATCGCCAGCCCGTAGCCGCCTTCGCGCCAGCCCTTGCGCCCGACGTAGCAGTGCCAGAAGCGGGTGAAGAGCCGGCGGACGTTGGTCGCGAGCCTGCCCGGGTCGCCCGCCTCGCGCAGGTCGGCGGCGCGCAGCGTCGTGTAGCGGTCGAGCCGGCGCAGCATGTCCGAGAGATTGCGGTCGACGAGATGGATCATGGGGCTGGCGAGCCGCGGGCCCTTCTCGCCCTCGAGCTTCAGGCGCGGGTGGACGCGCTGCGGCCCCCAGGCCTTGGCCCCCCTGCGGAAAAGGCCGGGATAGGCCGCCTTGCCGAACGAACCGCCCCAGCCATGGCGGACGAGGCGGGAGCCGACATAGTTGTCGACCGGCAGCTCGTGCCAGGCGAACGGCGAGACCGCGGTCACATAGCGGATCTCCGTCGCCAGCGCCGGCGTGACGCGCTCGTCGGCATCGATCTCGACGATCCAGGGGCCGGTGCACGCCGCGATGCCGGCATTGCGCCGCTCGCCCTCGCGCTCCCAGGCGCCCTCGACGATGCGGGCGTCGAAACGGGCGGCGATCTCCGCCGAGCCGTCGGTCGTGCGGTCGAGCACGACGACGATCTCGTCGGCGAAGGAGAGCGGGGCGAGGCAGTCGGCGAGCTGGGCCGCCTCGTTGCGGGCGACGACCAGGGCGGAGATGCGCGTCACGCTGCCGTCCCGATGCGCAGCAGGAGGTCGGTGGCCGCGCGCTCGGCCGCCGCGACGGAGAGCCCCTGCATCAGGCTGCCGGTGGTGCGATGGTCGAAGCCCGGCGCGCCGACAAGGGCGGCATGGCTGGCCGCGGTGCGGACCACGGCGGCGCGCGGGCCCCAGGGCGCGTAGTGGCGGTCGTCGCTCGGGCCGAACAGCCCCAGCGTCGGCGCGCCGGCGGCGGCGGCGAGGTGCATGAGGCCGGTATCGTTGCCCACGAACAGGGCGGTGCGCTCCAGGCAGGCGCCGGCGACCAGCAGGTTCTGCCCGATCAGGTCGATGCGGCGCTCGGCCGGCAGCGCGTCGAGCACGGGTGCGGCGCGCGCCCGCTCGCCGGCGTCGGCCAGCACCGCGACGCGCGCCCCGGCGAGCGGCCCGGCGGGGCCGGTGAGGCGGCGCGCCAGCTCGGCGAAGCGCTCGGCCGGCCATTCCTTGCCGCGCCAGTTCGCGGTCGGTCCTACCGCCAGCACCGGCGGGCCCGGCGGCAGCAGGCGGTCGGCGGCCGCGCGGTCGGCGTCGTCCAGCCACAGATGCGGCGGCGGCGGCGGGTTGAAGCCGAACGCCGCGCCCAGCTCGACGACGCGGTGGCGCGGGTCGTCGCGGCGCCAGCGCCGGCGCACGCGCCGGCGGTCGGCGCGCAGCAGCCACGCCAGCGCCGAGCCGCGCAGGTCGACGACCGCGTCCCAGCGCCGCGCCACGGCCGACTGCCACAGGTCGAGCCAGTGGCCGCCGCCCTTGCGCTTGGCCATGACATGGACCCGCTCGAGGCCGGGCAGGTGGGCGAACAGGGGGGCCGCGGCGGGCCCGCAGGCCACCGTCACCGGCGCGCCGGGCCAGGTCGCGAGGAAGCGCCCGAGGACGCCCGTCGACAGGATCGCGTCGCCGATCCGCGTCGCGGTCACGAACAGCAGGCCGCTCATGGGCGGGACGGTCGCGGGGCGGCCATGGACATTGCGAAGGGCTTATACTCCGGCCCGCACCGCGGCTGCCAGCCGGCGCCTTCTTGTCGTTTGCGCGATCGCGCTTAAGTCTCGTTCCTGGCCGGCCATAGCGCCGTGCCGCCATGCGATCCGTCCCGATGGTACCGTCATGACCGAACGGCTCTCCGTCCCTCTCGAATCCCGCGGCGTCCTGACGGTCGCCGGCGCCGACCGGCGCGCCTTCCTGCAGGGCCTGGTCTCCAACGACGTCGAGCTGGCGGCCGCCGACCGTGCCGTGCATGCCGCCTTCCTGACGCCCCAGGGCCGCTACCTCCACGACCTCTTCATCGTCGAGATCGGCGAGGCGCTGCTGCTCGACGCGGAGGCGGCGCGGCGCCAGGACCTGCTGCGGCGGCTCTCGATGTATCGGCTGCGCTCCAAGGTGACGCTGGCCGACGCGAGCGGGGAATGGACCGTGCGGGCCCTCCTCGGCGGCGGCGCGGCCGCGTCGTTCGGCCTGCCGGACGAGGCCGGCCGTGCGGCGCCCTTCGCCGGCGGCGTCGTCTTCGTCGACCCCAGGCTGCCCGGCCTCGGGCTGCGCGCGGTGCTGCCGCGCGATGCGGCCGAGGCGGCCCTCGCGGGCCACGGGTTCATGCCGGCGCCGTTCGCCGTCTACGACCGCCTGCGCCTCGGCCTCGGCGTGCCCGACGGCAGCCGCGACCTGCCGGTCGAGAAGGCGATCCTGCTCGAATCGGGCTTCGACGAGCTCAACGGCATCGACTGGAAGAAGGGCTGCTACATGGGCCAGGAGCTGACGGCCCGCACCAAGTACCGCGGGCTCGTGCGCAAGCGCCTGATGCCCGTGGCGATCGACGGGCCGGCGCCGCCGCCGGGCACGCCGCTCACCTTCGACGGCCAGGATGCCGGGGAGATGCGCTCGTCCTTCGACGGCATCGGCCTCGCGCTGGTGCGCCTGGAGGCCGCGGAAGCCGCGGCCAAGGCCGCGCGGCCGATCGAGGCGGGCGAGGCGCGCCTCGTGCCGCAGCGGCCGGAATGGGCGAAGTTCTGATGACCCGCAGGGGCACCGGCACCCCTCGCGTGCACCGGCCCCCGCCGGCTACATGATCGCGTTGACCACGCCGCCGTCGACGCGTAGGGCGGCACCCGTGGTCGCGGAGGCAACGGCGCCGCACAGGTAGACGGCCATGCCGGCGACCTCGTCCGGCTCCGCGAAGCGCCGGATCAAGGAGGTCGGCCGCATCGTGCGGATGAACTCCGCTTCCACCTCGGCGACGGTCGTGCCCTTCGCCGCCGCGATCTTCTCGCGGCGGGCGATGCCGTTCTCGGTGCGTGTCGGCCCCGGCAGCACGGCGTTCACCGTCACGCCGGTGCCGGCGAGCTCCATGGCCAGTCCGCGCGCGACGCTGAGCTGCGCCGTCTTGGTCACGCCGTAGTGGATCATCTCGGTCGGAATGTTCAGTGCCGACTCGCTGGACACGAACAGGATGCGCCCCCAGCCGCGCCGGACCATGCCCGGGGCGTAGCGGCGCGCGAAGCGAACGCCGCTCAGGACGTTGGTCTCGAAGAAGCGCATCCAGTCCTCGTCGGGGATGTCGACGAACGGCTTGCGCTCGTAGATGCCGAGATTGTTGACGAGGATGTCGACGTCCGCCAGATGGTCGAAGACGCGCTCGCTGCCGGCGGCGCTGGCGCAGTCCGCGGCGATCCCGGCGACGGAGGCGGCCGCGGCGGTCTCCCGGATGCGCGCGATCGCGCCATCGACGGCGGCCCGGGTGCGACCGGTCACGGTGACCGAGGCACCTTCCGCGGCGAGACCCCGGGCGATCGCGAAGCCGATCCCCGTCGTCGATCCGGTGACCAGCGCGCGGCGTCCTCGGAGCTGCAGGTCCATGGGCGATCCTTCTTTGCCGGTATCCCGCGCGCGGCCTACGCGGTCGTCGCCATCTTCTCGGACCGCAGCGCCGCCTGCGCGGCGGCGAGGCGCGCGATCGGCACGCGGTAGGGCGAGCAGGAGACGTAGTCGAGGCCGACCTCCTCGCAGAAGCGGATCGAGGCGGGGTCGCCGCCATGCTCGCCGCAGATGCCGAGCTTGAGGCCGGGACGCGCCTTGCGGCCGCGCCGGGCGGCGATCTCGACCAGCTCGCCCACGCCCTCGACGTCCAGCGTCACGAACGGGTCGTGCTCCAGGATGCCCTGGCGCTCGTAGGCCGGCAGGAAGCTGGCGGCGTCGTCGCGCGACAGGCCGAAGGTCGTCTGCGTCAGGTCGTTGGTGCCGAAGGAGAAGAACTCCGCCGCGCCGGCGATGTCGCCGGCGCGCAGCGCGGCGCGCGGCAGCTCGATCATCGTGCCGACGAGATAGCGGATCTCGCGGCCGGTGGCGGCCGCGACCTCGCCGGCGACACGGTCGATCACCGCCTTCAGGATGTCGAGCTCCTTCCGGGTGGCGATCAGCGGCACCATGATCTCCGGCTCGACCGCCGCGCCGGTCTCGGCCGCGACCTCGCCCGCGGCCTCGAAGATGGCGCGCGCCTGCATCTCGGAGATCTCGGGGTAGGTGACGCCGAGGCGGCAGCCGCGATGGCCCAGCATCGGGTTGGCCTCGTGGAGCTGGGCGGCGCGCTGGCGGACCTGGGCGACGTCGGTGCCGGCGGCGCGCGCCAGCTCCGCCATCTCGGCGTCGCTGTGCGGCAGGAACTCGTGTAGCGGCGGATCGAGCAGCCGGATGGTGACCGGCAGCCCCTTCATGATGCGGAACAGCTCGGCGAAGTCGGCGCGCTGCATCGGCAGCAGCTTGGCCAGCGCCTTGCGCCGGCCCTCGACGTCGCCCGCCATGATCATCTCGCGCACGGCCACGATGCGCCCGGCGTCGAAGAACATGTGCTCGGTGCGGCACAGCCCGATGCCCTCGGCGCCGAACCTGCGCGCGGTGCGCGCGTCGGCCGGCGTCTCGGCGTTGGCGCGCACCTTCATGCGGCGGATGGCGTCGGCCCAGACCATGACCTTGGCGAAGTCGCCCGACAGGTCCGGCTGCACCGTCGGCACGGCGCCCCGCATGACCTCGCCGGTCGCCCCGTCGATGGTCAGGAGGTCGCCCTGCCGCACGGTGACGCCGCGCACCGTCATGGTGCCGGCGCGATAGTCGATGCGCAGCTCGCCCGCACCCGACACGCAGGGCCGGCCCATGCCGCGCGCGACCACCGCGGCGTGGCTGGTCATGCCGCCGCGGGTGGTCAGGATGCCGCGCGCGGAGTGCATGCCGTGGATGTCCTCGGGGCTGGTCTCGATGCGGCAGAGGATGACCGCCTCGCCGCGCTGCGCCAGGGTCTCGGCCTCGTCGGCGGAGAAGACGACCTTGCCCGAGGCGGCACCGGGCGAGGCGGGCAGGCCCTTGGCGATGACGTCGCGCGCGGCCTTGGGGTCGAGCGTCGGGTGGAGCAGCTGGTCGAGCGAGGCCGGCTCGATGCGCGCCACGGCGGTGCGCTGGTCGATCAGGCCCTCCTCGGCGAGCGTCACGGCGATCTTCAGGGCGGCGGCCGCGGTGCGCTTGCCGGTGCGCGTCTGCAGCATCCACAGCTTGCCCTGCTGCACCGTGAACTCGATGTCCTGCATGTCGCGGTAGTGGCGCTCCAGCACGTCGCGCACGCGTACGAGCTCGGCGAAGACGGTGGGCATCACCTCTTCCATCGCCGGCAGGGTCGAGCCGTTCCTCGTCTTCCCGGCGATCGTCAGGTGCTGCGGCGTGCGAATGCCGGCGACCACGTCCTCGCCCTGGGCGTTCACCAGATACTCGCCGTAGAAGATGTTCTCGCCGGTCGAGGGGTCGCGGGTGAAGGCGACGCCGGTGGCGCAGTCCTGGCCCATGTTGCCGAACACCATGGCCTGGATGTTGACGGCGGTGCCCCAGCTCTCGGGGATCTCGTGCAGCCGGCGGTAGGTGATGGCGCGCTGGTTCATCCAGCTCCCGAAGACCGCGCCGATCGCCGCCCAGAGCTGTGCCTCGGGCTCCTGCGGGAAGGGCGCGCCGTGCACCTCCTCGACCTTGGCCTTGTAGTCGGCGATCACCCGGCGCCAGTCGTCGGCCGTGAGGTCGGTGTCGAGGTGATGGCCGAGGTCGAGCTTGTGCTGCTCCAGGATCTCCTCGAAGTAATGATGGTCGACGTCGAGCACGACGTTGCCGAACATCTGGATGAAGCGGCGGTAGCTGTCGTAGGCGAAGCGCGGGTCCCCGCTGCGCCGGGCCAGGCCCTCGACGGTCGCATCGTTGAGCCCGAGGTTGAGGACGGTGTCCATCATGCCCGGCATCGACGCCCGCGCGCCCGAGCGCACGGAGACGAGGAGCGGGTTCGCGGCGTCGCCGAAGCGCATGCCGACCAGCTTCTCGATGCCGGAGAGCGCCCTGGCGACCTCGCCCTTCAGCTCGGGCGGGTACTGCCTTTCGTGGGCGTAGAACCAGGTGCAGAGCTCGGTCGTGATGGTGAAGCCCGGCGGCACCGGCAGGCCGAGGCTGCTCATCTCCGCGAGGTTGGCGCCCTTGCCGCCGAGGAGGTCGCGCATCTCCGCGCGGCCTTCGGCCTTGCCGTCGCCGAAGGTGTAGACCCACTTCGCCATCGTCCTATCCCTCGATCTGCGCAAAGTCGGCGACCCGGCCCAGGGTCGCGCGGATCTCCGACAACAGGCGTAAACGATTGGCCCGCAGGGCAGGATCCGGCGCATTCACCGTGACGCGGTCGAAGAACGCGTCGACCGGCCCGCGTAATCCCGCGAGCGCGCGCATGGCGGCGGCGAAGTCCTCGCGCGCCAGCGCCGCCTCCACCGCGCTCCGGGCGGCGGCCAGCGCGGCGGCCAGCTCGCGCTCCTCGCCGTCGGCGAGCAGCGCGACATCGACGGCGCCGTCGTGGGGCCCGTCCTTCTTCTCCTCGATGCGCACGATGTTGGAGGCGCGGCGGTAGGCGGTCAGCAGGTTGCCGCCGTCCTCGCTCGCCAGGAAGGCGCCCAGCGCCGCGACGCGGGCGAGCAGCCGCACGAGGTCGTCCTCGCCGCCCAGCGCGAAGACCGCGGCGACCAGGTCGTGGCGCACGCCCTCGCCGCGCAGATGCACCTTGAGGCGGTCGGCGAAGAAGTCGAGCAGGGGCGGGGCGATGGCCGCCGGCGCATCCGGCAGGGTCGGCCGGTAGAGGTCGAGGGCGCCGTCGAGGACGCGCACGAGCGGCAGGCGCAGCCGGTTCTCGACGACCAGGCGGATCACGCCGAGCGCGGCGCGGCGCAGCGCGAACGGGTCCTTGGAGCCGGTTGGCTTCTCGTCGATGGCGAAGAAGCCGACCAGCGCGTCGATCTTGTCGGCCAGCGCCACGGCGACGGCGATCGGGGCGGTCGGACAGCGGTCGCCCGGGCCCTGGGGCGAGTAGTGCTCGGCGATGGCGGCGGCGACATCGTCGCGCTCGCCGTCGTGGCGGGCGTAGTAGCGGCCCATGATCCCCTGCAGCTCGGGGAACTCGCCGACCATGCCGCTGGTGAGATCGGCCTTGGCGAGGCCGGCCGCGCTGCGCGCGACGTCGCGGTCGCACCCCGGCACGAACGCCGCCAGGTCGGCCGCCAGCGCCTGCAGCCGCGCCACGCGCTCGCCCATGGTGCCGAGTCGGGCATGGAAGACGATGCGCTCCAGGGCCGGCACGCGGTCGGCCAGCCTGACCTTGCGGTCCTGGTCCCAGAAGAACTTGGCGTCGGACAGGCGGGCGCGCAGCACGCGCTCGTTGCCGGCGACGATGGCCGCCCCGCCGTCGTCGGCCTGGATGTTGGCGACGACGAGGAAGCGCGGCGCAAGGCCGCCGTCGGCGGCGCTCGCTGCGAAATACTTCTGGTGCGCCCGCATCGAGGTGACCAGCACCTCCGCCGGCACGTCCATGAACGCGGCGTCGATGCGGCCCATGAGCACGACCGGCCAGTCGACCAGCCCCGCGACCTCGGCCAGCAGCGCGGCATCTTCGCGCAGCGCGAGGCCTTCGCCGGCGGCGAGCGCCGTCGCCTGCGCGACGATCCGCCGCGCCCGCTCGGCCGGGTCGAGCACGACGCGGGCGGCCTCCAGCTTCGCGGCATAGTCGGCGAAGCCGCAGACGGCGAACGGTGCGGGGGCGTGGAAGCGGTGGCCGACGGTACGGTCGGCCAGCGGCAGCGACGTGCGCTCGTCGAGCTGGATCGCGCCCGCCAGCGGCGTGCCGTCGAAGAGGCAGAGCGCCTGGTGCAGCGGGCGGACCCAGCGAAAGGTCGAATGGCCGAAGCGCATCGATTTCGGCCAGGGCATGGCGAGGATCGCCGCGCGCACGATCTCGGGGATCACCTCGATCGTGGTGCGCCCCCGGCGGCGGATGGTGGCAAACCAGAACTCGCCCTTGTCGGTCGCGCGCTTCTCGCAGTCGTCGAGCGTCGTGACGCCGGCCGCTCTGAGGAAGCCGTCGATCGCCGGCTGCGGCGCTCCGACGCGCGGTCCCTTGCGCTCGTCCGCGACGTCGGGCTGCGCCGTGGGGACGCCGTCGACGACGACCGCCAGCCGCCGCGGCGCCACGAAGGCGCGGCCGCCGTCATGGGCGAGGCCGGCCTTGCCCAGGCCGTCGACGACGAGGCGCTGCAGGTCCTCGGCGGCGCGCGCCTGCATGCGCGCCGGGATCTCCTCGCAGAACAGCTCGAGCAGCAGTTCGGCCATGGCCCTAGCCCCGACCCGGCTCGCCGGCCAGCCATGCCTCGCAGCAGCCCTTCGCCAGCGCGCGCACGCGGCCGATATAGGCGGCCCGCTCGGTCACGCTGATGACGCCGCGGGCGTCCAGCAGGTTGAAGTTGTGGCTCGCCTTGATGCACTGGTCGTAGGCGGGCAGCGCCAGCCGGGCATCCAGCAGGCGGGCGCACTCGGCCTCGGCGTCCTGGAAGTGGCGCAGCAGGATGTCGGTGGTCGCGCGCTCGAAGTTGAAGGCGGAGAACTCGCGCTCGTTGCGCAGGAACACGTCGCCGTAGGTGATGCGGCCCGGCCCCTCGACACCGTTGAAGGCGAGGTCGTAGACGCTGTTCACCCCCTGGATGTACATCGCCAGCCGCTCCAGCCCGTAGGTCAGCTCGGTCGACACGGGGTCGCACTCGATGCCGCCGACCTGCTGGAAGTAGGTGTACTGGCTGACCTCCATGCCGTCGCACCAGACCTCCCAGCCGAGACCCCAGGCGCCCAGCGTCGGGCTCTCCCAATCGTCCTCGACGAAGCGGATGTCGTGGGCCAGCGGATCGATGCCGAGGCGGCGCAGGCTCTCCAGGTAGAGGGCCTGGCTGTCGGCCGGCGAGGGCTTCAGGATCACCTGGAACTGATAGTAGTGCTGGAGGCGGTTGGGGTTCTCGCCGTAGCGGCCGTCGGTCGGCCGGCGCGAGGGCTGCACGTAGGCCGCACGCCAGGGCCTCGGACCGAGCGCACGCAGCGTCGTCGCCGGATGGAAGGTGCCCGCACCCATCTCGACGTCGTGCGGCTGCAGGATGACGCAGCCCTGCTCCGCCCAGAAGGTCTGGAGGGCCAGTATCATCGACTGGAAGCTCGGGCCCTGGTTTCGCTGGCCCGCGGCGACGCTCGAAGCCATCGAAATCGGCATCTCCCGGCGATATTGCGGCGCAACCTAACGACCGCCCCCGGGAGGGTCAAGGCGACGGCCGGCCGCCGATGCGCCATGCCGACGCAACCCGGGGCGCCAACCGACGGTTATCGAAATCGGGCAGATCGCGGAGGCAGCCCCGGCAACCGCCAGGGCGTACTAGCCGTACCGTCGACGGCGGCGATGGAGGCGACGCCCTTGGGCGCGGAGGAAGTGAAGCAGCAGCTCCGCCATCGCACGCTCCTGGCGTTCCGCCTCGTCTTCGAGACGGCCAGCGTGACGCGCGCGGCCGAACGGCTGGCGGTGACCCAGCCGGCGGTCAGCCAGCTCATCGGCGGCCTGGAGCGGGCCGTCGGCGCCGCCTTGTTCGAGCGCGGACCCGGCCGGCGGCTCGTGCCGACCGCCGCGGCGCGGGAGCTCTATGCCGACGCCTGCCGGGCCCTGGATGCGCTCGACGCATTCGAGGCCGCGGCGCGGGCATTGGCGGATCGTTCGGGCCGTCGTCTCGCGGTCGCGGCCGAGCCCGCTCTGGCCGGCGGCTTCGTGCGCGCCGTGGTCGGCCGTCTCCTCCGCGCGGCACCCCACACCGACGTCGTCATCGACGCGGCGTATTCGCGGGAGCGCGAGGACGGCCTCCTGAGGGGCGCGCTCGATCTCGCCCTGGCGTCGGTGCCGCCGGCGAGCGCCCGTCTCGCATCGACCCG
>JADZBA010000492.1 GCA_020852355.1 Alphaproteobacteria bacterium
ACGACATCCGGGTGCGCGCCACCGCGACGGACCTGATCATCAGCTTCGCCGGCAGCGACGACAGCATCCGCATCGCCGGCACGATCAACAACGCCGACAACCGCATCGAGACGCTGCGCTTCGACGACGGACGCACGCTCAGCCATGCCGAGCTGGTCGCACTCGCCACGACCATCGGCGGCGTGCTGCTCGCGGGGGACGGTTCCGGCGAATCGCTTGCGGGCGGCAGCGGCGACGACACGATCTCCGGCAATGCCGGCGGCGACACCCTCGGCGGCGGCGCGGGGGCCGACAGTCTGCTGGGCGGCGAAGGCGGCGATCTGCTGCTCGGCGAGGCCGGTAACGACGCGCTGGAGGGCGGCACCGGCAACGACAGCTTCGCCGGCGGCACCGGCCACGACACGATCTCGGACGCGGAAGGCGATGACCGATTCGACTTCGCGCCCGGCGACGGGGAAGACCGGATCACCGACCGCGGCGGCAATGACAGCCTGATCCTCGCCGCGGGCATCGCGCCCGACGACATCACGGTCAGCCTGCGCGCGGGCAATGACATCATCCTGCAGTTCGGCGCGACCACCGACCGGATCGAGCTGCTCGGCGCCTTCGGCACATCGGCGAACGCCATCGAGCGCATCGCCTTCGATGACGGCACTCTTTGGACCCCAGCCGATCTGATCGCGCGCGCCAATGCCGGTACCGACGCGGCACAGCTGCTCCTCGGCAGCGGTGCCGCCGATACCCTGGATTCCGCCGGCGGCGACGACAGTGCCGATGGCCGCGACGGCAATGACCTGCTGCTGGGCGGCGCCGGCTCCGACAGCCTCCAGGGCGGCGCCGGGAACGACACGCTCGACGGCGGCAACGGCGCCGACACCCTCGGCGGCGGTTTGGGCAGCGACCTCTACCGCTTCGCCGCCGGTCAGGGCATCGCCATCGTCACCGATTCCGGCGGGGCGGACACCCTCGAATTCGGCGCTGGCATCCTGGCCGCGGACCTCGCCGTGAGCGTACGCGGCCAGGACCTGGTGCTGCGCATCGGCGCCGGCGAGGATCGGGTCGTGCTGGCGGGCGTGCTGGCGAGTGCCGCCGCCGTCATCGAGCAGCTTCGCCTCCACGATGGCAGCGTGCTCACCCATGCCGACCTGGTCGCGCTGGCAGCCGCCGGCAGCGGCCCCGACCAGACCATCGCCGGCAGTGCGACCTCCAACGACATTGCGGCCGGCGAGGGTAACGATTCCATCGACGGCCTCGGCGGCGACGACACGCTCGACGGCGGGACGGGCTCGGACACCATCGTCGGCGGTGCGGGCGATGACGACATCGCCGGCGGTCGCGGGCCGGACCAGATCAGCGACGCTTCGGGCAACGACACCTACCGCTTCGCCGCCGGCGACGGGCTGGATGCGATCACCGACCTCGGCGGCAACGACGCCATCCTGCTTGGCGACGGGCTCTCGCTCGCCGATCTCCGCGCGCGCTCGACCAGCGAGTTCGACCTGGTCATCCGCTTCGCCGGGACGGAGGACGGCGTCCGGCTGGTGCGTGCGCTGGGCGACCCGGCCACCGTCATCGAGGAACTGCGCTTCGCAGATGGCAGCGTGAGGAGCTTCGCCGAGCTCGTCGCCGCCTCGCGGATCGCCAGCGACGGGGCCGACGCGATCTACGGCGCCGGCACGGATGACAACCTGGCCGGCGCCGAGGGCGACGACCTGCTCGACGGCAGCACTGGCAGCGACACCCTGCAGGGCGAGCGCGGCAATGACTCGCTCGTCGGCGGCAGCGGCAACGACCTGCTCGACGGCGGCGGCGGCGCCGACACGCTTGCGGGCGGGGCCGGGAACGACCTCTACCGCTTCGCGCCGGGCGATGGGCTGGCGCTGATCCAGGACAGCGGCGGCCTCGACGCCATCGCCTTCGCGCCCGGTCTGACATCGGCGGATGTCGTCGTCCGCAAGCTCGGCACGGCCCTGGAGCTGCGCTTCGCCGGCAGCGAGGACCGGCTGACGCTGTCCGATGCCATCGGCGGCACGGGCACGATCGAGACCGTGAGCTTCGCCGACGGCACGGTCTGGGACGCGGCGGAGCTGCTGCGGCGCTCGACCGCGGGCACGCCCGAGGACGACGCCTATACCGGCACGGCCAATGCGGATCTGCTGGCCGGCCTCGGCGGGTCCGACACGCTGAGCGCGCTCGGCGGCAGCGATACCCTGGATGGCGGAGACGAGGCCGACAGCCTCGACGGCGGCGCAGGCGCCGACCTGCTGCGCGGCGGCAGGGGCAACGACACGCTGATCGGCGGCGCCGGCGCCGACACCTATGCCTTCCTGGCCGGCGATGGCGTCGACACGATCAGGGACCAGGGAGACGCCACCGCCGACACCCTGCGGATCGAAGGCTACGCCCCGGACGCGCTGCGCTTCAGCAAGACCGGCCCCGACGGAACCGACCTGACCATCCGCTTCGGCGGCAGCACCGACCGCATTGTGGTCGCCAGCGCCTTCGCCCCGGCCGAAGCCGGCCGGATCGAGCAGTTCGTCGTCGCCGCGACCGGCACCACGCTGACGCTGGCCGAGATCGAGGCGCGGGTGCAGCCCGATATCGGCACCGAAGGCGAGGTGCTGTACGGCGACGCCGGCGACAACCTGCTCAGCGGCGGCGGCCTCGCCGACTTCCTCGCCGGCGGCGATGGCGCGGACACGCTCCTCGGCGGCGACGGCGACGACATCGTCGACGGAATCGTCGCCGACGCGCAGACCGACCTGATGACCGGCGGCGCGGGCCGCGACACCTACCGCTACCTGCCCAGCTTCGCGATCTCCGACGGGATCGCCATGGATGTCATCACCGATTTCGTGCCAGGCGATGCCGGCGACATCATCAGCCTCTTCGCCAGCAACCCCAATCCGTTCTTCAGCGGGCGCCTGCAGCTGCGCCAGTCCGGCGCCGACACCGATGTGGTGCTCTACAACGATGTCGGCGCCGGCCGCGCGGTGCTTCGCCTGGTCGGGGTGGACGCGACGCAGCTCGTCCCCGCCAATTTCGGCGGCGTCGCGCTGGAAATCGACACCTCCGCCGTCCGTGACGGCGAGGAAGGCAACGTCATCCCAGGCGAACCGCTGCACGACCTCGTCTTCGGCAATGGCGGCGCCGACACGATCTCCGGCTTCGGCGGCAGCGATACGCTGGCCGGAGGCGCCGATGGCGACGTCATCGCCGGCGGCTTCGGCGATGACCGTATCGCCGGCGAGGCCGGGCACGACCTGCTCACCGGCGGCGCGGGCAACGACATCCTGTCCGGCGGCTCCGGCAACGACACGCTCACCGGCGGCGACGCCGATGCCGAGTTCGCCGGCGCCGACATCTTCTCTGGCGGCGCCGGCGACGACAGCCTGGCCGGCGGCGGCGAGAACGACATCTACCTCTTCGGCGCGCAGGACGGCCACGACCGGCTGACCGACGGCGGCGGGACGGACCGCATCGAGTTTGCCGCGGGCATCGCGCCCGAGGATGTCGCGGTGCGTCAGCGCGGCGCCGATCTCGAGCTGCGGGTGGACGGCGGGACGACGAAGCTCCTGCTGATCGGCGCCGCCAGCACCGCGCCGGCGACCGACATCGAGACCATCCTCTTCGCGGACGGCCAGAGCTGGGACCGCGCCGCCCTGCTCACGCGCGCGATGGCCACCACCAGCGGCGACGATCTGCTGGCGATTCTCACGGGCAACACGCTCGACGGGCTCGGCGGCAATGACGAGCTGACGGGCAGCGATGCCGCCGACACAATCGCCGGCGGCACCGGCGATGACCTTCTGCGCGGCGGCGCGGGCGGGGATACCTACGTGTTCCGCCGCGGCGACGGTCAGGACGCGATCAGTGACACCCAGGGCGACAATCTGATCTTCCTGGGGCCGGGCATCGCTCCCGAGGACATCCGTCTGGTGCGCGGGCTCGCGATCGTGGTGCTGGAGATCGTCGGCACCGGCGACCGCCTCGATCTCGGCTGGGCAGCGGATCCGGGCATGGCGATCCGCGAGATCCGCTTCGACGGTGGTGCGGTCTGGACCGCGGCGGATGTCGCCGCGATGGCGCTGGCCGGGAGCGAAGGCGACGATCTCATCCACGGCACGCAGGGCGCTGAGACGCTCAGCGGCCTTGCCGGCGACGATCGCCTCCTCGGCAAGGGCGGCGACGACCGCCTGACGGGCGGCACAGGTGTTGACCTGCTCGAAGGCGGACTCGGTGACGACATCTACGTATTCCTGCCCGGCGACGACCAGGACCGCATCCTCGACGAGGGCGGCAGCGCCGACCTGATCCGACTCGGTGCCGGGATCCTGCCGGGCGACGTCCGCGTCACCCAGAGCAGCGACGGTAGCGCGATCGTGCTGCATATCGGCAGCGCGGGCGACCGGATCCGGATCGAGGACGCGCTCGGCGCCGGCCGGATCGAACTCGTCCGCTTCGAAGACGGCACGGAGTGGAGCGTCGCCGATCTCCTCCTGCGCGTGCCCACGGCGCTCGACGACGTGCTGTTCGGCGACAATGACGCGCAGATCCTGGCCGGCGGGCTTGGCGACGATCGCCTCTCGGGCGGCGGCGGCGCCGACGAATACCGCTTCGCCGCGGGCGACGGCCGCGACATCATCCGTGACAACGCGGCCTCCCTCGGCGACCGCCTGGTCATTTCCGGCTACACCGCCGCCCAGGTCACCTTCACGCGTCTCGGCACCGACAGCAGCGACGTGACGATCGGCTTCCTCGGCAGCCACGACCGCATCCTGCTCGCCGATGCGCTCGACACCCATGGCCGCGCGATCGAGGAGATCGTGCTGAGCAGCGACGGCACCAGCCTCACCGTGGCGGACATCGCCGCCCTGCTCGTGGACGCGCAGGTCACCGACGGCGACGACGTGGTCTTCGGCGGCGACGGCAGCCAGACTCTGGCCGGCGGCCGCGGCGACGACCTCCTCGTCGGCGGCGAGGGCAACGACCTCTACCTCTACGCCCGCGGCGACGGCGACGACCGCGTCGATGCCCGGGGCAATGGCCAGAGCGTCGTGCAGCTCTCGGGCTACGATGCCGCGGACGTCGTCTCGGCGGTGCGCGCCGGCCCCAGCAGCCTCGACCTCGTCGTCACCTTCGAGGATGACGGCGACCGCCTGGTGCTGGTCGGCGCGCTCGGCGCGTCCGGCGGCGTGCAGGCAAACCTCGCCCTGCGCTTCGACGACGGCACGGCCTGGAATCGCACGGCGATGCAAGCCCGCGCGATCGAGGACATCGAGGGGCCGGGCCACGACAATGTCTATGGCTTCAGCGGCGCCGACCTTTTCGATCTCTCGGGCGGCAACGACTTCGCCTCGGGCTTCGCGGGTAGCGACCGCTACATCTTCGGCGCCGGGGACGGACACGACCGCATCGAGGATAGCGGCACCTCCGCCAGCGAGACCGACATCGTCGAGTTCGTCGGCCTCGGCGCGGAGGATGCCGCGGTCAGCCGGCTGTTCCGTGGCAGCGACACCGTAGTCATCCGCTTCGCCGGCAACACGGCGGACAGCCTCACCGTCATGGACGCCCTGGCGGGCGATGCGCGTTCGATCGAGAGCTATGTCTTCGCCGGCGGCGTGACCTGGACCCCGGCGACAATCCTCGCGCTGCTCGACAACAACCCGGCGGTCGCGCACGACGACGGCTACTATTCGGTGGTGACCGGCGGCGCGCTGACAGTGCTTGCCGCCGATGTCCTCCGCAACGACTTCGACGCCGACGACGACATTCTGCGCATCGTCGCCGTGGATGGCAGCCCCGACGGCGCCGCGACACTGGACGGCTCGGGCAACATCGTCTTCACGCCCGAGGCCGGCTTCGTCGGCGCCACCGCCTTCACCTATCGCATCACCGATGGCCGCAATGCCTTCGCCGAGGCGTCGGTCAACGTGAACGTCCGCCCGATCGCGGAGGCGCGCGACGATACCGGCTTCCTCGTCGCCGAGGACGACTTCACCACCATCCGCGTCGAGCGGCTGCTGTCGAACGACGTGGACGGCGACCGCATGATCGTCGGCCAGGTGTTCGGCGCGATCGGCGGCACCGTGTCGCTGTCGAGCAACGGCGAGATCGGCTTCACGCCGGACGCCAACCATGTCGGGCCGGCGCAGTTCCGCTATGCCGCGAATACGCCGGAGGGCGGACGCGCCGAGGCGACGGTCTTCCTCACCGTCACGCCGGTGAACGACGTGCCGATCGCGCAGAATGACCAAGGCCTGGTCACCGACGAGAACGCATCGATCACCGTCAACCCCTCGATCCTGATCGCCAACGACGACGACATCGATGGCGACGTCCTGACCCTGCACGCCGTGCAGTCCTCGGCCAGCCTGCTCGTCTCGATCAACGCCGCCGGCAACATCGTGGTGACGCCGCGCGACGATTTCTTCGGCGCGGGCAGCTTCAGCTATGCGGTGATCGACGCGGCGGGCGCGATCTCGGACTTCGCGAGCGTCGCCGTGACGGTCCGGCCGGTGAATGACGCGCCGCAGGCAGGCGACGACCGCATCGAGCTCACCCAGGCGGGCGACCCCGTCCTGGAGGATAACCCGATCATCCTCAGCCTGGCCCGCCTGACCGCCAACGACATCGACATCGAGGGCGACGAGCTCGCGTTCACCGACGTCCGGCTGGCCGTCGGCGGCAGGGCGCGGCTGCTCGACAACCAGACCGTGCTGTTCGAGCCCTTCGCCGACTTCAACGGCGAGGCGAGCTTCCAGTATCGGGTGGATGACGGCCAGGGCGGCAGCGACACGGCGACCGTCACGATCCTTTACCAGCCGGTCAACGACCGGCCTGATGCCGTGAACGACCACTATTCGGACGAGGCGCTGTACTTCCTCCGCGGCACCGAGGACGTCCCGATCGAAATCCCGATCGTGGAGCTGCTGAAGAACGACCGCGACATCGAGGGCTTCGCCGTCACCTTCGAGAACGCGACCGGCGCGGTGCATGGCGATATCGAGATCGTCGGCGACATCATCATATTCACACCGGACGCGGACTTTTCGGGCGAGGCGACCTTCGGCTACTCGATCACCGATCCCGAGGGCCTGGTGGACGGCGCCCTCGTCACGCTCTTCTTCGAGGGCAACGAGAACGAGGCACCGGTCGCCGTCGCCGACGAGTTCCTGGTGCCCGAGGATATCCCCGTCACCATCCGGCTCTCGACGCTGCTCGGCAACGACACCGATGCGGACGGCGATCCCGTTCAGGTCATCGGCTGGCGCCATCTCAACGGCCTCGGCGACGTCTTCACTTTCGGCGGCGAGGCGGCCGGGCCGATCAACGGCAGGATCGAGCTCGACGAGAACGGCGACCTGCTGTTCTCGCCGAACATTGACGCTAACTTCAGCTCGGGCTTCGTCTACATCATCTCCGACGGCGTCGACGGCACCGCCGAAGGCTTCATCGACCTCGTCATCATCCCGTCGAACGACGATCCGACCGTGGTGGACGATACGGGCTTCGTGACCCCGTTCGACATCCCGCTGGTGATCCGCGTCGCCGACCTGGTGTTCAACGACTTCGACATCGAGCAGGCGGACGAAGACGGCGACGGGGTGCGGGATGCCGATCTCGACGACCCGGACCGGCCGCGGCCGAGCTTCGTCGGCGTGGACGCGATCCTTGATCCCGCGGAGCTCGCGCAGGGCAACCGCGTCGCGGTCGGCGATTTCGAGATCGTCAGCTTCCGCGGCGAGCAGTTCCTCGTGGCGCGCTTCACGCCGGGCTTCTCCGGCCCGGTCACCATCGAGTACCGCATCGCCGACGAGGAAGGGCTGGAGGATGTCGGCTACGCCTATGCGACGGTCGCCGACTACTATGGCGGCGAGCTCTCCGGCACGCCGCTCGTGGACTACATCGAGGGCAATGCGGGCGGCGAGACGATCCGCGGCTACCGCCGCGACGACTGGGTGATCGCCAAGGAGGGCGACGACGTCGTCGAGACCGGCACGGGCGACGATCGGATCGAGGCGGGCAGCGGCGACGACACCATCGATGCCGGCGACGGCGGCGACGACATCAGCGGCGGCGACGGCTTCGACCTGGTCCGCTTCGCCGGATCGAATGTCGGCGTCCGCGCCGATCTCCTGTCGCTGATCGGCCAGGGCGGCTTCGCCCAGGGCGACCTCTATTCGGGCATCGAGGCCTTCGAGGGCACGTCCTTCAACGACACGCTCGGCGGCGATGGCGACGGCGACAGCCTCGCCGGCCTCGACGGCCATGACGAACTGGAAGGGCGCGGCGGCAGCGACACGCTGGCGGGCGGCGCCGGGAACGACCGGCTCGACGGCGGCGACGGCGGCGACCTTCTCGAAGGCGGCGAGGGCAGCGACACGGCGAGCTACTTCTTCGCCCCTGACGCGGTCCGGGTCTCCCTTGCGGCAGGCAGCGCGGCCGGCAGCTGGGCAGCGGGCGATACGCTGTCGGGCATCGAGAACCTCGCCGGCAGCGCCTTCGCCGACAGCCTGGAGGGCGACGCCGGCGCGAACCTGCTCTCCGGCGACCGCGGCGCCGACACGCTGGTCGGCGGAGCCGGCGATGACGAGCTGTCGGGCGGCCGCGGCGCCGACCTGCTGTCGGGCGGCGATGGCATCGACACCGCCGACTACACGCTCTCGACGACCGGCATAGCCATCGACATCGCCGCCGGCACCGCCGGCGGCGGCGACGCCGAAGGAGACACGCTCAGCGGCATCGAGATCATCCAGGCGAGCGACCACGACGACAGCCTGGCCGGCGACGACGCCGACAACCGGCTGCGCGGCAGCCGAGGCGCCGACACGATCGACGGTCGCGGCGGCTTCGACGCGGCCGACTATGCGCGCGCCGAGGAAGCCGTGGTGGTGGACCTGGCCCTGGGCGAGGGCCTCGCCGGCGAAGCCCTGGGCGACCGGCTGGCCTCCATCGAGATGCTCGTCGGGTCCGTCTTCGCCGACACGCTCATTGGCGCGGCCGGCAGCGAGGTGTTCGACGGCGGCTTCGGCGACGACCTCCTGCGGGGCGGCTCCGGCAGCGACGACTACCGCTTCGGCTTCGACAGTTCGGAGGACCGGATCGCCGAGGCGGGCGACGCCGGCGACCTGGACCGGCTGGTGCTGGGCGCCGGCATCGCGGCGAAGGACCTGTCGCTGCTGCGGCTCGGCGACGACCTCTTCGTCGAGATCGAGCGCGACGACGGATTCCTCATCGACACCGTCACCGTCACCGGCCACTTCCTGGGCGAGTCGACGGGCATCGAGCAGATCGCCTTCGCGGACGGGACCAGCTGGGACCGCGCTGCGATCCAGGACCGCCTGCGGCTCGGGCGCTTCAACGCGCAGGACGACATCGTCCGCCTCGGCATCGAGGACGAGGTCCTGCTGATCGACCCGGCCGTGCTCATCCTCAACGACGCCGAGGCCGGCATCGAGGATCTCGTCCTCGTCTCCGTGCAGCACCCGCGCTTCGGCGCGGTGGAGATCGTCGAGGGCGGCATGATCGCCTTCCTGGGCGCGCAGGACCACAACGGCGACGCCTTCTTCAGCTACACCGTGCGCGATCCGCTCGGGCGCGAATCCACGGCGCGGGTCGAGGTCAATCTCTCGCCTGTCAACGACGCGCCGGTCGCGAATGACGATCCGCTCGTCTACGGCCTTGAGGACGTGCCGCTGCGCATCCGCATCGAGAACCTCCTGGCGAACGACTACGACGTGGACGGCGACCACGAGCAGGAAGGCCTGCACATCATCGGCGCGGAGCCGCTGACCAACGCCGCCGGCGTGCCGCTGCGGCCCTACAAGAACAACGACTACGACGGCGAGGCGACCGACGCGACCTGGAAGCTCGATGGCCAATACATCGAGATCCTGTCGCGGCCCGACCATTTCGGCTTCGCCGGCTTCCGCTACATCCTGGCGGACGCGTCGGGCGCGACCAGTACCGCCGATGTCGAGATCTACTTCGCGCCGGTCAACGACGCGCCCCGCATCACCAGCGGTCGCGCGGTGGTCAAGCTGGAGGAGACGACGACCATCTCGGTCGCGCAACTCATGGCGAAGGTCTATGATGTCGAGGGCGACGCCTTCGAATTCGTCGGGCTGCACATCGGCGCAGACGGCAACGCCGCGGAGAACGGCGTCGAGGTGTTCGACGAGGCGGCCGGCACCATCGCCTTCACGCCGTCCGCGCTGGGCGACGCCTCGATCGCCTTCGACGTGATCGACGCGCGCGGCGCGGAGGCGACGCTGTCCTTCGGCATCCGCGTACGGCCGCAGAACCTGCCGCCGATCGCCAATGACGATTACGGCCTGAGGCTGCTCGAGGACGACATCATCGTCATCGATCCGGCGCTTCTTCTGCTCAACGACAGCGATCCCGACGGCGACGCGCTGAGCTTCATCGAGGTCTACCGCTTCGCCGTCAACGGCAAGGTCCGGGTCAACGACGAGGGGATGATCGAGTTCGCGGCCAAGTCCAACTACAACGGCCCCGCGAGCTTCGAGTACACGGTCAGCGACGGGCGCGGCGGCACCGACACCGCCGTCGCGCATCTCACCATCCTCCCGCGCAACAGCGGGCCGGTGCTGCGCAACGACGTGGTCCAGGGCGTCGAGGACGGGCCGCAATACGTCATCCCCGCCGAGGCCTTCGGCAACGATCTCGACCTGGATGGGGATGTCATCTTCTTCCTGGACAGTGCGCTGCTCGGCGTCTTCGCCACCCGGTTCCTCTCGCCGGACTTCACGGTGGAGGCGAAGGCCGGCAACAACCGCGCGCTGCCGGACTGGCTGAGCTTCGACGAGGCGACGCTGACCTTCACCGGCATCCCGCCGGCGGAGATGGACGCCCCGCAGGATGTCGCGGTCTTCCTGACCGATCCGTCGAACGGGGCCGTCCATGCCTTCCGTTTCGCCTTCGACGGAGGCGATGCCGCCGCGCTGGCCGCCGGCCTCTCGGTCGCCGACACCGTGCTCGGCGGCTTCACGCTGCGTCAGGCCTACGAATGGACGCTCGATGCGGATGGCGACCGCGTGGCGACCTTCGACATCGCCGAAGGCAGCTTCACCGCAACACGGGTGGGCGGTCGCCCCCTGCCGGACTGGCTCGGCTTCGACGCGGCGAGCCGCCAGTTCTTCCGGACCGGCTTCGAGCCCGAGGCGGACGACGTGCCGGTGCGCATCCAGCTCACCTTCACCCCCAGCGGCCTCGCGGATCTGCCGGAGCATGTCTACCGCTCCACCACCCGTGGCTTCACGATCGAGTTCCTGATCGATCCTGCCGAGCCGCTTGAGCCCGCGATCAACGCGATCATCGCCGGGGATCCCCTGCTGGAGGCGCAGGGTCTGTTCGGCATCGATCTCGCCGCGGCGACGTCGCTCGTCGCCACGCGCGAAAGCGGCGCGCCGCTCGACAACTGGCTCAGCTTCGACGCCGAGACGATGCGCTTCGCGGGCATGCCGCCCTCGCAGCACGTCGGCGCCGTGCCGGTACGAATCGCCGTCGCAGGCGACGGCCTGCCGCCGATGTGGATCATCACGGAGGCGGTGGTGGACGAGACTTTCACCGTCGCCGAGGATAGCGATGGCGTCTCGGTGGCCGACCTGCCGGAGCGGATCACCCTCACCACGCCCCCCGACTTCAACGGCTCCGTCGCCTTCACCTATGATGCGCATGACGAGAAGGGCGGCACCTCGGCCGAGCCTGCGATCATCGTCCTCAATGTCGCGCCGCGGCGCGAACTGCCGGTCGGCACGGCCGACCGCTTCGAGCTGTTCGAGAGCGGCGCGGTCAGCTTCCTCGTCACCACGCTGCTCGATAACGACCGGGACGACGACGGCGACCCGCTGCGGGTGTTGGCGGTCGGCGCGCCCGACCATGGCTCTCTGGAGATCAGCCTCTCGACCGTGCTGATCGCCCCGCCCGAGGCGCTTGAGCCGGTGCCCGGCGGCAGCTGGAGCGCGGCGCTTGCGGATGGCTCGGCGCTGCCGGGCTGGATGACGCTCGACACCGCGACGGGCGCGGTCACCGCGACCGTGCCGCTCGGCGTTCTCGGCAGCTACGAGATCCGGTTCACCAGCCGCGACGGCACGACCACGAGCGAGGCCACCCGCACCCTTGCGCTGGATGGCAATGCCGGTGCCCTCGTCACCTACACGCCGGATGCCGGCTTCGCCGGGCTCGACACGCTGCTCTACACCGTGACCGACGAACGCGAGGGCCCGGTGGCGGGCACGGTCACGCTCGACGTGCTCTCGCTCTTCGATCCGCCGATCGCCGTGACCGACACGCTCAGCATGTTCGAGGACGGCGTGCTGGTGATCGATCCGGCACAGCTGCTTGCCAACGACCGCGACGTGGATGGCGACGCCTTCCGCTTCCTCGGCGTGCTCGATCCCGCGAATGGCACGGTCGTCTTCGAGGATGACCGGATCACCTTCACCCCGGTGCGCGATTTCGCCGGGGTCGCGAGCTTCCGCTACGAGCTTACCGACGACCGCCATGGCACCAGCCAGGGCCTGGTCGAGGTGATCGTCCAGAGCACCAACCGCCGACCGACGGCGACGGCCGATGTCTTCGCGACGGTCGAGGACACCCCCTTCGAGTTCACCATCGCCGACCTGCTCGCCAACGACACGGACCTAGATGGCGATTCCATCCGCTTCGTCTCGATCCAGTCCTCCGGTCCGGACGGACGCATCCTCGAACTGCCCGACAACCGCTACCAGTTCGTCCC
Source organism: Alphaproteobacteria bacterium (assembly GCA_020852355.1). Taxonomy (GTDB): domain Bacteria; phylum Pseudomonadota; class Alphaproteobacteria; order ATCC43930; family Allostellaceae; genus Allostella. The sequence continues at coordinate 12,764 of JADZBA010000492.1, forward strand.
CGACGAGAACGTCAACGGCCCGCTCGAATACCGCTACTCCGTCACGGATGGCCGGCTGAGCGCATCGGGCGTGATCCGCTTCGAGATCGCGGCGGTGAACGACGCCCCGATCGCCAATCCGGACGGGCTGTTCTTCGGCGACCAGGACACGCCGCTGGTGATCGACTTCGCGGACATGCTGTTCAACGACCGCGACGTCGAGGGCCACGGCTTCCGGATCGTGGACGTCTTCGACGGCGACAACGGCACCGTGGTCCGCGACGGCGACACGGCCGTGTTCCTGGGTCGCCCGGGCTATTTCGGCGATGGCGGCTTCCATTACCGCGTCACCGACGATCTCGGGGCGACCAGCACCGGCTACGTCTCCGTGCTGGTCTTCCCCGAGTTCGAGGTTCCGGTCGCGGTCTCCGACGCCGGCTTCGAGGTGCTCGAGGACGGCTTCATCGAGATCGATCCCGCCGTACTGATGGCGAATGACGACATTCCCGTGGGCTCGGATGTGCGGTTCCTCGGCCTGACCGGGCCGGGCGTCACGCTGCTGGAGAGCGGGCTCTACCGTGTGGCGCCCGCGGCCGACTTCTTCGGCACGCTGACGCTGCGCTACGCGCTCACCAACGAGACCGGCTTCGAGGTCCCGACCACGGTCAGGATCGAGGTCCTGCCGGTCAGCGACGGGCCGACGGCGGCGGATGACCACCTGACCATCGCCGAGGACACCACGCTCGCCATCTTCGTGACCGCCCTGACCGACAACGATTTCGACGTGGACCGCCAGGCGGTGACCCTGACGCGCATCCTCGGCAGCGAGAACATCGCCGTCGAACTGCTCGACGATGGCCAGGTGGTGATCGCGCCACCGCCGCAGTTCAACGGCGAGGCGTGGTTCGACTACGAGCTGAGGGATTCCACCGGCAGCCTGGACACGGCGCGCGTCACCGTCACCGTCGAGGCGCGCAACGATGCCCCGGTGATCGTCGCGCCCGCGATGCTCGCCGCGCGCGAGGACACGCCCTTCTCGGTGTCCTTCCCGGCGGGCTTCGTGACCGACGCTGATGGCGACGCGGTGCTCGTCGAGCTGCGTTCCCCCGGCGGTGCGGGGCTGCCGGATTGGCTGAGCTACGATCGTGCGACGCGTACGCTCGCCGGCACGCCGCCGGCCGACGCCAACGGGGCGGTGCAGCTCGAGATCGCGGCATTCGACGACACTGTCGAGGTCCTGCGCGCGGTGACGCTGGTGATCGAGGCCGTCAACGACGCGCCGGTGGTCTTCCCGGCGATCCCCGGCCCGGCCGCTTTCGGCATCGAGGAGAACAGCACGGCGGTAATCACGGTCGTCGTGGCCGAGGATGTAGAACGCGACCCGATCACCTTCGCGATCACCGGCGGCGCCGATGCCGGCCGCTTCGTCATCGACGAGGCGACCGGCGCGCTCGCGCTGCGCAGCGGCCTCGACTTCGAGGATCCCGCGGACACCAACGGCGACAACGTCTACGAGGTCGTGGTGGCCGCGTCGGACGGCGCGCTCCAGGGCACGAGAACGCTGGCGATCACCATCCTGGATGCCCAGGAGGTGCTGTCCGGCACGGCCTGGGCGGACACGCTGAGCGGCGACGACGGCGCCGATGGGCTGCTCGGCCGCGGCGGCAGCGACCTGCTCGATGGCGGGGTCGGCGACGACGACCTGTTCGGCGGCCAGGGCGACGACAGCCTGCAAGGCGGGCTTGGCAACGACTCGCTGCGGGGCGGTGTGGGCGACGATCTCACCGTCGGGGGCGACGGCGACGACACCATGGTGGGCTTCGCCGGTGCCGACACCATGGTCGGCGGCGCGGGCGACGACATCCACGTCGTGGACGACCCCGGCGACCTGGTGGTGGAGCAGCCGGGCGAGGGCTTCGATTTCGTCAAGGCCTGGCTGGACGTTATGCTCGCCGCGGAGGTCGAGCGGCTGTTGCTGCTCGGGGCGGACGCGATCGGCGGCACCGGCAACGCGCTCGACAACGTGCTGATCGGCAACCTGGCCGGCAACGGTCTGGCCGGCGGCGATGGGGCCGACACGCTTTCCGGCGGCGCGGGCAACGACACGCTCGCTGGCGGCGCGGGCCATGACCTGCTGCATGGCGGCCCCGGCGCGGACAGCATGGCGGGCGGCGACGGCGATGACACCTATTTCGTCGACGACGCCGGCGACGCGGTGATCGAGGCCTCCGGCGAGGGCTCCGATCTCGTCAAGGCCAGCGTGGACTTCGTGCTCGCCGCGGAGGTCGAGCGGCTGGTGCTGTTGGGGACCGACGCGATCGACGGAACCGGCAACGCGCTCGACAATGTGCTGCTCGGCAATGCCGGCGGCAACAATCTGGCCGGCGGCGACGGCAACGACACGATTGTCGGCGGCGCGGGCGACGACACGCTTGAGGGCGGCGCGGGAAGCGACGTGCTGAAGGGCGGCATGGGGCTCGACACCTTCCGCTACGGCGCGGCCGTCGAGGGCAACGACATCATCGTCGGTTACGTCGGGGAGGACGATGCCTTCGAGGTGTCCGCCTCGGCCTTCGGCGGCGGGCTCTCCGAAGGCATGGACCTGCTGGCCACCGAACGCTACGTGGAGAACGCTACGGGCGCCGCCAGCTCGGCGGCCGGCGTCGGGCAGTTCGTCTTCGAGACCGACACCGGGCAGCTGCGGTGGGACGCCGATGGACAAGGCGGGGGGGCGGCGGTCGTCGTGGCGCAGTTCGTCGGCGCGTCCGGCTGGGCGGGGAGCGAGATCGCGGTCATCGCCTGACGCGTCCGGCCGTTCGGGACTGACCCGGCGGGTGGCACCCGCGTCAGAGCGCGAACCAGCGCCGAAGGGTCGGCAGCACCAGGTCGATCGGTCGATGGCGGCTGGTGGTGACCTCGACGCCCGCCAGCGTGCCGCTGGCTGCCTGCGGCGCGAGCACCGTCGCAGCCATCGCACTTTCGGCTTGCAGTTCCGCCAGCACGCGCTCGGCGGCGGCCAGCGCCTCCTCTGCCTGTCCGATCGGTCGGCCTCCGCCCGCGCCTCCCCGGCAGCGCTGGCTTGAAGGTCGGCAAGCGAGGTCAGCGTGATCGCATGCTCAAGCCGTGCCGCGTTCAGCGCCTCGCGCGTCTCGTTCGCGCGCTGAAGCGTGGCGAGGCCCCGGCGGTAGAGTGACCAGCCCCCATGGAGTGGTCCGGCCTGAATTTCAGTGAGCCATCGCAGCCGGGCCTGCTCCTGAGCTGATCTGCGACCTGGCCAAGGACACCATCTCCGGGGCGGGAGGGCGATACCCGAGCGACGAGTGCGGCCGGACCCGGTTGTAGTGCCGGCGCCACTCCTCGATCAGCACCTGCGCTTCCCAGAGGGTGTTGAACACCTCGCCGTTCAGCAGTTCGTCTCGCAGCTTGCCGTTGAAGCTCTCCACATACCCGTTCTCCCACGGGCTCGCCTTCTCGATGTAGGCCGTCTTCGCGCCCACGCCAGAATACGCGATCGGTCATCAGCAACGGCGTATCCGAGGGCACCAAGCCCTGATCGCGCGCGAGCGTCCGCGCGAAGAACAGCATGAGCGTTCGACCGTCGTCGTCGACATGCCCCCAAATCCGAAGCAGCTCGTCGCGCTGTGCTGGCCCTGGCTTGCGGCCAGGAACGCGCTTGGACTTCAGCGCGGTCGCATCGTTGGTCATGGCGCCGCCTCGATCCAGATCTGGCCGAGCGATGATGCCAGCAGCCCGAGGCCGCAGCCAGGACAGATCGAGCTCGCGGCGTTGCGGCCCCGTGACCCGCCGCACGCGTCAGTGGTCGTCGGTGCCAAAGCGATAGCCGACGCCGGGCTCGGTGCGGATCAAGGGCGATGCGCCGCCGAGCTCCTGCCGGAGGTGGCCGACATAGACGCGAAGGTACTGGGTCTCCTCCGCATGGGCCGGCCCCCAGACGGATGTCAGGAGCTGGCGGTGGGTGATCACCCTTCCCTCGCCACCGCGCACCAAGGCCGCCAGCAGATCCCACTCTCGCGGCGTGAGCTTCAGCGGTTCGCCATCTTCGACACGAGCCGTGCGCCGGGCGAAATCCACTTCCAGGCCGCCCACGCGGACGACCGTCTCTTGCACCTCGGGCAGGTGCCGCCCCACGCGGCGAAGTGCGGCACGGATGCGGGCGAGCAGTTCGCCCAGTGCGAAGGGCTTCTCGACATAGTCGTCGCCCCCAGCGTCCAGCGCGGCAACCTTCTCGGCCTCCTGGTCACGCGCCGACAGGATCACGATCGGCGCCTCCGTGAACCCGCGCAGCTTCGGGATCGCCGTCTTGCCGTCGCCGTCCGGCAGACCGAGGTCGAGCAGCACCAATGCCGGCGACCGCTCGGCTGCGACCCGCAGCCCCTCGGCCACCGTCTCAGCCCGCAAAGGCTCGTAGCCCGCGGCCTCGAGCGCTGGGGCCAGGAAGCGGTGGATTTGCGGCTCGTCGTCCACAACGAGAATGCGAGGCCGCGTCGCGTCGGAGACGCGCGGAGACGTCTTGTCACTCATCCGCCGGGGAACCTCACCACCATCCGCGTCCCGCTTCCGTCCGGCTTCACCGGACTCTCGGCCACGATCCGCCCGCCCATGGCCTGCACGAGCCCGCGGCAGATGGCCAGCCCCAGCCCGCTGCCCGCCGCGACGCGGTCCGTGCGGGTCGCGCGAAAGAACGGGTCGAAGACTCGGTGCAGATCCTCGCGCGGGATGCCCGGACCTTCATCCTCCACCGCGATCGCGACCTCCGGACCCTCCCGGCTCAGGCGAAGCACCACCTTGCCCGCGGGTCCGGAAAACTTCAGCGCGTTGTCGAGGAGATTGGCCAGCACCTGGTCGAGCAGCGCAGGATCGAGGCGCGGCGCCGTGGCCCGCGATGCGAGGTCGAGGACCACCTCGCGGCCATGCGCCCGGACCGCCCGGGCGGCCGCCGTCTCCAGCGCGTCGGCGAGGTCCACCGTCTCCCGCCGCGGCGCGATCTGGCGGTTCTCGATCCGCACCATGTCGAGAATGTTCGAGATCCAGCGCGACAGCCTTTCGGTTTCCTCCTCGGCGGTCGCGAGGAGATCGGCGCGCGTCTCCTCCGAAAGCGCAGGGCCTGCCGTTCGCAGAGTGCCGATCGCGCCCCGGATCGAGGTGAGCGGCGTCTTCAGGTCGTGGCCGAGCGAGGTGAGAAGGGCTGTGCGCAGCGCCTCGGTCTCCGCGCGGGCCTCGCCGCGGGCCCGCTCCTCCATGAGCTCCGCGCGTTCCAGCGCGACCGCGGCCTGGTCGAGCAGGGCATCGAGAGCCCGGTCGGCCTCGCCCTCCAGTGGCACGCCCTCCTCCGGCAAGCGCAGCCCAACCAAGCCTGCCAGGCCATGCGCCGTGCGCATCGGCCGGAACTGCCAGGCGGCCGCGGGCAAGGTATCGGTGCCGCGTCCGGCCGGGCGCCGGTTGGCGGCCGACCAGCGCGCCGCGGCCATGCTCGCGTCGTCGGGCCCGGCTTCGATCGGCACGCTGGCCCGCAGGACCGGCTCCGGGGCGTTCTCACCCGGCAGCGGCGGCAGGAGCAGCAGGACGCAGGCGGGCCCGCCGGCGATGCGCGACGCCTCCTCCGCGATGGCGAGCACGAGGTCGCCCTTGTCGCCCGGCGCGCCAAGCCGGCGGCTGAACTCCACGAGCCGGCGCAGGCCGAGCATGCGCGCCCGCGCTGCCCGGACGGAGCGGCCGAGGCCGCCCGTCGTGCCGGCCAGCAGCAACGCGACGAGGGCGAACACGACGACGCCGACGACATCCTGGGGGCCGGCGATCGTCAGCGTGTAGCGCGGCGGCAGGAAGAGGAAGTTCCAGGCCAGGAAGGAGAGTGCCGCAGCGAAGGCGCCCTGGATCGGCCCGAACACCACCGCCGCCGCGACGATCGGCACCAGATAGAGCATGCCGAGGGCGCCCTCCGGCACGACCCCGTCGAAGGCAATGCCAACCCCGGTCGCCGCCGCGACGAGAACCGGCGTCGCCGCCCGGCCGGTCCAGCCCGGCACCGCGCGAGGTTCCGCTCGGCGGCGCCGAGGCGTCCCGGCCGGCTCCGGCACCAGGTGGAGCGTGAAGTCGGTGGCTTCGCGGAGCAGCGTCGCCGAGAGCGTCCGCCCTGTCAGGCGCCGCCACCAGCCCGGGCGGCCGCGCCCGATCACCAGATGCGTCGCGTTGCGGGCCCGAGCCTCTCGCAGGATGGCGATGGGAAGGTCCGCGGCGGCGATGGTTTCTGTCTGCGCGCCGAGCCGCTCGGCCAGGCGCAGCGCCGGCCCCGGATCCGCGGAGGCATCCGCGGTGGCCTGCTCGACATGCAGCGCAACGAGCGGCGCCTTCAAGGCAGGATTCGAACCGTCGCATGGGTTGTGGCCCGTTGTGTCGTGCACCCAGCGCGCGCCCTCGCGCCGCAGCACCTGGGTGGCGCGGGTGACCGGCGACACGAAGCGCGTGGTGTTGTGCTGCAGGTAGAAGGTCAGCCGCGAGGGCCGCAGCGCCTCGGGCCAGACATATTCGGTCATCCCCGCACCGTCTCGTAGGCGCTGCCGCCGCGGCGGATGGCGTCGAGCGTCATGGCCGAGGCCTGCCGCGCGATCTGTCCGGCGAGCAGCCGCAGTCGCGCCTCGACGCCCGCATCGGCGACGCCCATGTCGGATCAGCCGAGCCCGAGCCATGAGGCGAGCTTCGCGCCGACTGCGGCGCCCACGATTCCGCCGGCTGCGGCCGCGCCGGTGGCCGGAACGGCAGGAGACACCCCCACCGCCCCACCCGCCGAGAAGGTCAGCCGTGCGGTGAGGCCGGCCATCGCCTTGACCAGCTCGGTCACGGTGCGGGTGAGCTCGCGCATGTCCTTGTCACCCTCGGCGAGGCGCCGCTCGATCTCGGTCAGGCGGGTGACGATGGTGCCGAGTTCGCGGTCGTGGTCCGTCATCGGGTGACCTCCCGCTGCCGCTGCAGCCGCTGGTGGATGGCCCACGCCGCGGCGCCGATCACCGCGGCGGCAACGCCCCAGGGGCCGAGCGCCCGCAGGACCGCAGCCAGGCCATCGGCATGCGGCGCCAGCGTCGTGACCGCATCGACCACCGCCGCCGCCGTGACGCCGGCGACCACCGAGCCCGCGGCGGCGCGGACCGTGCCGCTGTGGGCGAGGCCGGGCTGGACCAGGCCGGCCGTGCGCAGGCCCTCCGCGAGCGTCTCCGGCGCGTAGGGCATGCCGCCGAGCTCATGGCGGATGATTGCCTCGACGAGGCCGCGCATGGTCGCCGCGTCGTGCAAGTCGATCGGGTCGTCGAGGGCAACGCCGAGCCGCGCGGCGACCGCCGCCTGGTAGGCGCGAGTGTCGTTCTCGCTGCTCGGCGCCCAGCGCGCGATGATGCCGCGGACTGTGCGCAGCCCGTGCCGGTCCTGGTAGCTCTGCAGCAGCAGGGCGAGGGCGCGGATGCCGTGCTGGTGCGAGCGGAAGCGACAGAAGCGCCCGTCCGGGGGCGGCGTCTCGAGGCCGAGCCACTTGTTCGTGGCGAGGTGCTCGATGTTGCCGGGGTTGCGGTTGCGGTAGCCCCGGCTGAGCTTGGGATCGCCGCTCATGCGCCGGAGGCCGGCACGCGGTTGAGCCAGACGCGCACGGTCGCGTCCGCGGCCAGCGCCGCCGCCGTGGCGATGCCGATCGAGAAGTTGCCCGTCGCCGTGGTGGTGACGCGGCGGTTGGTATTGTCCCAGAAGACCCGAGCGCCGGCGGTGATGGCGAGCGACGGCTCCTTGGTGAGGTCGAAGACGCCCTGGGTGGCGGCCTCGATGACGGCGTTCTGCGCGCCGTCGACGGCGGCGACGCCGAACAGCGCGCCGACCAGGACGCCCTGGCCGGCGGTCACCCCGGCGGCATAGGGGACGGCAACGGCCAGGCTGTCGCCCGGCTGGACGAAGTTCCGCATGGGATACTCCTGCGATGGTGATGGGAGGGGTGCCGCGCCGGACGCGAGACGCCGGTTGCGGCAAGTAGTGCATTTCACTATTATCGGGGCATGGACGAAGCCATCTCCGCCGCCGAGGCCAATCGCGCCTTTTCCCGCCTGCTGCGCGAGGTACGCGAGGAGGGCCGGACCTTCGTGGTCACCTCCCACGGCAAGCCCGTCGCCAAGCTGGTTCCCTGCGGCTCGGCCGAGGCTGGCCGCGAGGCGGCGCGCACGAGCCTCCTGGCACGCCTCGCCCGCCAGCCCGCGCAGGACGTCGGGCGCTGGACCCGCGACGAGCTCTACGAGCGCTGAGGTGCGGGTCGCGCTCGACACCAACGTCCTCGCCTACGCCGAGGGCGTGAACGGTCAGGACCGCAAGGACACCGCGCTGCTGATCCTGCGCGACTTCGCCGAGCACGAGCTGATGGTGCCGGCGCAGGCGCTCGGCGAGCTGTTCGTGGTGCTGACCCGCAAGGCCAAGCGCGAGGCGGCAGAGGCCCGCAACGCCGTGCTCGGCTGGTCGGACAGCTTCCCGCTGATCGACACCACGCCGGGCGTGATCCTCGAGGCGATGGAGCTTGTAACCACCCATCGCCTCGGCTTCTGGGACTCGGTGATGCTGGCCGGCGCCGCGCAGGCGGGCTGCCGCATGCTCCTCTCGGAGGACATGCAGGACGGCTTCACCTGGCGTGGCGTGACGGTCCGGAACCCCTTCGGCGCCACCAGGATCTGATGGCGCCGAGGCGCCGGGTGATCAGGTGCCCGGGTTGAACCAGGCGCCGCGCCAGTCGATGGCGCCGACGCCGAAGTCGAAGATCACGCTGACCTCGACGCCGTCGACGCCAGAGACCGGGCCGGTGGTGACCTGCGGTCCCTCCGCGCCGTTCAGGTAGCCGTAGACGTAGACCGGCGCCGAGAGCGGATCGGAGAAGAGGTACCATCGGTTGTTCTGGATCAGCGGCTCGACCAGCGGCTGCACGAAGCCCGCGAAGACGTTCGCATTCGAAGTCTGCGTCGCGGCGACGCTGACGGTCAGCTGCCGCGCTGCGAGCTCCTGGTTCGGGCCGACCAGCAGCCGCATCGAGGAGCCGATCGCGATGGGCAGGCCGTCGAGGGTCTTCTGGCGCATGATGGCGGCGCGGCCGGTGGCGAGCCCGCCGAGATCCAGCGCCGAGCCCGCGCCCGCCTTGTTGGCGCGTGCCGCGCCGGTGCCGAACACCGCGGCGTTGCCGGTGGTCAGCGTCGGGCCGTCCCCGTTGGCCGAGTTCAGCAGGCCGTAGGCGGTGGCGTTCTCGAAGTCGGCGACGCGGCGGCCGATCGCGGCGGCG
>JADZBA010000493.1 GCA_020852355.1 Alphaproteobacteria bacterium
GCGGTCGCGCGGGTGTCGACGCGCACCACCGCCGGCCCGTTCCGCTCGGCGACGTCGGAGACGGCGCGGGAATAGGCGTCGAGCAGCACATCGTCGCGCTGCGGGGCGAAGTCGGCATCGGAGGTGGCGGGGGCGTCGGCGCCGTCGTCGGCGACGGTCGAGGGTACGAAATCGAGCATGGGGGATACAGCCGGTGTTCGGGCTGTTCAAATTTGTCGTCGTGCCCCGGCTTTCAAGGAGACGGCCGGAGGCGGGAGGCGGCGGACCCCGCCGCCGCCCATCGTCACCCGATGCTCGGCCGCTGCCGCGGCTCCGCAGCAGGCGAGGGCGGCGGCCACGGCGATCGGTCCCAGCACCGATGCCCCTGGACGCATGATGTCCTCCCTGTCCGGCCGCGCAGCGCGGCCGTGCGGGAATCGGTAGCCGGTGCGCGCCCTCGCGCGGAAGGCGCAATCATCCGGAAGTGATCGCGAGGCCGAACCGGACGGTCGGGCGGGTGTCATCCCACGGTCATCGGCATCTGTCAGGGTGCGCCGCAGCAAGAGATCAGGATCCGATCGGGCTGGGCTGATGCTGTCGCTGGAATCCGTATCGCGTGAGTTCGGCTCGAAGCGTGCCGTGGATGACGTGACCATTTCGATTCCGCGCGGCCAGTTCGTCGGGATCATCGGTCCGTCGGGAGCGGGAAAGTCGACGTTGCTCCGCCTCGTCAACCGGCTGACCGATCCGACCGGCGGGCGGATCGCCTGGGACGGCGTCGAGGTCGGCCGGCTGAAGGGGCGCGCCCTGCGCGCGTGGCGCAGCCGCTGCGCCATGATCTTCCAGCAGTTCAATCTCGTCGGGCGTCTCGACGTACTGACGAACGTCATGATGGGCCGGCTCAACCATGTCGGGCTGGTGCCGTCGCTGCTGCGCGCCTTCCCGCGGGACGACAAGCTCCTGGCGCTGGCGGCGCTGGAGCAGCTCGACATGGGCAGCCATGTCGCGCAGCGCGCCGAGACCCTTTCGGGAGGGCAGCAGCAGCGGGTGGCCATCGCGCGCGCCCTCGTCCAGGAGCCGGAGCTGGTTCTGGCGGACGAGCCGATCGCCTCGCTGGATCCGCGCAACACGAAGGTCGTCATGGATGCCCTGCAGCGGATCAATCGCGACTACGGCATCACCGTCCTGTGCAATCTCCACGACCTGGATATCGCCGCGAGCTACTGCGAACGGCTGATCGGCATGCGCTCCGGCCGGGTGGTGTTCGACGGCGCACCGGCCACGCTGACCGCCGCCGAGGCGACGGGACTGTATGGGCTGGAGGCGAAGGGCTCGCCCGACGCATTCCTCGACGCGCTGCCCGCCGACGTCGGGCTCAGCGCCCAGCCCGCCTGATCCACCGGCCCATTCCACGAGAGACGAAGGAGACGCATCGATGCTCCGATACGCCATGAGTGCCGCCTTGCTCGCCGCCGCCGCGCTACCCCTGCCCGCGATGGCGCAGGCGGGGCCGACGGAACTGGTCATCGCGATCGTCCCCTCGGAGAACGCGTCGGGGACGGTCGACCGCTATTCGCCGCTCGCCGAGCATCTCGGACGCAAGACCGGGTTGAAGACGACGCTGCGGGTCGCCAACGACTATGCCGCGGTGATCGAAGGTCAGAAGGCGGGGACGATTCACATCGGCTACTACGGTCCCGGCTCCTACGTCCGCGCCCATCAGGTTTCGGGGGGCAACGTGGTCGCCTTCGCGACCACCGAGTCGACGATGGGGGCGGTCGGCTACTACTCCGTCGCCTACGTGAAGGCCGACAGCCCCTACCGGTCGCTGAAGGATCTGCAGGGCAAGAAGCTCGGCCTGGTCGATCCGAACTCGACTTCCGGAAACTTCGCTCCGCGCTACTTCATGAGCAAGGAAGGGGTCGATCCCGAGAAGTACTTCTCCGTCGTCGCGTTCACGGGCAGCCACGAGAACGCGGTGATCGCCGTCTCCAACGGCACCGTCGACGCCGGCATGAACTGGTGGAACAGCGAGGACGATTCCAACCTGTCGCGCATGGCGGTCAAGGGCATGGCGAAGAAGGAGGACTTCCGGATCGTATGGAAGTCCGATCTGCTGCCCGGGTCGCCCTACGCCTACCTGAGCAACATGCCGGCCGACCTCAAGGCCAAGATCGAACGCGCCTTCCTCGAAATGCACGCCGAGGCGAAGCCCCTGCTCGACAAGATGGAGGACGGCAAGACCCGGCGCTTCGTCGCGGTCTCCCATAAGGACTATGTCGACACCGAGGCGATGCTGAAGTTCATCGACGAGCTTCGCCGCAAGCGAACCTGACGGTCGGCCACGCCGGGAGGAGTGGCCGGGACGGACACGGGTCCGCCCCGGCCGGCCGGATGAGCCCCATGCGCTTCGTCATTCCCACTGACACGCGCGCCGTCGCGCGCCTCGAGGCGGCCTACCGCAGGGCCCAGGGCGAGCGGCGCCGCAAGGCGCTGCTCCTCGCGGGCGCGCTCCTCGCGGCCGTGCTCGCGTCCGCCTGCGCCGGCGAGGTCGATCCCTGGCGCCTCGCCGCCAACATCCACAAGTTCCCGACCTATATCGGGTCGATCCTGCCGCAGCTCCGCCTCGGGTCTCTGTGGAGCGACGTCGCCGAGTGGTACTGGGGCA
>JADZBA010000494.1 GCA_020852355.1 Alphaproteobacteria bacterium
CACGCCCCGCTGCACGACCTGCTGATCGTCGCCGATGACTTCGCCCTGCCGTTCGGGAAGCTGCGCTTTCGCGAGGGCGGCGGGCACGGCGGCCACAATGGCCTGCGTTCGATCATCGATGAGATGGGCACCGAGAAGTTCAGTCGTCTGCGCATCGGCATCGGCGACCCGGTCCGTAACGCCCGTGATCATGTCCTGAGCAAGTTCGCGCCCGACGAGACACAGCGGCTGGACGAACTCCGGGATGCGGCGTCGGACGCCGTCGAGGCGTGGGCGCGCGAGAGTACGAGCAAGGCGGCCAACCGGTTCAACACGTTCGAGCTTCGACCTGCCGACGCCGATCGACTCGCGGCGCCGGGCGAGGTCGATGGACCACCTGGCGCTGACGGCATCCGACGAACGAGGACTGGGTGGCGGCGGATGCTCCCGGGCAAGTCCGGGGACGGCGCCGATGGCTGACCCTCACGGCGCAGTGATGGCTGACCCTCACGGCGCCGCGATGACTTGTCGGGGCAGAGCCGCATGACTGAGCGGACGGGCGCCTCGTCGCGACCGCCCCTGCGCGGGAAGCGCGGGCGTGACCGACGCATCGCCGAGAATGTCGCGGCTGAGTTCGCGGCCCGGCACGCGCCGCCGGCGGCGGACGAGGCACTCGACTTCGATGTGGCGGCTGTCGATGCGGAAGTCGAGGATGCGCTTCACGCGACCACACAGCGTGCGCGCAGGCCGTCTCCCGCCGCGCGCCCTCCCACCGCGCGCCCTCCCGCCGCACGCCGTGCCAAGCCGGCACGGCCGACAGCCGGCCATCGGCTACCGGACCTCGCCGCCCTGCCGAGACTGCTTGCGTCCACCGGCACGTTCGAGGCACTCAGGGAGCGGCTGGGCAGTCCAGCCGACATCGGGCGGGTCGGACGACACGTTGGGCTCGTCGCTGTCCCCCACGGCGCCAAATCATTCCTCGCAGCCGCTATCGCGCTCGACGAACGGCTGGTCTGGATCGCCCGTGACGCCGAGATCGGCGATCGCGTCGCGGAGGAACTCGGGGCGTGGCTTGGCGACCCCGGCGCGGTGGCGACCCTCGAGCCGCGGACCTCGCTCGCCTACGAGCGCAGCGAGCTCGTCGCCGACGAGACCGCCGCACGGGTGGCCGCGCTGTCCGCGTGGCGGAGCGGTCGGGCCCGCGTGCTCGTGGCCAGCGTCCAGGCACTCCTCCAGCACACGATCTCGCCCGACGACCTGCCGGAGACGCCACGTGAGCTGCGTGTCGGCGCACGGATGCGACCGGACGAGCTGCTGCACGACCTGCTCGATCTCGGCTATGTGCCCGTCCTCGAGGTCGCGGGCCGCGGCGAGTTCGCGCGACGGGGCGGGATCATCGATGTCTTCCCACCATCGCGCGAGCTGCCCATACGGCTCGAGTTCTTTGGCGACGAGATCGATTCCCTGCGGGCCTTCGATCCGACCGACCAGCGGACGACGGAGAAGATCGACGGCGCCGTCCTGTTGCCGGCATCGGAGTTCCTGCTTGCCGCCGCCGGCATCGAAGCGATCCGTGAGCGGCTCGGGCGCGATGCCCGCCGACTGGGTGAACGCCTGACAGCTGATCTCGCGAGGTTCGGGGGTGCGGACGACCCGTTGCGTACGACCTCCGCCGTCGCGGCCACCACCACCGCCACGGTTGCCGGGGCCGCCAGCGTCACGGCCACCACCACCACGGCCGCCGGCGCCACCTCGCGCGCCCTGGCGGTCGGTGATGCGGCCGAGGTCTGGGCGCCGATACTCGCCCCGGCGACCGGGCTCGACCATATAGATCGCGGGACGCCGCTCGTGCTCGACGAGCCCGGCGACATCGCCGAGGCGGCGGCGTTCCTGTGGCGGCAGGCCGACGAACGCCGGGCCGAACTGGTCGAAGCGGGTGAGCTGCCCGCGTCGTGGCCGTCGGCATATCTCCCGCCCCGTGACTGGAAGAGCCGGCTGGTGTCATCGCGGACGCTGGAACTCACCTGGGAATCAGAACCGCCAGCGGATGTGGCGATGGCGTCCGGTGCACGCAGTTCCGGCGACGCCTTCGGCTGGCGTGAGCCGGTCCTGCCCCTGGGTCGGGCCGGCCGCCTGCCCGAGGCGGTCAGGTCCTGGCGCGAGGATGGGGCCCGGATCGTTCTCGCCTCGGACCAGGCCCCAAGGCTGGCCGAGATCCTTGCCGAGGCGAACCAGCCGGTCGCCGTCGTCGAGCGGATCGACGGCGCCCCACCGCCAGGCTCGATAAGCCTCATCTCGCGCAGCCTCAACGGCGGCTTTACCGGCGGTCCCGATGGCCTGACCTTCGTGACCGATCGGGAGCTGTTCGGGACGGTTCGGATCCGCCGTCCGAATGCGCTCCGCCGTGTCGTCCCGCGCGACATCCTGGAACGGCTCACACCGGGCGACCTCGTCGTCCACATCGATCACGGCGTGGCCCGCTACGAACAGATGTCGAGGCGGGGCGGGGCGGGAGACGAACGCGACTACCTCG
>JADZBA010000495.1 GCA_020852355.1 Alphaproteobacteria bacterium
CCAACACAGCAAGATACTTTCAAAACATACTCTCAGGGCGGAGAGGGAAAGCCGTCTGCCTCAGCCCCTCCGGTGCATCGTGGCGCGCGCGCCGTGGTCGTCTCGGGATTGAGATACCCCCGCCCGCCGCGGGCGCGCCGCCGCTTGCCGGGCGGGCCGCGATGATGGGCTCATGCCGCCCGAGCCGGTTCGGCAGGGTGGATCCGCGAATGTTCAGACCGAAGGCCCGCGCGCAGCATTTCCGCCCGCCCCGACCGGGCGCCGGCGCATGACGGATTTCCCGCGTCCGGCGGTGCCCAACGGGTTCCCCGCCCGGGTCGAGCCCGAGCGTCATCTGATACCGCGCGACTTCGTCTGGGGCGTCTCCACCTCGGCCTATCAGATCGAGGGCGCCGCGAAGGTCGACGGGCGCGGCCCCGGCATCTGGGACGCCTATTGCCGGGAGCCCGGCCGCATCGCCGGCGGCGACAACGGCGAGGTCGCGTGCGACCATTATCACCGCTACGCCGAGGACGTCGCCCTGCTGGGCAAGGTCGGCGTCGCCGCCTATCGCTTCTCGGTGGCCTGGCCGCGCGTGCTGCCCGCCGGGCGGGGTGCCGCCAACGAGGCCGGGCTGGACTTCTACGATCGCCTGGTGGACGCGGTGCTCCGGGCCGGCATCGAGCCGTGGCTCTGCCTCTATCACTGGGACCTGCCGCAGGCGCTGCAGGACGAGGGCGGGTGGCTGAACCGCGACAGCGCCGCCTGGTTCGCCGACTACGCCGCGCTGATCGCCGGGCGCCTGGGCGACCGCGTCCGCCGCTTCGCCACCTTCAACGAGCCGTCGGTGTTCGCGCTCTTCGGCTACGGCTTCGCCTGGCATCCTCCCGCGGTCGCCGATCCCGCCGCGCTGCACAAGGCCATCCATCACGTGAACCTGGCGCACGGCGGCGCCGTCGACGCGTTGCGCGCGCAGGCCCGGGCGCCGTCGATCGGCTGCATCCACAGCATGCAGCCCGCCCGCGCGGCGGGCGGTCGCACCGCGGCCGACGAGGCGGCCGCGGCCCTGCTTAGCGCCTACTGGAACGAGGCGTTCCCGGCGCCGCAGAATCGCGGCGAGTATCCGCCCCTGCTGGCGCGCGCGATCGCGCCGCACGTCCGGGACGGCGACATGGCGCGGATCCACCGCCCGGTGGACTGGTTCGGGCTCAACCACTACTCGCCGATCTTCGCCCGGGCCGATGCGGCCGCCCCGCTCGGCTTCGCCTGGGCGGATGCGCCCGACGACGTGCCGAAGACCCAGATGGGCTGGCAGGTCGACCCGTGGGCCTTCCGCGACACCCTGATCGACGTCGGCCGGCGCTACGGGCTGCCCGTCTACGTGATGGAGAACGGCGCCGGCACGGTCGAGCAGCCCGATGCCTCGGGCAACGTCGTCGACCTGGAGCGGGTGGGATACCTCGCCGTCTACCTCTCCGCGCTGTACGACGCGCTCGCCGCCGGTGCCGACGTCCGCGGCTATTTCGTGTGGTCCCTGCTCGACAACTTCGAATGGGGCTCGGGCTACAACAACCGCTTCGGGCTGGTCTATGTCGACTATCCCACGCAACGGCGGATCCCGAAGGCGTCGGCCTATTGGTACGCCTACCTCATCCGCGGCATCATGGGCCGGGTACCGTGAGCGGCCGCAACCGCGCAGCGCCACCGGCGTCGGCCGCGCGTCAGAAGAACGAGAAGGCGGCGGCGCTCAGATCGGTGTCCTTGACGCCATACAGGTAGAGCGCGTTGCCGACGCCGAGTTGGAATCCGACGCCGTTTCCGACGGTATCCGCGAAGAAGAAGATCTGGGCCTGGACGTCGGCGAAGCTGTCGATGCCCGAGCCGTTGGCGTTGCGCTCGATCTCGATCCTGTCCACCAGTACGTCGAAGTCGGTGATCGCGTCCTCGCCTCCGCCGCCCTCGATCAGAAACCGGTCGACGTCCAGGCCGCCGGTCATGGTGTCGTCGCCGGCGCCGGGGAAGAACGTGTTGCGGCCCCCCGAGCCGATCATCAGGTCGTCGCCGGCGTCGCCATTGAGGTCGTCGGTGGAAGCCCCCTCGCCGGCGAGCAGCGTGTCGTCGCCGTCGTCGCCGACCAGGAAATCGTTGCCGAGACCGCCGTAGAGCAGGTCGTTGCCCGCACCGCCCTCCAGAACGTCGGACTCGAAGTCGCCGTAGAGCAGGTCGTTTCCCCCCTCGCCGTACACGCGGTCGAAGCCCTGGCCGCCGAAGCAGGTGTCGTCGCCGTCGCCGCCGAATACCGTGTCGTTGCCGATGTTGCCGTTGACGTGCCAGTCGCCGCCCTCGTCGCCATAGACGGTGTCGTCGCCCTGGCCGCCGCGGACGAAGTCGGCGCCCGTGCCGCCGCGCACGACGTCGACGCCGGTATTGCCGTTCACGGCGTCGTCGCCGTCCTCGCCCAGGACCGTGTCGTCGCCGTCGCCGCCGAGGATCAGGTCGTTGCCCGTGCCGCCGAGGATGCGGTCCGCGCCGCTGTCGGCGTTGTCGAGGTTCGTGCCGCCGAACAGCGAGTCCGAGCCCTCGCCGCCGATGATCGTGTCGCCCCCGCTGCCCCCGAGGATGAAGTCGTTGCCGGCGCCGCCGCCGGCGGAATCTGCCCCCGGGCCGAGATCGAGGAAGTCGTTGCCGCCGAGGCCGGCGACGATGTCCGCGCCGGACAGCGCGAAATACTCGTCGCGCCCTTCCGTGCCGACGAAGAGGTCGTCCCCGTTCGTGCCGACCAGCATGCCGCCACCCCCGCCCCGCTCACCGGAGTGATCCACGCCGGCGGCCAGCGTAGCCCGGTGCCGGCCGGGGCCGCAACCCGGCGCCTGTGCCGACAGGGCGGCGGCCCGGACTACACTCCCACGCTGCCGGAGGCCGCCGCGGCGGCGAAGCCGCCGACCCTTGCCGGGCGGGCCGCCGCCCTGTCGCTACCGCCCAGCACGAAGCCCGCGTAGCCCCTGGCGGCCACGTCCTCGCAGATGGCGCGGTAGCGCGCCATGCCGCCGGCATAGGGCATGAAGACGCGCGGCTTCCCCGGCACGTTGGCGCCGAGATACCAGGAGTGCGGCACCGTCGGCAGCAGGGTGGCGGCGGCCGCCTCGTTGACGTGCGCAACCCAGCTCTCGACCGCTTCGGCGGCCGGCTCGATCCGGTCGACGCCGTTGGCGCGCAGCCAGGCGATGCAGTCGGTGATCCATTCCACGTGCTGCTCGATCGCCACCGGCAGGTTGCACAGCACCGACGGGCTGCCCGGGCCGGTCAGGGTGAACATGTTGGGGAAGCCCGCGACCTGCAGCCCGAGATAGGTCCGGGGGCCGGCCCGCCACGCCTCCTTCAGGGTCAACCCGTCGCTTCCTTCGATTGCGATCCTCAGCAGCGGGCCGGTCATCGCGTCGAAGCCGGTGGCGAAGACGATGATGTCGAGCGGGTACTCGCGGCCACCGGCGACGATGCCGCCCGGGACGATGCGCTCGATCGGGCGGGCACGGATGTCGACCAGGGTGACGTTGTCGCGGTTGAAGGTCTCGAAATAGCCGCTGTCGATCGGCGGGCGCTTGGCGGCATAGGGATGGTCGATGGCGGCCAGCACCGCGGCCGTCGCCTTGTCCTTCACGATCGCGCGGATCTTCTCCTTGATGAACGCCGCCGCCGTGTCGTTGGCCCGCTTGTCGACGAGCAGGTCCCGGAAGCTCGCGCGGAACTGCAGCCCGCCCTTCTCCCACGCCGCCTCGTAGATCGCCCGGCGCTCCTCGTCCGTGACGTCGAAGGCCTTGCGCTCGGCGATGCGGAAGGGGTGGCCGTTGGGCGTGGTGCGCACTACGTCGCGTATCTCGTCGTGGCGCTCGCGGACCCAGCGCTTGAACTCCGCGCCGAGCGGGCCGTTGCGCGCCGGCACGCTGTAATTGGGCGTGCGCTGGAAGACCGTGAGATGCGCCGCGCTGCGGGCGATCACGGGGGCGGCCTGGATCCCCGTCGATCCGGTGCCGATCTGGCCGACGCGCTTGCCGGTGAAGTCGACGCCTTCGTGCGGCCACTCCCCGGTGTGGTACCATGCGCCGGCGAAGGTCTCGAGGCCCGGGATCTTCGGCACGTTCGCCGACGACAGGCAGCCGACGGCGAGGATCAGGTAGGTGGCGGTCAGCCGTTCGCCCGCGGAGGTCTCGACATGCCAGCGGTTCGCCGCCGCGTCGCGGCGCGCTGCGGTCACCCGGGTGTCGAAGCTGATGTCCCGCTTCAGATCGAAGCGGTCCGCCACATGATTGAGGTAGCGCAGGATCTCCGGCTGCTCGGGATAGCGTTCCGTCCACTCCCACTCCTCCAGCAGCTCGCGCGAGAAGAAGTAGCCGTAGGAGTGGCTCTCCGAATCGCAGCGCGCGCCGGGGTAGCGGTTCCAGTACCAGGTGCCGCCGACGCCGCTGCCGGCCTCCAGCACCCGCACCGAGAGCCCGAGCCGGTCGCGCAGGCAGTGGAGCTGGTAGAGGCCGGAGAACCCGGCGCCGACGACGATCGCGTCGAAAGGCCCACCGTCGGCGGGTCGGCGATCGGGAGACGGGGCTGCGTCGTTGGCCATGCTTCACCCGTTTCGGCTGCGGCGGGGCGCGTCGCCCCAGAGTATGGCGCCGCCCGGCAACCAACAACCGTCGTGCCGCCGGCCGTCGCGTCGGCCGGTCGCGGCCCCTGGCGCACGAGGCCGGGAGCGGGTTAGATCGCGGGTCAACGACAAGCAAAGGGAGGGAAACGGTGAAGATCCGCCACGCCATCGCCACGCTCGCCCCAGCCGCGCTCCTCGTGGCCGCGCTCCTCGCGGCCACGCTCCTCGCCGCCACGGGGCCGGCCGCCGCCCAGGGCTACCCGGCCAAGCCGATCCGCTGGGTCGTGCCGTACACGCCGGGCGGCATCACCGACACGGTGACCCGGCTCGTCACCCAGAAGATCCAGGCCTCGATCGGCCAGACCATCGTGGTCGAGAACAAGCCCGGTGCCAACTCGATCATCGGCGCGGAGAACGTCGCGACCTCGCCGGCCGACGGCTACAGCATCCTGACGGTGATCGCCGCCCACGCGGCCAACGCGACCCTCTATGCCGGCAAGCTGCCCTTCGACGCGGTCAAGAGCTTCGCGCCGATCTCGCTGCCGGCGGTAGCACCGCTGATCCTGACGACCAGCCCCGCCTTCCCGCCCAAGGACATGAAGGAGCTGATCGCCTACGCGAAGCAGAACCCCGGCAAGATCGCCTTCGGCTCGTCGGGCATCGGGGCGGCCGCGCACCTGACGACCGAGCTGCTGAAGCAGACCGCCGGGATCGACATGCTGCACGTGCCCTACAAGGGCACCGCGCCGGCGCTGCAGGACCTGATCGCCGGCCAGATCCAGGTGCTGGTCGACGTGCCGTCCTCGATGATGCCGCACGTCCGCGCCGGCAAGATCCGCGGCGTGGCGATGTTCTCCGCCGGCCGCGTGCCCGGCGCCGACGAGATCCCGACCATCGTCGAGAGCGGCGGCCCGGCCATCGAGGCCTCGACCTGGGTGATGTTCCTCGCCCCTGCCGGCACGCCGCCGGCGATCGTGGCGCTGCTGTCGCAGGAGACCGCCAAGGCGCTGGCCCAGCCCGACATCCGGGAGCGCTTCGCCCAGCTCGGCATCGCCGC
>JADZBA010000496.1 GCA_020852355.1 Alphaproteobacteria bacterium
AGTGCATCGGGATGACGAGGCGCGGCTTGATCTGGCCGATGATCGTCAGCACGTCCTCCTGGCTCGTGGTCCAGGCGCCGTCGACGGGCGCCAGCAGCACGTCGATGGGCCCCAGCTCGCGCAGGTGCGTCTCGGTCAGCGTGTGGTGGATGTGGCTGAGATGGGCGATGCACAGGTCGGCCGCGGCGAAGATGAAGATCGAGTTGCCGTTCTGCCGCGTGCCGCCGCCATGGTCGCGCACGTTGGTCGGCACGTTGTAGACGCGCAGGTCCTTCCAGGCGACGTCGTGCACGGCCATCTTGCCGCCCTCGCCCCAGCCGCGCAGCACGTGGCGCACCCCCGCGGGAATGTCCTCGGTGTAGTGGGTGGAGTGGGCATTGTTCATGGTGACGATATCCGGCACCAGGTCGCGCGGCCGGTTGTAGCCGTTGTAGTCGGTGATCGCGGTCGCCCCGCCGGGCGTCTCCAGCAGGAAGCTCGCATGGCCGATGAAGACGAGCCGGACATGGTCCTGCGGCACGCTCGCCGGCCGATAGGCGACCGGCCGCAGCACCGGGGCGAGGCCCGCGACGACCCCGCAGCTCGCCGCCGCCGGCCCTGCGATCGCCGCCAGCGCGACGGCGACACCGAGGAATCCGAGGAACCATCGCCGCAGCATCGGCAACTCCCGTCTGTCCCGGCGCTCTCCCATGCGACTTCCGGGCCGCGGCTGGGGGATGCCTGCGGACTATGCCACGTTCCCGCCGCGGCCGGAGCAGCGGACTTGCCCTCCGGGAGGCTGGCCCCGACAATCACGGTTGCCGTCCCGAGGAGCCTCCCGAATGACCATGCTCGCCGACTACGAACCGCCGGCCGCCGGCGAATGGGCCCGCGTGGCGCCGCACCAAGCGGGGTTCGACGCCGCGGCCCTGGCCGCGGCCGTCGCCTTCGCCGAGGCGAACGAGACCGGGTGGGAGCGCGATCTCGCGGTGCAGATCGGCAAGGGCCATTTCGAGCCGCCGCCGTGGAACGAGATCATCGGCCCGACCAGGCCGCGCGGCGGGCCGAGCGGGCTGGTGCTGCGCGGCGGGCGCATCGCGGCGGCCTGGGGCGACCCGGCGCGCGTCGACATGACGTTCAGCGCCAGCAAGAGCTACCTGTCGATGTGCGCCGGCCTCGCCTTCGACGACGGCCTGCTGCCCGACCCGCAGCGCCCGGTGCGCGAGCTGGTCGACGACGGCGGCTTCGACCCGCCGCACAACGCCGCGATCCAGTGGCATCATCTGCTGCAGCTCACCAGCGAGTGGGAGGGCGAGCTGTGGGACAAGCCCGATCTCGTCGACCGCAACCGCGACCTCGCGACCGAAGGGCTGAACCTCGAGAAGGGCAAGGCTCGGCCGCTGCAGGCGCCCGGAACGCACTGGGAATACAACGACGTGCGCGTCAACCGCCTGGCGCTGGCGCTGCTGCGCCTGTGGCGTCGCGGCCTGCCTGACCTCGTCCGCGCGCGCATCATGGACCCGGTCGGCGCGTCGGCGACGTGGGAATGGCACGGCTACCGCAACTCCTTCGTCGACATCGACGGCCGGCCGGTCCAGTCGGTCTCGGGGGGCGGCCATTGGGGCGGCGGGCTCTTCATCAGCTCCTACGACCACGCCCGGGTCGGGCTGATGATGCTGCGCGGCGGCCGCTGGGGCGGCCGGCAGCTCCTGTCGCCGGAATGGCTGCGGCGCTCGCTGACGCCGTGCGCGCTGAAGCCGACCTACGGCTACATGTGGTGGCTGAACACCGACCGCGGCATGTACCCGAGCGCGGCGGCGACCGGCTTCGCGGCGCTCGGCGCCGGCAGCAACGTCGTGTGGATCGACCCCGCCGCCGACCTCGTGGTGGTGCTGCGCTGGATCGCCAAGGACAAGGTCGACGCCATGCTCGGCCGCGTCTATGCGGCGCTGCGCGGGTAGCTGGCATGGTCGCACCCGTCGCCCCGGCGCGCATCGAGGCCGCCGTCTACCGCGTGCCGGCGGACCCGCCGGTGCGCACCGCCTTCGGCACGATGCGCGACCGGCCGGCCGTCGTCGTGCGCGTCGAGGACGCCGACGGCGCGCACGGCTGGGGCGAGATCTTCTGCAACTGGCCGCCGCCGGGCGCCGAGCATCGCGCCCGCCTCGTCGCCGAGGTGCTGGCGCCTCTGGTGGTCGGGCGCGCCTTCGGCCATCCCGCCGAGATCGGGGCGGAGCTGGAGCGCCGCACGCGCATCCTCGTCCTGCAATGCGACGAGCCGGGGCCGTTCGCCCAGGCGATCGCCGGCATCGACGGTGCGGCATGGGACCTCGCCGCGCGCAAGGCCGGGCTGCCGCTGGCCGCAGCCCTCGGCGGCGCGCCGCGGCCGGTCCCGGTGTATGCGAGCGGCATCAATCCCGACCGGCCGGAGGCCATGGCGCGGGCCCGGATCGCCGACGGCTATCGCGCGTTCAAGCTCAAGGTCGGATTCGGGCGCGAGCGCGATCTGGCGAACCTCGCGGCGATGCGCGCCGAGATCGGCGGCACGGCACGGCTGATGGCCGACGCCAACCAGGCATGGTCGGCGGAAGAGGCCGCCGCGATGGCCGACGCCATGGCGCCCTTCGCGCTCACCTGGCTCGAGGAGCCGCTGGCCGCCGACACCCCCCTCGACGCCTGGCGGAGCCTCGCGGCGCGCGTGCCGATGCCGCTCGCCGCGGGCGAGAACATGCGCAGCCGGCGCGAGTTCGCGGCGGCGATCGCCAGCGGCGCGTTCGGCGTGATCCAGCCCGATGCGATCAAGTGGGGCGGGGTGACCGGCTGCCTCGCGGTCGGACGCGACGCGGTGGCCGCCGGCCGCACCTACTGTCCGCATTTTCTGTCGGGCGGCATCGGCCTGATGGCATCGGCCCATCTTCTCGCCACCGTGGGTGGCGGTGGGATGCTGGAGGTCGATGCGAACGTCAACGCGTTGCGCACTCTACTCGCTGATCCTTTTCCGGTTATCCACGATGGCGCCTTCGTGCTGGGCGAGGCGCCGGGGATCGGCGTCGAGCCCGACCTCGCGGCCCTGGAGCGCTGGCGCGTGCCGCTCTGAGCGGCGACGTTCGGCTTGACGGCCCGCCGTCCGCTTCATACGTGTCAGCGCTCGACGCCGATCCGCTGAAGGGAAATCCGCGCATGTCCGACGAGAGCCTGATCGGCCAGGAGGTCGAGACCGTCGCCGTCTTCCCGACGCAGTGGCGCATCGACCATGTCTACGAGGGCAGCGACGGCGTCGTCTATGCGCGCCTGCGCCGCCGCGGCGAGGAATCCTCGATCAAGACGCTCGCCCTGCGGACCGTCATGGACCGCAAGCGATACACCTGGACGGGCCAGCGCCCGCGCTGAACGGTTCCGCGGCGCGGCGCGGTCTGCTAGCGTCCCTCGCGGTCCACGCTTCGCCCGAGGGTTCTCCATGACCGCGCTCGCCAATCAACGTGTCGCGTACTTCAACGGTCGCATCGTTCCGGAATCGGAGGTGCGCGTGTCCTTCCGCGACCGCGGCTTCAAGTACGGCGACGCCGTGTTCGACATGACGCGGACCTTCGGGCACCGCGTCTTCAAGCTGAAGGAGCACATCGACCGCTTCTATTCCTCGCTGCGCTACGTGCGCATCGACCCGGGCATGAGCGCCGCGGAGATGACGCGGGCCTCGGAGGAGGTGCTGGAGCGCAACATGCACTTGCTGGGCGCGGACGAGGACTACTGGCTGGGTCAGCGCGTGTCGCGCGGCGTCGATCCCGCACCGGGCGAGCCGCGCGAGCAGCAGGGCGCCACGGTGATCATCGAGTGCACGCCCCTGCCGCTCAAGGCGCGGGCAAAGCTCTATCGCGACGGTGCGTCGGTGGTCGTGCCGCCGACGCGCCGCACGCCGCCGGAATCGCTGAGCCCGCGCGCGAAGACGCACAACTACCTGAACATGATCATCGGCGACCTCGAGGCGAAGGCCGAGGACCCCGAGGCGTGGGCGGTCCTGCTCGACACCTCGGGCAACCTCGCCGAGGGGATCGGCAGCAACATCTTCGTCGTCAAGGACGGCGTCGTCCGTACGCCGCGCACCAAGTTCGTGCTGCCCGGCGTCAGCCGCCAGACGGCCATCGACCTGGCGCGCGCCGAGGGCATCGTGGTGGAGGAGACCGACCTCGACCTCTTCGACGCCTACGTCGCCGACGAGGTGTTTCTGACGTCGACCAGCCTGTGCGTCTGCCCGGTGCGCTCGGTCAACGGCGCCGTGGTCGCCGACGGCAAGGTGCCGGGCCCGATCACCCGGCGGATCATCGACGCCTACATCCGCTTCGTCGACCATGACTTCGTCGCGCAGTACCTGAGGCGCCTCGCGGCGTAGGCGATCGTCAGGGCGCCGGCGCCGCCGCGATCACGTCGGCCGTCGGCGCCCAGACGATCTCGCGCATCAGCTTCTTCAGGATCGCCTCGGGGAACGCCTCGAAGGAGTCGACCGCCAGCGCGAACGACCCGGTGCCGCCGATCACGTTGTCCTCGAAGTAGATGTCGAGGGCGGGCACCTCGGTGGTGATGGCGAGCCCGTTGACGATCACGCCCGCCTCCACCGCACGGTCGCGCGCGTAGGACGGCTGCCGGCCCATGTTGTTGAGGCCGTCTCCGGAGACGTCGATCACCCGCCGCGCCGCGACGATGCGGCGGTCGCCGAGCAGCCGGGCCGCATACTCGATGGCGCCGCTGATCGAGGTGCTGCCGGGCGGCACGGCGCGCGGCGCGCGCTCGATCGCGTCGGCGAAGCGCGCCGCCGCGTCGGGGCCGTCGAGGATCGTCCAGTCGATGACCTGGCTCTGGTCATGCAGGTTGGACCACTGGACCATCGTCACCGCGACCCGCCGGGCGGGGCCGGTGGTCATCGCATCGACCACGTGCGGGTGACGGAAGGCGCGCGCGTAGCCCTGCATCTGCAGCCGGAACTCGCGCTCGTCGATGCTGCTGGAGCCGTCGACCGCGAGGACGAGGGCGAGGTCGACGACGGTCTGCGCGCCCGCCGCGCCGGCACCGGAGGCGAGCATCGTCATGGCGACGGCGATGAGGGCGTGCAGCTTCATGACACCGGGGAGAGCATGGCGGTTCGAGGGCCGCTGCGCCAGCCTCCCGGCCGACCGTTGCCCCCGGCCGGCCCTTGCGGCCGGGCCCGACTGTTGCCACGCTGGATCACAGGGGGGGCCGAACCTCGATGGAGCGGACGGCGAAGCCGGCGGTGCTGACCAGGTGGCGGATGAGCCTGGCCGCGCGCGTGCGCGCCTACTTCCTGGCGGGCGTGCTGGTCACGGCGCCGATCGGGATCACCGTCTACCTCGCCTGGCTGGTGGTCGACTATGTCGACGACGTCGTCTCGCGACTGCTGCCCGCGGCGTACAATCCCAAGACCTACCTGCCGTTCGCGGTGCCGGGGCTCGGCCTCGTCGTGGCCTTCGTCGTGGTCACCCTGATCGGTGCCTTCGCCGCGGGCTACGCCGGACGGCTGCTGCTGCGGCTGAGCGAGGCGATCCTCGCCCGCACGCCTTTCCTGCGCGGCATCTACGGTGCGACCAAGCAGCTCTTCGAGACGATCCTGTCGCAGAAGTCCACGGCCTTCCGCGAGGTGGTCCTGGTCGAGTTCCCGCGCGCCGACATGTGGAGCGTCGGCTTCGTCACGGGCGCTCATCTCGACGCGGTGCAGGCCACCCGCAGCGGCGCCCTGGTCGGCGTGTTCGTGCCGACGACCCCGGTGCCGACCGCGGGATACCTCGTCTACCTCCCACCCCAGCAGATGGTGCGGCTCGACATGAGCGTCGAGGACGGCCTCAAGCTGGTCATCTCCGGTGGCATCGTCGTGCCGCCGCGCGTCCCGCCCGGCCCGGTTCAGCCCGAGCGGACGTAGCGGATCGCCGCGTCGCGCTCGAAGAGGTAGAGCAGCGTGCGCAGCGCCTGGCCGCGCTGCCCCGCCAGGGTCGGGTCGCGCGCGACGATCAGGCGCGCGTCGTCCTGGGCTGCCGGCAGCAGGTCGGCGTGGGCGGCGAGGTCGGCGAGGCGGAAGTCGGGGAGCCCGCTCTGGCGCGTGCCCAGCATCTCGCCGCCGCCGCGCAGCCTGAGATCCTCCTCGGCGATGCGGAATCCGTCCTCGGTCTCGCGCAGGATGGCGATCCGCGCCTTCGCCGTCTCGCCCAGCGGGGCGGTGTAGACCAGCAGGCACGTCGAGGCGCGTGCGCCGCGGCCGATGCGGCCGCGCAGCTGATGCAGCTGGGCGAGGCCGAAGCGCTCGGCGTGCTCGATCACCATGACGCTCGCGGCCGGCACGTCGACGCCGACCTCGATCACCGTGGTGGCGACCAGGATGTCGGTGCCGCCGTCGACGAACGCCTCCATCACCGCATCGCGCTGCGGGCCCTTGAGGCGGCCGTGGATCAGGCCGACCCGGCCGGGAAAGCAGGCGTCGAGGTGGCGCGCCCGCGCCTCGGCCGCCGCGAGGTCGCCGGTTTCCGACTCCTCGATCACCGGACACACCCAGTAGACCTTGGCGCCGCCGGCGACCGCGCGGTCGATCGCCGCCACCACCTCTTCCAGCCGCTCGGCCGGGATCGCACGGGTGACCACCGGGCGGCGCCCGGGCGGCTTCTCGTCCAGGCGCGAGACGTCGATGTCGCCGTACGCCGTGAGCAGCAGCGTGCGCGGGATCGGCGTCGCGGTGGTGACAAGGACGTCGACCGCGTCGCCCTTGCGCGCCAGCATCAGGCGCTGGTGGACGCCGAAGCGATGCTGCTCGTCGATGACGGCGAGGCCGAGGTCGCGGAACTCGACCTCCTCCTGGAAGAGGGCGTGGGTGCCCACCACGAGGCGCAGGCCGCCGTCGGCGATGCGCGCCAGCGTCGCCTCGCGCGCCTTGCCCTTCTCGCGGCCGGTCAACAGCCCGACCTCCAGGTCCGCCGCCCGCGCCAGCGGCGCGATCCGTGCGTGATGCTGGCGCGCCAGCAGCTCGGTCGGCGCCATCAGGGCGGCCTGGCCCCCGGCCTCCACCGCCGCCAGCATGGCCAGCAGCGCCACCACGGTCTTGCCGCTGCCGACGTCGCCCTGCAGCAGGCGCAGCATGCGCACGGGGGCCGCCATGTCGGCGAGAATCTCCACCGTCGCCCGCTGCTGCGCGCCGGTCAGCGAGAAGGGCAGGGCGGCCGTCACCCGGGCGCGCAGGCTGCCGTCGCCGATGCGGGCGCGGCCGGCGACCCGCCGCTGCCGCTGGCGCAGCAGCGCCAGCGCGAGCTGGCTCGCCAGCAGCTCGTCGAAGGCGAGACGGGCGCGGGCCGGCCGGGCCGGGGACAGGTCGGCCTCCTCCTGCGGCGCGTGCGCCGTGGCGAGGGCGGTGCGCCAGGACGGCCAGCCGCGGCGGGCGAGGAAGGCCGGGTCGATCCATTCCGGCAGCTCCGGCGCGCGCGCGATCGCGCCGGCGATCGCCTTGCGCAGCACGCCCGGCGGCAGGCCGGCGGTCAGCGGATGGACCGGCTCGACGGTCTGCAGGGCCGCCGCCTCCTCGGGCGAGGCGACGCGGTCGGGATGGGTGATCTGCAGCGTCTCGTTGAACAGCTCGACGCGGCCGCTGACGACGCGGACGGCGCCGACCGGGAACGTCTTCTCCAGGTAGTCGCCGCGAAGGTGGAAGAACACCAGCACGATCGTGCCGCTCTCGTCCGCGCAGCGGATGCGATAGGGGCGCCGCCGTCCGTCCCCCGGGAGGTGCGTCTCGACGCGCACCGTGAGGGTGGCGATGCGGCCGGGCTCGGCGTCCGCGACCCTAGGCGAGTAGCGCCGGTCGATGAGGCCCGTCGGCAGGTGCCAGAGCAGGTCGACGACGCGTCCTCCCGCCGCCCGCTCGATGAGCACCGCCATGCGGCTGCCGATGCCGGGCAGGGACGTGGTGGGCGCAAAAAGGGGAAACAGCGGCTCGGGGCGCAACGGGACCGGCTCTTGCGTGGTGACAGACGGGCGAACGAGGCATATATCCTACTTCCGTCCCCGAGGTTTCGCCCGACCAGATCCGCCATGGATGTGCGGCTCAAGAGGCTGCGGTTCCGCAGCGCCCATCGCGGCACGAAGGAAATCGACCTGATTCTCGGCGCCTTCGCCGAGCGCCGGCTCGATTCCCTCGATGCCGGCCAGCTCGACCGCTACGAGGCCCTGATCGATTCGCAGGACCCCAACCTCTACGAGTGGATCGCGGGGCTGGCGCCGCCGCCGCCCGAGCACGACACCGACGTGCTGCGGATGATCCGGGAATTCGGGCGCGGCGCCGTGGCGTCGTGATCCGCCGCGCACAGACCTTCGCGGCCGACGGCCGCGTCGTCCTGGCGGGCGTTCCCGAGGGTTTCGACGCGCTGATGCTGGCGGCCCTGTCGGCCGAGCCGGGCCCGCCGATCCTGCACGTCACGCGCGACGAACCGCGCATGATGGCGACCGCCGACGCCGCCCGCTTCTTCGCGCCCGAGCTCGAGATCCTGCCGTTTCCGGCCTGGGACTGCCTGCCCTACGACCGCGCCTCGCCGAACGTGCGCGCCGTGAGCCGGCGCATCGAGACGCTGGTCCGTCTCGCGCAGCCCGCCACGCGCCCGCGGCTGGTGATCACCACGGTCAACGCGCTGCTGCAGCGCGTGCCGCCGCGCAGCTTCCTGGACGACGCGATCCTGACGGCCAAGGTCGGCAGCGCGCTGCCCGACGACCGCCTTACCGGCTTCCTCGGCCGCAACGGCTACCGTCGCGTGGCCACCGTCCGCGAGGCGGGCGAGTACGCGGCGCGCGGCGGCATCCTCGACCTGTTCCCGCCGGGCGCCGAGCTGCCGATCCGCATCGATCGCTTCGGCGACCAGGTCGAGGCAATGCGCAGCTTCGATCCGCTGACACAGCGCAGCACCGGGGAGGTCGAGCGCCTGGCGCTGATGCCGGTGAGCGAGCTGCGGCTCGATCCCGACTCGGTCGAGCGCTTCCGCACCGGCTACCGCGCGCTGTTCGGCGCCGTCTCCGACGACGATCTGCTCTACACGGCGATCAGCGAGGCGCGCCCGCACGTCGGCATGGAGCACTGGCTGCCGCTCTTCCACGCGCGGCTCGACACGCTGTTCGACCACCTGCCCGACGACACCCCCATCGTCCTCGACCATCAGGCGGACGAGTCGGCGGGGGCGCGATTCGCCACCATCCAGGACTACTACGAGACCCGGCGCAGCCTGATGTCGACGGCGACCGGGGCGGCGCCATACCGGCCGCTGCCGCCCGACGCGCTCTACCTGACGGCGGTGGAGTGGGCGGAGCGGCTGGCCGACCGGGCCGTCGCCGAGACGACGCCCTTCGCGGCACCCGAGACGCCGGGCCGCGTGCTCGACGCGGGCGGCCGGCGCGGGCGCGAGTTCGGCGACGTGCGCGCCGCCGGCGGCAACGTCTTCGACGCGCTGCGCGGGCAGCTCGCGGCCGAGCGCGCCGCGGGCCGCCGCACCACCATCGCCGCCTACAGCGCCGGCTCGCGCGACCGGCTGCGCACCGTCCTGGGCGAGCACGGCATCGATGCGACGGAACCGGTCGACCATTGGGGCCAGGTCGCGCTGCTGCCCGCCGGCCGCACGGCGCTGGCCGTGCTTCCGATCGAGGCCGGCTTCGCGACCGACGGTGACGCCATCGTCACCGAGCAGGACATCCTCGGCGACCGCATGGCCAGGGCGACCAAGCGGCGGCGCAACTTCGACCAGTTCGTCGCCGAGGTCTCCGCGCTGACCGTCGGCGACTATGTCGTCCATG
>JADZBA010000497.1 GCA_020852355.1 Alphaproteobacteria bacterium
GAGCCCTCGCAGCCCGGCCTCGCCTACGGTGTCGAGGATCGCGTCCCGCCGCTGACGCTGGTCCTGAACGCCTTGCAGCACCTGGCCATCATCACGCCGATCGGGCTGGTCTTCCCGACGCTCGTGGCGCGCGCCGCCGGCGCCGCGCCGGACACCGCCGAATCCGTGCTCGCCGCCTCGCTGGTCGCGCTCGGCATCGGCAGCATCCTGATGTGTGCCCGCACCCGCGTCTTCGGGTCCGGCTTTCTCGCGCCCTCGGTGTTCACCGCCGCCTACCTTCCGGCCAGCCTCGCCGCGGCGGCGGCCGGGGGGTTGCCCCTGGTCTTCGGCATGACGGTCTTCGCCGGTCTCTGCGAGATCGCGTTCTCCTACCTGCTGCGCCGCTTCCGCGCCCTGGTGCCGAGCGAGGTCGCGGGGCTCGCCGTCCTGATGATCGGGTTCACGCTGGGCCTGCTCGGGTTCCGCCTCGTCTTCGGGCTCGACCCGCGCGGCGGCGCGACGCTCGCGGCGTCGAGCCATGAGGCGATCGCGCTCGGTCTCGGCACGCTCGTGCTCATCGTCGTGCTGAACGTCTGGTGCGGCGGCATCCTCAGGATCTTCGCCGTGCTCATCGGCGTCGTCGCCGGGTACGCGGCCGCGGGGCTGGTCGGGCTGGTCGATCGCGATCTCGCCGGGGCGGGCCTCGCGCACGCCCTGGTGGCATGGCCCGGCCTCCCCGGCGTCATGCCCGCCTTCGATGCCTGGCTGGCGCCGCAGTTCGCGATCGGCGCGCTGGCCGCCGCCCTGCGCGCCATGGGCGACATCACCACCTGCCAACGCATCAACGACCACGGCTGGAGCCGGCCGGATTTCGTCTCGATCGGCAACGGCCTGCGCGCCGACGGCCTTTCCAGCGTAGTGGCGGGGCTGCTGGGATCCGTCGGACTCAACACCTTCTCCGGCTCGATCGGCCTGTCGCAGGCGACCGGCGTCACCGCGCGGCGCGTCGGCTTCGCCATCGGCGCGCTGTTCGCCGCCCTCGCCTGCGTGCCAGCGGTCATCGGCGTCGCGGCGGCGATCCCGCCGCCGATCACCGGCGCGGTCCTGCTGTTCTCCTCCGCCTTCATCGTCGCCAACGGCCTGCAGATCATCGTCGCCCGCCTGCTCGACGCGCGCCGCGTCGTGACGATCGGCCTCGCCCTGATTTTCGGCATCAGCCACGACGTCTTCTTCTCCTTCTACGCGACGCTGCCCTCCTGGATCGGCACCATCGCCAGCTCGTCCCTGGTGGTGACGCTGGTCATCGCGCTCGCCCTGAACGCGGTGTTCCGCCTCGGCATCAAGCGCACCGTCGCCGTCACCGCGCCGATCGACGGCAAGCTGACCGACCGGCTGGAAGCGTTCTGCGAGGCGAGCGGCGCGGCCTGGGGTGCCCAACGCGAGGTCGTCCACCGCCTCTTCTCGGCCGTCCTGGAGGCGGCGGAGCTCGCCTATGCCCAGGCCGCGCCGGGCGGCGACTTCGCGCTGACGCTGACCTTCGACGAGTTCCACATCGATGCGACGACGCGCTTCGCGGTGGCGCCGGAGCGCCGGGCGGACGCAGCGGCGGTCGAAGAGGCGGACGAGCACGGGCTGGACGACCTGCCGATGCTGCTGATCCGCCGTTTCGCCGACCGGGTCACCCGGACGCTCGATCGCGGCGACATCCTCATTCGCATGCGCTTCGACGCCTGAGGCGCCACGCCTGGGACGGTCAGCCGCGCCGCCGGGCAGCGGCGTCGACCGCGGCGATCTGCCGCGCGAGGTCGACGCGCATCGTGGACGCGGTCTCCAGCCCGCGATCCTCCCGGGCGTCGCCGCCGGGAGCGGCGACCAGGCGGCGGCGCAGCGCCTCGTCGCGCGCCTCGAGGAGTGCGGCCATCTCCGCCCGGAACAGCGTGAAGAGCGCCGTCAGCCAGCGATTGACCGCCCAGGAGGGCTGCTGCCGGTCGATCGCGAAGCGCTCCAGCATCGCCGTCACCGCGGCGGCCGGATACCACGCCTCCCCCGTCACCCAGCGGTTGGTGGTGAAGAGGCGGACCGGCTGGCCGCGCGCATCGACGGCCACCGCCACGAGATGGCTCGGCGCGGGATCGCCGGTCTCCGTCGTCGCCGGCACCTCCGGCACCAGGCCGGCCGGCATGCCGGCGGGGCGCAGGAAGGTATGGAAGTGCCCCGCCTCGCCGGCGGCGTCGGGATGGACGTGGAAATAGTACTGGGCGTGTGACACCGGATCGTAGACGTCGCCGCCGGGGGGATAGTGCCGCCACGGTTCGGGCGCATCGCGGCCGGCGACGCGGCCGACCAGCGTCTCGCCGGCCCGGGCGAGCACGCGGCTGCAGGCCTCGATCTCGCGCGCCGCGGCCACCAGTGTCGCCAGCGCCCCGTCCGGCATGCGGTCGAGGCCGCCCGGCACCGCCCGGCGGTCAGGCACGGCGGGCGGCGGGCGGCGCGGTGCGGCCCGGACTGCAATGGCGCTCGCGTCGCATCGGCTCTCCCGCTCGGATCGGCCGAACCTAGGCCAGAGGCCGTCGCCGCGGCAATCGCCGGCGGCGGCATTGGCGATCGCCGCCCGGGCCGATAGCATCCGCCCGCCTATCGCGACAGGACCCGACGCATGGACATCCGCCAGCACATCCGCACCATCCCCGACTTCCCGAAGCCGGGCATCCTCTTCTACGACATCTCGACCCTGCTGGCGCATTCCGCCGCGTGGAAGGCGGCGATGGAGCAGCTCGCCGACGCCGTGCGGCCGCACCGCCCTGACGTGCTGGCCGGCATCGAGTCGCGCGGCTTCCTGACCGCCGCCCCGCTCGCCCTCATGCTCGGCCTGGGCTTCATCATGGTGCGCAAGAAGGGCAAGCTGCCGGGGCCGACGATCCCCTTCACCTACGACCTCGAATACGGCAGCGACACGATCGAGATCCAGGCCGACGCGGTGGAGCCGGGCCAGCGCGTGGTCGTGCTCGACGACCTGCTGGCGACCGGCGGCACGGCGAACGCCGCGGTCCAGCTCCTGCGCAAGGTCGGCGCGACCGTTCCGGCCTGTGCGGTCATCATCGAGCTGACGTTCCTGCGGGGCCGCGCGCGCCTCGACGTGCCGACGACCTCGCTGGTCGCCTACGACGAGTAGGTCTTCTTCCCGTTCGCGAACACCAGCCGTCCCGCCGCCAGGACGCCCGCCGCCACCACGACGACGATCACCGTCGCCAGCGCGTTGATCTGCGGGCTGACGCCCATGCGCACGCTGGAGAAGATCGCCATCGGCAGCGTCGTGGCGCCGGGACCGGACACGAAGCTGGCCAGCACCAGGTCGTCGAGCGAGAGGGTGAAGGCGAGCAGCCATCCGGCGACGACGCCGGGCGCGATCATCGGCAGGGTGATGCGCACGAACACCGTCGCCGGACGGGCGCCGAGGTCCGCCGCCGCCTCCTCGATCGCCGGGTCGAGGCCGCCCAGGCGCGACTGCACCACGACCGCCACATAGGCCATGGCGAGGGTGACGTGGGCGACGGCGATGGTGCCGATGCCGCGCTCCGTCGGCCAGCCGACCAGCACCTCCGAGGCGACGAAGAGCAGCAGCAGGGCGAGCCCGAGGATGACCTCGGGCATGACCAGCGGCGTCGCCAGCATCGCCGCGAGCAGGGTGCGGCCCCGGAACCGCCGCCGGCGCGCGAGCGCGAAGCCGGCGAGCGTGCCGAGCACGGTGGCGCCGGTGGCCGCCAGCAGCGCCACGCGCAGGCTGACCCAGGCGGCGTCGAGCAGCGCCTCGTTCTCCAGCAGCGCCGCGTACCACCTCAGCGAGAAGCCGCTCCACACCGTGACGAGGCGCGAGTCGTTGAAGGAGTAGACGATCAGGGTGGCGATCGGCGCGTGGAGAAAGGCGTAGCCGAAGACCAGCGCCGTCAGCAGGAAGCGCGACAGCCGGCCCGTCACCGCTGCCCTCCCTGCAGGCGCTGCAGCCACAGCACGGGGACGATCAGCAGGACCAGCAGCGCCGTCGCCACCGCCGACGCCACCGGCCAGTCGGTGTTGCCGAAGAACTCGTCCCACAGCACCTTGCCGATCATCAGCGTGTCGGCGCCGCCCAGCAGGTCCGGGATGACGAACTCCCCGACTCCCGGCACGAACACCAGCAGCCCGCCCGCCACGATGCCCGGCAGCGACAGGGGCAGGGTGATGCGCAGGAAGGCGGCGGCCGGGCGGCAGCCGAGGTCGGCCGCGGCCTCCAGGAGCGTCGGGTCGAGGCGCTCCAGGGCGGCGTAGAGCGGCAGGATCATGAACGGCAGGTAGGAGTAGACGATGCCGAGGATGACCGCGGGCTCGGTGCTGAGCAGGACCAGCGGCTCGGCGATCACGCCGGTCGCGAGCAGCACGTTGTTGACGAGCCCGTTGGGCGCGAGGATGCCGATCCAGGCGTAGACCCGGATCAGGAAGCTCGTCCAGAAGGGCAGGATCACCAGGGTCAGCAGCAGTGGCCGCCAGGCGGCCGGCGCGCGCACGATGGCATAGGCGACGGGATAGCCCAGGAGCAGAGCGACCAGCGTCGCGATGGCGGCGACGCGGATCGAGCTGAGATAGGCCAGCGCGTAGAGCGGATCGTCGAACAGGTAGGCGTAGTTGCCGAGGTCAGGCGCCGGCCGCGGCACGCCGCCGGAAAACGTCACCGGCGGGGCGAAGGGTGGCGTGCCGATCTCCTTGGTCGACAGGCTGACCACGAGGACGATCAGGAACGGCAGCAGCAGGAAGAGGCCGAGCCAGACGTAGGGGACCGCCGTGGCGATCCGCACGAAACCGTCGGCGCGACGTGCCTTCATCCCGCGATCAGCACCGCGTTGCCCGCGGCCCAGGAGAGATGGACCGGGTCGTCCCAGGTGAAGGGCGGCTCGTCGGCGACGCGCAGGTTCGGGCGCGTCGCCACCAGCCGCCGGCCCTCCGCCGTCTCGACGTGATAGATCGAGAGGTCGCCGAGATAGGCGATGTCGCGGACCACGCCCGCGGCGACGTTGGCCGTCGCCGCGGGCGGCGTGCGGGAGATCACGATCTTCTCCGGCCGGACGGCGACTGCGGCGACACTCCCCGGCGCCCAGTCTCCCGCATCGGCGACGGCGAGCGGCGCGGGCAGCGCGTCGCTGCGCACCGTTATGAGGCCGTCGGCCGACCCTTCCACCCGTCCTTCGAGCAGGTTCACGAGGCCGATGAAGCCGGCCACGAAGCGCGAGCGCGGATGCTCGTAGATCTCGGCCGGCGTGCCGACCTGGACGATGCGGCCGGCGTCCATCACGGCGATGCGCGAGGACATTGTCATCGCCTCCTCCTGGTCGTGGGTGACCACGACGAAGGTGACGCCGACCTTCTCCTGGATGTTGACCAGCTCGAACTGGGTCTCCGCCCGGAGCTTCTTGTCGAGGGCGGCCAGCGGCTCGTCGAGCAGCAGGATCTTCGGCCGCTTGACCAGCGCGCGCGCCAGCGCGACGCGCTGGCGCTGGCCCCCGGAGAGCTGGTGCGGCCGCCGCGCCGCCTGCGGCCGGAGCTGGACGAGGTCGAGCGCGGCGGCGACGCGCTCGGCGATCTCCGCCCGCGGGCGCCCGTCCTGCTTCAGCCCGAAGGCGACGTTCGCCGCGACCGACATGTGCGGGAAGAGGGCATAGGACTGGAACATCATGTTCACGGGGCGGGCGTAGGGCGGCGCCGCGGTGACGTCGACGCCGTCGATCTCGACGCGCCCCGCGTCCGGCACCTCGAAGCCGGCGACCACGCGCAGCAGGGTCGACTTGCCGCAGCCCGAGCCGCCGAGCAGCGAGAAGAACTCCCCGCGATGGATGTCGAGGCTGACATCGTCGACGGCGACCACGTCGCCGAAGCGCCTGGTGACGCCGGCGATGCGCAGGATGGGCCGCCCGGCGGGATCGTCGCGCGCCTCCGGGCCGGGGCGCCGCGCCGCGCCGGGCGTCGTCGCCATGACCGCGTCAGCGTCCGGTCTTGATGCGCGTCCAGGCGCGGGTGCGCAGCCGCTCGTAGGCGGCGTCGGTCGGGGTCAGCGCGTAGAACTTGTCGAAGACGGCCTTCGGCGGATAGATCCGCGGATCGTCGCGCACCGCGGCGTCGAGCAGCGGCAGCGCCGCCTTGTTGCCGCTGGCATAGCCGACGAGGTTGGAGCTGCGGGCGGCGGCGTCGGGCCGCATCAGATGGTCGATGAAGGCGTGCGCCTCCTCGACGTTGCGCGCCGAGGACGGGATCGCCAGCACGTCGACGGCGAACAGCGCGCCCTCCTTGGGGATGGCGTAGCCGATCTCGACGCCGCGCCCGGCCTCGCGGGCGCGGTTGCGTGCCTGGATGATGTCGCCGGAGAAGCCGAAGGCGAGGCAGACGTCGCCGTTGGCGAGCGCGTTGATGTATTCCGAGGAGTGGAACTTGCGCACGAACTTGCGCACCTTGATGAGGTGCTGGGTCGCCGCTTCCAGGTCCTCCTTCGACTTGCTGTCGGGGTCGCGGCCGAGGAAGGTCAGGGCCGCGGGGATGACGTCGGTCGGCGAGTCGAGCATCATCACGCCGCACTTGGCGAAGCGCTCGACGACGGCCGGGTCGAAGAGGATGGCGAGGCTGTCGACGGGCGCGCCCGGCATCGCCTCCTGGACCTTCTTCACGTTGTAGCCGATGCCCGACGTGCCCCACATCCACGGCAC
>JADZBA010000498.1 GCA_020852355.1 Alphaproteobacteria bacterium
CCGCGAACGTCGCGGCGATGTTGGGCATCGTCGGCTGCGGCGCGATCACCCGGTGGGCGAGGCCCGCCTCGTCGAGGAAGCGGGCGACCAGGGCCGCGCCGGCCCGCGTGTCGCCCGGCGGGTTGGAGGTGTCGACCCGCACGAAGTCCTGGAAGAACCGCACGAGGCGATCGCGGTCGGCGTCGATCCGGCGCAGGAGCGTGTCTCGCATGGCGGAAGCGTCGCGCATATGCCGGCTCGCCGCAACCGGGAGGGCTGGGCATGGCCCACGACCGCTTCCGCCGCCATCTGCGCGGTGTCGCGCCGTGCGGCACAGGGTTGCTCGGCGCCGGACTGGCGTTCTGCCGCATTCTCGCGCTTGTCACGTTGATGGCCGCCGGCCGCGATCATCTGGGCCCGCGTGCCACCCTGGGTCAGCAGATCGAAGTCGACGACGCCGGTTCGGGCGTAGACGATTTGGGTGTGGGGATCGACCAATCGGGGCCGGATGACGTTCACCAGGCAGCGC
Organism: Alphaproteobacteria bacterium; assembly: GCA_020852355.1. Taxonomy (GTDB): domain Bacteria; phylum Pseudomonadota; class Alphaproteobacteria; order ATCC43930; family Allostellaceae; genus Allostella. Next base: position 509 of record JADZBA010000498.1, read on the forward strand.
CGCCTGGCGCCCCCCGACCCAGGCGATGCGCCCGTCCCGGGCGGCGACGGTCCCGTCCTCGACGCGCCCGAACGGCGCCGGGCCGGCCACCGTTGCCAGCCGCACGTTCACCCACAGCGCATCATACATGATGAGCCCTGCCCCTGCGGCCGAGCGTACCCTAAGGGCCGTCGGCGGATAACATGCAGCCCCCGCATTGACGCCGCTCTCCGGCCGGTGCGACCATCGACCGGATGGCCGCTCGACAATCGGTCCCCGGCCGAATCCTTGCACGGTTGCCATGTCCCCTTCGCACCCGGGAGTAACGCCCATGCGCCGCGCCGTCCGACCGCTCTTCGTCCTCTTCGCGACCGCCGCGCTCGCCGGGCCGGCGCTGGCTCTGGACAAGCTGCACTACCAGTACAGCTGGATCCCGACCGGCGAGTACGGGCCGGTGTCCGCCGGCATCGAGAAGGGCTTCTTCCGCGAGGTCGGCATCGACCTCACCTACACGACCGGCCGCGGCTCGGGCGACGCGGTCAAGAAAGTGGCGGGCGGGGCCGCCATGGTCGGCGACGGCGACATCTCCACCGTGATGGCGGCGCGGGTGCGCGAGAAGGCGCCCATGCGCTGCATCGCCGCCCAGCACACCTACTCGCCCCATTCGCTGTTCGTGCTGGAATCGAGCGGCATCCAGGACTTCAAGAGCCTCGCCGGCAAGACCCTGGCGACGACGCCCGGGAACAGCCATTTCATCTACTTCCCGCTGGTCGCCAAGCTGACCGGCCTCGACCCCAACTCGGTCAAGTGGATCACGACGGACGCGCCGGCGATGGGACCGATGCTGATCGCCGGCAAGGTCGACGGTGCACCGATGTTCGCCACCCACGCCACCTTCCAGAACCGTCAGGCGGAGAAGCAGGGGAAGAAGATCAAGGTCATCCCGTTCTCCGACTACGGCTTCCGCATCTACTCCTATTGCTGGTTCGCGACCGAGGACACGATCAAGGCGCATCCCGACCTGTTGCGCCGCTTCCTGGCCGCGCTGCAGAAGTCCTTCATCTGGTCGAAGGACAACGTCGCCGAGGCGGCCCGGCTCCACAACAAGCGGCACCCCGAGATCACGGTGCAGGATTCCGAGGACTACATCGCGGCGGTGCTGAAGTTCATGTTCAACGAGACCTCGGCAAAGACCGGCCTCGGCTATTTCGACCGCGAGCAGCTCGCCAACACCTACAAGGCGGTGGCGATGTCCCAGGACCTCGACCCCGCCCAGGACCCCGCGCAGTTCATCGACGAGAGCCTGCTGCCGCCGAAGAAGTAGCCATGATCGAGGTCGCCGGCGTCGCCAAGACGTTCGAGGCGCAGGACGGCAGCGCGGTCCCCGCGCTGGCCGACGCGTCGCTGGCGATCGCGCGGGACGAGTTCGTCGCCATCGTCGGCCCGTCGGGCTGCGGCAAGTCGACCCTGCTGCGGCTCGTCGCGGGACTGATGCGGCCGACGCGCGGCGCCATCCGCATCGACGGCGAGGAGGTGACCGAGCCGCGCGCCGACATCGGCATCGTCTTCCAGGCACCGACCCTGCTGCCCTGGGCGACGGTGCTGAGCAACGTGCTGTTCCCCCTCAGGATCCTGGGCGGCCTCGACGATGCGGCCGAGGCCCGCGCCGGCGCCCTGCTGGCCCTGGCCGGCCTCGCGGGGTTCGAGCGCAAGATGCCGCGCGAGCTCTCGGGCGGCATGCAGCAGCGCGCCGCGATCTGCCGGGCGCTGGTCCACGACCCGCGCATCCTGCTGATGGACGAGCCGTTCGGCGCCCTCGACGCGCTGACCCGCGAGGAGATGAGCCTGGAGCTGCTGCGCATCTGGACCGAGCGGCCCAAGACCATCCTCTTCGTCACCCACTCCGTGCCCGAGGCGGTGCTGCTCGCCGACCGCGTCGTCGTCATGTCGGCGCGGCCCGGGCGGATCGCCGACATCGTGCCGGTGGCGCTGCCGCGGCCGCGCTCGTTCGACCAGGAATCCAGCGCGGAGTTCCAGGCCTGTGCCCAACGCATCCGTGGACATATCTTCCGCCGCCGCGCCGCCTGAGCGGCGTCCCGCCCGTCGCGTCCGGCGCCTGTGGGCCGGCGCGCGGCCGGTCGTCCTGCCGCTCGCCGTGGTGGTCGTGCTGGGCCTGGCGTGGGAGGCGGCGGTGCGCTTCTTCGCCATCCCGGAGTTCCTGCTGCCCGCCCCCAGCCTGATCTACAGCGAGATCATGGCGATCCGCGGCCCCATCGTCGGCCACACCCTGGCGACCCTTCAGACGACGATGCTGGGCTTCGGCGTGTCGCTCGCGGTCAGCCTGCCGCTCGCGGTCGCCATCACCGCCTCGCCGGCGATCGCCAACGCCGTCTATCCGCTGCTCGTCGTCACCCAGTCGGTGCCCAAGGTGGCGCTGGCGCCGATCCTGGTGGTGGTCTTCGGCGCGGGCGAGACCTCGCGCGTGCTCGTCACCTTCCTCGTCGCCTTCTTCCCGCTGGTGATCTCGATCGCGACCGGCCTGCTGGCCGTGCCGCCCGAGCTGGTCGAGCTGGGACGCTCGCTCAAGGCGACGCGGCTGCAGGAGCTGTTCCGCATCCGCCTGCCCTATGCCGTGCCGTTCGTCTTCAGCGGCCTCAAGCTGTCGATCACCTTCTCTGTCATCGGCGCCGTGGTCGGCGAGTTCGTCGCGGCCGAGCGCGGCCTCGGCTACCAGATCCTGGCGGCGACCGCCTTCTTCCGCACGCCGATCGCCTTCGGCGCGGTCATCATCCTCTCGGCCATGGGCATCATCCTGTTCCAGGCCGTGGTGCTGATCGAGCGCATCTGCTTCCCCTGGTCGGCGCAGGAGGAGACCTCGCGGCGCTGACCCACCACCTGCCGAGGAACATCATGGAAACGGGCGAGAGAACGGCGATCCGGGCGCGCTGGGTGCTGGCTCACGAGGACGGGCGGCCGACGCTGCTGGAGGACCGCTGGGTGGTCGTCGAGGGCGGCCGGATCGCCGCCGTCGATCGCGGCCGGCCGGCCGGCTGCGACGTCGTCGTCGACCGGCCCGGGCTGCTGGTGCTGCCCGGGCTCATCAACATGCACAACCACTGCTTCACCGAGCTCCTGGTGCGCAGCCGCACCGAGGACATGACGAGCGCCTTCATGGAGAACGGCCTCGTCTACGGGCTGCTGATGCCGCTCGGCAAGCTGGCGATGGAGCGGCTGTCGGCGGCCGAGCGCAGGGCGGCGCTGCGCCTGGGCGTGCTGCAGCTCATCCTGGGCGGCGCCACGACCGTGATGGAATCCTTCCGCAGCGGCCTCGCCGACGTCTTCGCGGTGGCCGAGGAGATGGGCATCCGCTTCTGGGGCGTGCCCTACGTCTTCAGCACCCCCGACATCGACGTCGACACCCAGGGCAAGCCGGTCTTCGGCGGCGCTGCCGGCGACGGCACGGCCGACATCGCGGAATGGCGGGCGCTGCACCAGCGCTGGGCGGGCGCGGCCGGCGGCCGCATCCAGGTCGGCCTCGGCCCGCACGCGCCCGACACCTGCGGTCCCGACCTGTTGCGCGCGGTGCGCCGGCTCGCCGACGAGACCGGCTGCCTCGTCACCACCCATCTCGCCCAGACGAAGTCGGAGGTCGAGCACACCCGGCGCCTCTACGGCCGCACGCCGGCGGAGTACCTGCAATGGGTCGGCCTGCTGGGACCGGACTTGTCGGTGGCGCACAGCATCTTCTCGACGGACGCCGACCTCGACCTGCTGAAGGCGACGGGCACGACGGTGATCAACTGCCCGCGCACCTTCGCGCGCACCGGCACCTGGGCGCCTTTCGCCCGCTTCGCCGAGCGCGGCCTGAAGACGGTGATCGGCACCGACGGCTACAACATGGACCTGGTGAGCGAGCTGGGGGCGGCCGGCCAGATCGCCAAGCTGCACGCCGGCGAATCCGGCGTCGCCACGGCGCGCCAGCTCGTCGATGCGGTCACGCTGGGTGCGGCCGCGGCACTGAAGCGCGACGACCTCGGCCGCGTCGCGCCCGGCGCCCGCGCCGACCTGACCGCCATCGATCTCTCCAAGCCGCGCTTCCAGCCGCAGTCCGACCCGCTGCGCAGCATGGTCTGGCGCGGCTCGGCCGCCGACGTCTCCGCTACCATGGTCGACGGCCGGCTGCTGGTGGAGGGCGGCCGCTACCTGCCGGCCGACGAGAACGCCATCGCGACCGAGGGCGCCGCGGCGTTCGAGAAGATATGGTCGAGCCCGGAGGGCGCGGCGATCCGGGCGCGGGCGGGATAGGTCGCCCTCACACGGCGACGATCTTCCCCGGGTTCATGATGTTGTCCGGGTCGAGCGCCTTCTTGATCATGCGCATGACGCTGACCGCCTCGCCATGCTCGGCCGTCAGGAACTCGATCTTGCCGTAGCCGATGCCGTGCTCGCCGGTGCAGGTGCCGCCCATGGCCAGCGCGCGGTGGACCATGCGGTCGTTGAGCGCCTGGGCGCGCGCCATCTCGTCCTTGTCGTCGGGGTCGATGATGAAGGCGAGGTGGAAGTTGCCGTC
>JADZBA010000499.1 GCA_020852355.1 Alphaproteobacteria bacterium
GGGAACTTCGGGGCGACGACCATGAAGAACGGCACGACGGCCATGGTCGCAACCGGCTGGAAGTCCTTCACGGGGTCGAACGGCAGCTTCGGATAGAGCGCCTGGTTGATCGCCTGCGAGCCGGCATAGGTGAAGAGCAGCGTGTAGCCGTCGGCGGGCGATTTGGCGACGAGGTCGGTGCCGATGTTGCCAGCCGCGCCGCCGCGGTTCTCGACGACGACGGGATGGCCCCAGCGCTCGCCGAGCTTCTGGCCGACCCAGCGCGCCAGCACGTCGGTGGCGCCGCCCGGCGTCTGCGGCACGACGAGCCGCACCGGCCTCGCCGGCCAGTCCTCGGCGGCCGCCGGCGCGGCGAGCGCGGCGAGGACGGCCAGCGCCATGAGGGTGCGGCGCCGGACGCACGGTTGGTCGATCATGGGATCCTCCCGTTGGCTTCTTGGCGACAAGGTGCGTGGAAACGGGTCGCAGGGGAAGCCTCGCGCCGACCGCCTACCCTTCCCGCCGCCGGGACCGTAACCTGCGGCCCCCACCCGAGAGGATCCCAGCCCGTGCTGCCCTGCCAACGCGCCCACTTCGACATACCCGAAGGCGTCTCCTACCTCGCTGCCGCGTCCCAGGGACCGCTGCCGCGCAGCGTGCGCGAAGCCGGCCAGAACGGCCTCGCCACCAAGAGCGCGCCGTGGCGGCGCGGCCCCACCATGGGCGTCGATCTCGCCGAAGCGGCGCGCGCCGCCGCGGCCCGGCTGGTCGGCGCGGGCGCCGACGACATCGCCATCGTCCCGGCCGCCAGCTACGGCATCGCCACCGCCGGCCGCAACCTGCCGCTGGACGCGCGCGCCCGGGTGCTGGTGCTGGAGGGCGAGCATTCCTCCCAGCATCTCGAATGGGTGCGCCTCACCCGGGCGCGCAACGCGATGCTCGACATCGTGCCGCGGCCGGCCGACGGCGACTGGACGTCGGCGGTGCTGGCGGCGATCGAGCGGCCCGGCGCCCCGCCGGTCGCCATCGCCGCGCTGACCCCGCTCCATTGGAGCGACGGCGCCGTCGTCGATCTCGACGCCATCGCCCCGGTGCTGCGCCGCCAGGGCGCCGCCCTGGTGATCGACGCGACCCAGGGGGCCGGCGTGCTGCCGATGGACGTCCGGCGCCTGCAGCCGGACTTCATGGTCTTCCCGACCTACAAGTGGCTGCTCGGCTCCTACAGCTTCGCCTTCCTCTACGCCGCCCCGCACCGCCAGGAGGGGCAGCCGATCGAGCAGACCGGCCAGGCGCGTGCCGAGGCGCCGGGCAGCATCGACCCGCCCTACCTGGCCGGTGCCCGGCGCTACGACATGGGCGAGCGCGACGGGTTCACCGCGCTGCCGATGGCGATCGAAGCGCTGCGGCTCAACGCCGAATGGACGCCCGAGGGTATCCGCGAGCGCTGCCGCCACCTGACCGACCTGCTGGCGGAACGGGCGGAGGCGCTGGGTCTCGCCACGGTCGAGCGGCGCTTCCGCGCCCCGCACGTGCTCGGCCTGCGCGTCCCCGGCGGGGCCACCCGCGTGTTCGACGCCCTGACCGCCGCCGACGTCCACACCAACCTGCGCCAGGGTGTGCTGCGCGTCGCGCCGCACGTCTATAGCGACGAGGCCGACGTGGAGCGGTTCGCCGCGGCCCTCGCCCGCGCGATGGCCGACTGACCTCGATGCTTGCGCCGCGCCGACGCCTGCCGCAATAGTGACGCATCACCCGGGGGAGCCGGCCGGGGCCGGCTGAGAGGTTTCCGCCGACGGGAAGCGACCCCTCGAACCTGATCCGGATCATGCCGGCGAAGGGAGGCGTGCGTTGCCCGTCCGAGCACCCGCAATCCGCCTGACCAGGGCGGGCGTCGCCTTCGAGGGCGAAGCCCTGTTCGCGGGCCTCGACCTCGAGATCGCCGGCGGACGGTGGACCTGCCTGCTGGGCCCGAGCGGCGTCGGCAAGTCGACGGTGCTGCGGCTCGTCGCCGGCCTGGTGCCGGGGACGTCCGGCACGACCGTCGTCGCCGACGACGGCACCGCGGTCGCCGGGCGCGTCGCCTTCATGGCGCAGCAGGACCTGCTCCTGCCCTGGCTCGACGCCCGCGGCACCGTGCTGCTCGGCGCCCGCATGCGCGGCGAGACGCCCGATCGCCGGCGCGCCGACGCGCTGCTCGCCGACCTCGGCCTCGCCGCCGCCGCGGCGCAGCGGCCGGCGGCGCTCTCCGGCGGCATGCGCCAGCGCGTGGCGCTCGCCCGCACGCTGATGGAGGACCGGCCCTTCGTGCTGATGGACGAGCCGTTCGCGGCGGTCGACGCCGTCACCCGCCTCAAGCTCCAGGCGCTGGCGGCCGATCGGCTCGCCGGACGCACGGTCCTGCTGGTCACCCACGATCCGCTGGAGGCGCTGCGGCTCGGCCATCGCGTCCTGGTGATGACGGGACGGCCCGCCACGCTGTCGGCGCCGATCGACCCGCCGGGCCCACCCTTGCGCGCCGTCGACGACCCCGCGGTGCTCGCCCTGCAGGGCGAGCTGCTGCGGCGGCTGGCGGCGGACTGAGCCGGTGGTCCGCGCGCTCGTCACCGCGACCGGCCTGCTGCTGGCCTGGGAGGCGGCCACCCGCCTGCTCGCCCTGCCCTTCTGGATCCTGCCGCCGCCGTCGGCGGTCGGTCTCGCCCTGTGGACGCGCCGCGACCTGCTCGTCCTGCACGCCGGCATCACCGGGCTGGAGATCGTGCTGGGCCTCGTCGCCGGCGTCGTGCTCGGCGTGGCGACGGCGCTGCTCATCGTGCGCTTCGCGGTCGCTCGCCGTTGGCTGCTGCCCCTGGTCATCGCGAGCCAGGCGATCCCGGTATTCGCCCTGGCACCGCTGCTGGTGCTGTGGGTCGGCTACGGCCTCGCCTCGAAGATCGCCATGGCGGCCCTCATCATCTTCTTCCCGGTCGCGGCCAACTTCTTCGATGGGCTGCGCACGACGCCGCCCGGCTGGATCGAGCTCGCCCGCACCATGGGCGCGCGCGAGAGTGCGATTCTCTTCCACATGCGCATCCCCGCCGCCCTGCCGGCGTTGGCGCAGGGCCTGCGGATCGCCGCGGCGGTCGCCCCGATCGGCGCGGTGATCGGCGAATGGGTCGGCAGCGGTGCGGGCCTGGGATACCTCATGCTGCACGCCAACGGGCGCATGCAGATCGACCTGCTGTTCGCCGCCCTCGCGGTCCTCGCGGCGATGGCGATCGCCCTCTACTACGGGCTCGACGCAGCGCTGCGCCGCCTCGTGCCCTGGCAGCCCGAAACCCTGAAGCAGACGGAGTGACTCCCATGCGCGCCGCCGGTTTTGTCTTCGCCTTCCTCCTCGCCCTGCCGGCCGCCGCACAGCAGCGCTTCGAGGTGCTGCTCGACTGGTTCGTCAATCCCGACCACGCCCCTCTCGTGGTGGCGCTGGAGAAGGGCTATTTCCGCGAGGCCGGCCTCGACGTCGTCCTGACCGCGCCGGGCGACCCCAACGACCCACCGAAGCTGGTGGCCGCCGGCAAGGCCGAGATCGCCGTCAGCTACCAGCCGCAGCTCCATATCCAGGCGGCCCAGGGGCTGCCGCTGACGCGCATCGGGACCCTGGTGGCGACGCCGCTCAACTGCCTCATGGTGCTCGACGCCAGCCCGATCCGCTCGATCGCCGACCTCAAGGGCAAGACCGTGGGGTTCGCGCTGGCCGGCACCGAGGACGCGACGATGACGGCGATGCTGGCCCGCCACGGGCTGACCATGGCCGACGTCCGCATGATCAACGTCGGCTTCGGGCTGACCCCGGCGCTCGCCTCCGGTCGGGTCGACGCGGTGATCGGCGCCTACCGCAACTTCGAGCTGAACCAGCTCGACCTGATCGGCAAGAAGGGCCGCGCCTTCTACATCGAGGAGGAAGGCGTACCGCCCTACGACGAGCTGATTCTCGTCGCCCAGCGCGGCCGCCTCGGCACGCTGCCGCTGCGCCCCTTCGTCGACGCGGTCGAGCGGGGTGCGCAGTATCTCGTGAACCATCCCGACGCGAGCTGGAAGCTGTTCGTCGCGCGCTACAAGGAGCTCGACGACGAGCTGAACCGCCGGGCGTGGCGCGACACGCTGCCGCGCTTCGCCCTGCGGCCCGCCGCCCTCGACCGCGCCCGCTACCAGCGCTTCGCCGAGTTCCTGCGCGAGCGCGGCGTCACCAGGACCGTGCCTCCGCTCGACGAGTATGCGATCGAGCTGCCCTGGCGGCGCTGACGGCGGCCGCTCAGGAGAGCTTCACCAGGTTGCCGTCGGCGTCGACGGTCAGGCCGAGGGCACGGGCCTTCTCGTTGATGTGCGGCGACCAGCGCACCCGGCCCGGGTCGGTGCCGCCGAGGATCGCCAGGATGCAGGCCGGCTCGGTGCCGACGTTCTTGACGCCGCGCATCACCCCCGGCGGGACGGAGAAGACGTCGAACGGCTCCAGGATGATCTCGTCCTCGCCGTTCTCGCCGAGCGTGATGGCCCAGCGTCCGGTCAGCGCGACGAAGCACTCGATGGTCTCGTGGTCGTGCTGCGAGGAGGCCTTGCCGGGCTCCGCCTTCATCATGGTGAGGTTGAAGTCGCGGTTGTCGGCGATCGCCGGCTCCAGCCGCTTGTCCTCGGTCACGCCCCGGCCGATGATGTTGTAGATTTCGCGGTTGTACTCCGGAATCCGGGTGTCGACGAACGCCTCCGAGCTCGACTTCAGCTCCGTGAAGCGGGCGACGCGGGCGAGAAGCTGCTGCAGGTCGACGGCGGCCATCGGTTTCCTCCTTGGCTCAGAACAGGACGTTGGGCAGAAGCAGCGACAGGGCGGGAACGAACGCGACGAGCGCCAGCACGACGAGCATGCCGAGGAAGAACGGCGCCGCGGCGCGCGTGAACGCCACGACGCTGGTGCCGAGCACACCGTTCACCAGGTACATCAGCGTGCCGACCGGCGGCGTCACGGCGCCCATCGTGAGGTTGAGGACGACCATGAGCCCCATATGCACGGGGTCGATCCCCACCCGCAGCGCGATCGGATGGATGATCGGGACGAGGATGATCATCGCCGACACCATGTCGAGGAACATGCCCGCGACCAGCAGCGCCACGTTGATCAGGATGATGATCACGATCGGGTCGGTGGACTGTGCGACGATGAAGCGCGCCGTCGCCTGCGGGATGCCTTCCCACGTCAGGTAGAACGCGAACGCGGTGGAGAAGCAGACGATGAGCATCAGCGATGCCGTGGCCTCCACGGTCTCGCCGATCGACCGGGCGAGCGCGGGCCAGCTCAGCTCGCGATAGATCAGGAAGCCGAAGGCCAGGCCGATGACGACCATCACCGCCCCCGCCTCGGTCGCGGTGAACAGGCCGAAGCGGATGCCGACGATGATGAAGAGCGGCATGAGCAGCGCCAGCGAGGCGCGCCGCAGCGCGCGCAGCACCGCCCCGGGCGTGCGCCGCGGTGCCCGGAGCGGCGCCACCCCGCCGCTGCGCTCCAGGCGCGTCGCCTCGACATGGACGATGACGATCAGCGCCAGGCACAGCAGCAGCCCGGGCAGGATGCCGGCGGTGAACAGCCGGCCGATCGAGGTCTCCGTCATCGCGCCGTAGAGGATGAAGCCGATGCCGGGCGGGATGATCGGCGTGATGACGGCCGAGCAGGCGATGATCGCCGCCACGAATGGGCGGGGATAGCCGCGCTCGATCATCGGCACGCCGATCAGCTTCGCCTGCATCGCGGCATCGGCGCTGGCCGAGGCCGAGATGCCGCCCATCAGCGTGGCCATCAGCACGTTGATCTTGCCGAGGCCGCCGGTGCTGCGCCCGACCAGGATCTCGGCCAGCGCGAACAGGCGCTGCGTCACCCCGGCGGCGTTCAGGATGGACGCAGCGAGGACGAACAGCGGGATGGCGAGCAGCGGGAACGAGCCGAAGGAGGACTGCACCTTCTGGACGAAGGCTTCCGCCGGCAATCCGTCGGAACCCAGGAAGAACACCGCCGCGCCCGCACCCAGCGCCAGCGCCACCGGCACGCCGCAGGCCATCGCCCCCAGGAACACCGCGAAGGGGATCAGGTCCACGGCCGGCCCGCGAGCGCCAGACGGGAGAGCGCCGCGGCGGCGAACCACGCCAGCGGCAGGTAGTAGATCGACACCGGCAGGCGGAGGATCGGGGTCGGATTGTCGAAGTTGACCGACATCTGCCGCAGCGACAGGTAGAGGACCGCGACCAGCACGAAGGCCTCGATGAGCGCCGCGCCGGTGGCGAGCAGGCGGCGCAGCGCGGCGCCAGGGACCGCGGCCGGCTCGAAGATGCGGGGATGACCGCTGCCGTAGATCCACGACGCCCCGACGAGGCAGGACCAGCAGAACGCGATCGCCGCGACCTCCCCCGTCCAGGAGGCGGGCTGATGCGACACGTAGCGGGTCAGCACGCCCCACAGCACGCTGGCGGTGACTGCGAGGACGCCGGTGCCGGCGACCAGCGCCTCCGCCGCGCGCACCGACCGGTCGAGCCGCGCGACGGCGGATGCCATCGATGGCACCCGCCGGTCAGGGCGCCGCGAGGATCGCCTGGACCTTGTCGCGCAGGCCGGGGCTCCAGCTCGGGAAGCCGCCATACACCGAGGCGGTCGCCTCCTGGAACGCGGCCACGTCGGCGAGATCGACGACCTTCACGCCCTGCTTCTCGAGATCGGCGCGCACCGAGCGCTCCTTCTCGATCGTCGACCGGATCAGGAACTCGCCCGAATCCGCGGCTTCCTTGAGAAGGATCGCGCGATGCGCCTCCGACATGCGGTCGAAGACCCCGGCGTTCATGGTGATGCCGAGAAACGCCGCGAAATGGCCGGTCAGCGAGACGTGCTTGCGGACCTCCTGCAGCCGGTTGCCGAAGATGGTCGGCAGCGGCGCCTCCGCGGCGTCGACGACGTTCTGCGAGAGGCCGGTATAGACCTCCGACCATTGCAGGGTGACGGGCCGGGCGCCCAGCGCCTCGAAGGTCTTCACGTACATCGGGATCGGCGGGACGCGGATCGACAGGCCGCGGAAGTCCTGGACCGTGCGGAGCTCGCGATTCGAGACGACGTGGCGGCTGCCGATGTACCAGTTGAAGGCGAGCGGCATCAGCCCCTTCGCCTTGGCCTTGGCCACCAGGTCGGCGTAGAGCGGCGAGCGCAGCAGCTTCGCGAAGTCGGCAGGATCCTTCATCAGATAGGGGCCCTGCAGGATGCCGAAGTCGGGCACGAAGTCGCCGATATAGCCGGCGTCGGTCAGGGTGATGATGTTGCCGCCCTGCTTGACCAGCTCCAGCATCTCCTTGTTCGGGCCGAGCTGCTCGCCCGGAAACACGGTGACGCGGATCTGGCCGTTGGAGCTCTTGCCGACATTGGCGGCGAACCGCTCCGCGGCGACGTTGAAGGGTTCGGTCGGCGCGAGGTTGTGGGCAAACCGCAGGTTGACCTGCTGCGCGTCGGCCGCTCCGGCGACCGCCAGGGCCGCGACGACCGTCGCGGCGGCGATGCCCATGGCGAGAGACCTGCCGGAAGCTCCCATTTTCCCCTCCTCCTCTGGCACCGCCGGAAGCGGCGCCGTTCCCCAGGACAGGCATGGTAGGGCTTGCCGATGCTCGAGCGTATCTGGGATATTTCTCGGATCTTGACCAAGTTCAGTTTATGCAGAGCCTGCGCCGGCTGATCCCCTCCCCGGGCTCCCTCTTCGCCTTCGAGGCGGCGGCGCGGCTGGGCTCGTTCACGGCCGCGGGACGCGAGCTGAACGTGACGCAGGCCGCGGTGTCGTTCTCCGTCAAGAACCTGGAAGCTTCGCTGGGCGTGGCGCTCTTCGTGCGCCATCACAAGCGCATCGAGCTGACGGAGATCGGCGAACGCTTCTACCACGACGTCGCGATCGGTCTCGCCCACATCCGGCGCTCGGCCGACCAGCTCCGCCGGCGCGACCGCCACGTCACGCTGTCGATCTCGACCGGGTTCGCCACCTACTGGATGGTGCCGCGGCTGGCCGCCTTTCGCTCCGCCCATCCCGACATCGACCTGCGCTGCCATACCAGCGACAAGGATCTCGACCTGCTGGCCGAGGGGCTCGACCTCGGCATCTATCGCGGCGACGGCGCGTGGCCGGAGTACGACAGCGCGCTCCTGGCGGCCGAAGAGATCTATCCCGTATGCAGCCCGAACTACCGCCGCGGCACCCGCATCCAGAGCCTCGCCGCCCTCGTCCGGCTCGACCTGATCCATCTTGAGGAGGCGTTCCGGCCGCGCCCGACCTGGAGCGACTGGCTGAAGGCCGAGGGGTTCCAATGGCGCGACGACGGCGCCGGGCTGCGGCTCAACGACTACGCGCTGGTGCTGCAGGCGGCCCTGGAGGGCGAGGGCGTGGCGCTCGGCTGGCATCACCTGGTCGACGATGCGATCCGGCGCGGCCGCCTGGTGCGGCCGGTGGGCAACCGCCTCGTCACCGGCCTCGGCATCCATGTCGTATGGCCGAAGCGCCGCAGCCTCAGCGCGACGGCGGCCCGGGTCCGCGACTGGCTGCTGTCCAACCGCCCCTGAGCCGACGCCGCCGGCGTCCGCCCGCACACGGCGAATTGCCTTGCCCGCCGCCGCCTTCTAGCTTGCTTGCGCGCAGCGGAGGGACGGCATGACGGTCAAGACGATCCTGGTCCACCTCGCCAACGACGGGCAGGCGGAAACGCGGCTGGGAGCGGCGGCCGCACTGGCGCGCCGGCTCCAGGCGCATGTGACCGCTCTCTATGTGACGGCGCCCGCCCATATGCCGGCCGCGATCGTCGGCCGGGCCGCGTCCGCGGCCTACATCGGCGAGGCGATGGCGATCGCCCGCGAGAAGGCCGAGGCGATGCGCGCCACCGTCGCAGAGACCGCCCGCCGCGAGGGATTGTCGGTCGAGCTGCACGTCGTCGACGGCGAGCCGATCGACGCGATCAAGGCGGAGAGCCGCTTCGCCGACATCGCGCTGGTCGGCCAGAACCCGGCGCTGACGCTCGACGACGTCGTGGCGCTGCATCCGATGGAAGAGCTGCCGCTGATGACGGCCTGCCCGTGCCTGGTGCTGCCGCACGGCCGCCCGGCGCCGGCGACGATCGGCCGGCGCGCGCTCGTCGGCTGGAAGGATTCCCACACCACGGCGCGCGCCCTGCACCGGGCGGTGCCGCTGCTCGAATCGACGCAATCCACCATTCTCGTCGCGATCAACGAGACCGGGGCGCCGGACCCCACGGCCGACGCGGCTGCGACCTTCCTCGCCCGCCACGGCATCGCGGTCGAGGTCCGCGTGCAGGCCGGCCCGGACCGCGACTGCGGCGCCATCCTGCTCGCCAACGCCGCGGCCAGCGCGGCGGACCTGCTGGTGATGGGCGCCTACGGGCACACGCGCTGGCGCGAGATGGTGTTCGGCGGCGCCACCGCCCATGTCAGCCGCTACATGACGCTGCCGGTGCTGTTCGCGCACTGACCGGCGGGCACCTACCGGAAGAAGACGAAGGTGGTCAGCACGAACAGCGGGATCAGGAATATCGCGGCCCAGCCCATGTAGCCGAAGAAGCTCGGCATGACGACGCCGCGCTCCTCGGCGATCGCCTTGACCATGAAGTTGGGCGCGTTGCCGATATAGGTGTTGGCGCCCATGAACACCGCGCCGGCGGAAATCGCCACGAGCGTGGTGTAGAGGCTGCCCGTCAGGGTCGCGGGGTCGCCGCCCGCGAGATTGAAGAAGACCAGATAGGTCGGCGCATTGTCGAGGAAGCTCGACAGGCCTCCGGCGAGCCAGAAGTACCAGGCGTCGATCGGCGCGCCGTCGGGCGCGGTGACGAGGGCGACGAGGTCCGACATGGCGCCCTCGCGGCCGGCCCGGAGGATGGCGATCATCGGGATGATCGTCACGAAGATGCCGGCGAACAGCTTGGCCACCTCGAGGATCGGACCCCAGGAGAAGGCGTTGCCGAGCCGCGTCTCGGCCCCCGTCAGCCGCAGCGAGAGGAGGCCGATCGCCACCAGGAGGAGGTCGGAGACGATGCTCTCCAGGGAGACGGCGACATGGTAGACGACGAAGTCGACCCCCGGGTTCCAGACGCCGCGGAGCAGGACCGCGCCGATCACGGCGCCGAGGAGCAGGATGTTGACGCCGCCCTCGACGCCGAGGCGTTCGCCGGTCGCCGCGCGCGGTCTCGCCGTCTCGCGCGTGAAGAGCCAGGTATCCAGCACGAAGAACGCCACGAGCAGGATGCCGGCGACCAGCAGCATCGGCAGCAGCAGCGCCCGGGTCGGCCAAAAGAACGGCACGCCCTTCAGGAATCCCAGGAACAGCGGCGGATCGCCGATCGGGCTCAACGCGCCGCCGACGTTGGCGACCAGGAAGATGAGAAAGACCATCACGTGCGCGCGGTGCCGGCGCCACTCGTTGGCCCGGATCAGCGGCCGGATCATCAGCATCGCCGCCCCCGTCGTCCCCATGCAGCTCGCCAGCATTGTACCGAACGCCAGCATCGCGGTGTTCGCGGCCGGCGAGGCCGGAAGGTCGCCCACCAGGCGGATGCCGCCCACCACGGTGAACAGGGCCCACAGGAGGATGATGAACGGGACGTACTCGAGGACGAGGGTATGCAGCAGCTCGAAGGACGCCACCGGTACCCCGAACAGGATCGTCGCCGGTACGACGAACGCCGCCGCCCATGCGGCCGACACCTTGCCGAAATGATGATGCCAGAACCGCGGCACCAGGAGGGGCATGAGGGCGATCGACAGCAGGATGCCGGCGAAGGGGACCGACCAGAGGATGCCCAGACCGGCACCGTCGAGATGCGGCGCGGCCTCGGCGGCGCGGGCGAGCGAGGGCGCGAGCATCGAGGCGACGGACGCGGCGGCGAGACGGCCGGCGGGGGAACGGGTCATGGCGGTCCCTCGGATCGGAAGGGGAAGACGGAAGGCCGCGCTCAGATCACCGGGGGCTTCGAGGCGTCGGCCGCGAGATGAGTCAGGTGCCGGCGGCGACGGTGACGCCTGGAGTGGAGGACCGCAAGGACGATCGCCAGCGCGATCACGCCAAGCAGCGCCAGCCCGACGCCCTCGAACCACTGGCCGGCCAGCGTCTCGAAAGCCTCGCCGAACAGCAGGCCCGCCCCGACGAAGGTACCCGCCCACACGAACGCCGCGACGAAATTGAGGGCGGCGAACCGCAGCGGCTGGACGCGCGCCATGCCGAGCGAGAAGGACGCGAAGTTGCGGACGCCGTAGATGAAGCGGAACGACAGGATGAACCAGGTGCTGTTGCGATGGACCTGGGCCAGCGCCCCCTCGAC
>JADZBA010000500.1 GCA_020852355.1 Alphaproteobacteria bacterium
ATCGACGACCGGGAGCTGAATCTCTTCAAGATCGACGTCACGACCGACAAGGGCATCGTTCAGCTCAGCGGCGTGGTCAGCTCGGCCGCCATCAAGGCGCGCGCCAGCCAGGTCGCCGCCGCCACCGAAGGCGTGAAGGCGGTGCGCAACAACCTGATCGTGCGGCCCTAGCCCGGATGAGCCGCGGCGGTCACTCCGCCGCGGCGAGCCGGCCCGAGCGCGGCGGTGCCGCGACGGCGGCGTCGATCGCCGCCAGCAGCGGGCCGAGGTCGTCGGTCGCCTCCAGGTCACGGACGCCATCCAGGATGACGTCCGCCTCGGGGGCGTCGACCAGCGCGCGGAACTTCGCCTCGATCTCCGCGTCGCCCCAGCGCATCGGCGGATGATAGGAATCGCCGAAGGCGAAGTCCGTCTCCGCACGGAAGCTGCGGCCGCGCGCGCGGACCGCCACCCCGCTCGACATCAGGCGGACAGGTGCGGCCGTGTCCCGGCGGAAGTCGCCGAAGACCCAGTCGCGGTGGTGTTTCCCGACCGAGACGCGCGCGCGCATCGCCACGGTGCGGGGGTCCTCGGCGATGGCGCGCGACGACCAGTCGGGCCCCGGCGGCACGCCCAGCAGCACCATCGCCACGGCGTGCGGGATGCTGAACTGGTAGCCGGCGAAGGTGCGCGGGCGGCGCGTCGTGAAGCGCGCGGACATCGCCGCGAAGCCGACCTCGGCCACCACCGATTCGATCTCGTCGGCCGCAATCCGATGCGCCTCCAGGAGCTGGACGAGGGCGGTCAGCGGATAGTGGATCCAGCGGCAGCACGGCCATTTCTTGTAGAGGACCTGCCGCACGCGCCAGCGCGTGCCGAGATCGGCCGACAGGATCGTCGGATCGGCGTTGGGTGCGGCGATCATGCGGAAGAGGCCGTTCTCGCCTTCCAGGATCGTCGCCAGCCCGGTCGAGCCCGCCTCGGCGGCGAGCGCGCCGAAGACCCCGGCCAGCGTCGACCAGCCGGTGTCGCCGTACTTGGTGTTGGGCAGGTCGATCTCGCCCGCCCACTTGGCGCCGATCGGCACGGGATTGTACGACCCGGCCAGCCCGAAACCCTCCATCGCCCGGTCCGCGTCGCGGCAGGACAGCGCGATCGCGGTGGCGGCGGCGGCGTAGACCACCGGCGTCGTCGCGCCCCAGACGTCGGCGAAGGATCGCGCGGCCGCACCCTCCTTCTTGTAGTAGGGGCCGATCGCGTCGCCGACCCGCCCGCCGATCTCGTAGCCCAGCACGAGCGCCCGCATGAGATCGCGCCCGCGCGTTCCCGGCCGGCCGGCCAGCGCCAGCGCGGCGCCGACGACGCCGCAGCCGAAATGGGTGCCCGACGGCACCCCCTCCTCCAGGTCGAGGGCGTTGCCGAGCCGGCCCAGCATGTACGCCCTCGCCGCCTCGCCGCCGCCCAGCAGCGGCCCGTGGGCGCGCACCACCGGCCCGATCTCGGTGCGCGCCGCGGCGACGATGCAGGCGATGGTGTCGAGGAACATGCGGCGCGTCTCCGCGCGCACGTCGGCCGGCACGCGGTCGAGCGCGAAGCCGGTGGCGAATTCCGCCAGGGAGCGCGTGTGCGTCATCGGGCCCGCCTCGCCTCGCTTCTCACGCCTTGACCGCGCGGCGCTGGAAGGCCTCGGCCACCAGCACGATCGCCGTGGCGATCACCAGGATGACGGTCGAGACCGCGGCCAGCGTCGGGTTCATCTGCAGGATCAGGTCGCTCCACATCGCCTTGGGCAGCGTCGTCACCGTGCCGGCGCTGATGAAGAGCGCGATGGTCAGCTCGTCGAACGAGGTGACGAAGGCGAAGAGAAAGGCCGAGATGATGCCCGACTTCAGCAGCGGCAGGGTGACGTGGCGCAGCGTGCGGTACGGGTTCGCCCCCAGCGTCGAGGCCGCCTGGTCGTAGCGGACGTCGTAGGACTTCAGCACCGCCATCACCGTCACCACCACGAAGGGCAGCGCCAGCACCGTATGGCCGATCACCAGCCCGGTGATCGAGCCCACCAGCTCGAGCCGCGCGAAGAGATAGAAGAGCGCCACCGCGGTGACGATGCGCGGCACGATCAGCGGCGAGATGAAGAGGGCCAGCAGGGCGCGCCGGCCGACCAGCGCCTGGCGCGTCAGCACGAAGGCGGCGGCCG
Source organism: Alphaproteobacteria bacterium (assembly GCA_020852355.1). Lineage (GTDB taxonomy): Bacteria > Pseudomonadota > Alphaproteobacteria > ATCC43930 > Allostellaceae > Allostella. The sequence continues at coordinate 2,177 of JADZBA010000500.1, forward strand.
CGCCGAGCAGCGTGGTCAGCAGCGCGGCGAGCAGGCCGACGGCGAACGACAGCGCCGTCGCGTTCATCCACACCCGCGACCCGAGATAGGCCTCGTACCAGCGCAGCGAGAAGCCCTCGGGCGGCAGCGCGATGAAGGCGCCCGCGGTGAACGAGACGGGGATCACCACGAAGGCCGGCCCGACCAGGAACAGGATGATGGCGCCGGCGACGATGCGCAGCGCCAGCCCGCCGCCGTCGCGCGGCGCCCGGTCGGCGCGCGGCGGCCGCACCCGCTCGACGGCCTCGGCGAGGCGGTCGCAGGCCCAGCCGGGAATCGCCGCCATGGCGCGGCCGATCGCCGCGACGGCGCGGCCGACGTCCGAGGCCGGGACGTGCGGGTCGGCGTCGCGGAAGCGCTCGGGCGGGTTCAGGACGCGATCGTAGATCGCGAAGACGACCAGCGCACAGGCGAGCAGCACCAGCGACAGGGCGCCCGCGAGGCGCCAGTTCAGCAGCTCCTGGATCTGCGTCAGGATGACCTGGGCGATCATCGATTCCCTGGGGCTGCCGAGCAGCGCCGGCGTGATGAAGAATCCCAGCGAGGTGATGAAGGTGAGCAGCGCGGCCGCCGTCACGCCCGGCAGCGACAGCGGCAGGAAGATGCGGAAGAACGCCTGGCCGCGCCGCGCGCCCATGGTCGAGGCGGCTTTCAGCAGGTCGCGGTCGATGTTCAGCATCGCCGACATCATGACCAGGATCGCCAGCGGCATCAGCGCCTGGGTGGTGCCGATCATCACCCCGGTCATCGAGAAGATCGGCTTGAAGCCGGCATCGCCCAGCCCGACGGCGCGGACCAGCCCCTGCACGGGCCCCTCGTGGGCGAGCAGGATCATCAGGGCGAAGGTGCGGACGAGGAAGCTGGTCCAGAACGGGATCAGCACGAGGATGATCAGCCGCGCCCGCGTCTTCTGGTCGACCGCCGCCAGCAGGTAGGCGACCGGGTAACCCAGCACCACCGAGAGCACGGTGACCATGAGGGAGATCTTGAAGGTGATCCCCATGACCCGCATGTAGCCCGCCCCCTCCAGCACGCGGGAGTAGGCGGCCAGCGTGAAGCCGCCGCCCCGGGGCGGCGTGAAGCTGAGCAGCAGGAAGTCGACGACGGGATAGAGGAAGAAGACGCCGAGGAACGCCAGGGCGGGCAGCAGCGGCCACGCCCGGCCGAGCCGGCGCAGGGCCGCGCCGCGGCGCACCGCCTCAGCCATGGGCGGCGATCTTCTCGTCAAACAGCACCACGTCCCTGGGCGACCAGGATACGGCCGCAGGCTTGCCGACCAGCTCGCCCGCCGCGCCGCGCGGGGTCAGCATCTTGACCTGCAGGACGCCGCCGTCGGCGCGGCGCAGGAACACCTTCATGAGGCTGCCGGCGAAGAGCACGCTCTCGACTACGCCGGCGATGCCGCCGGGCCCGCCATCGGCGCCGACCGTGAGATGCAGGCTCTCCGGGCGGATCATCAGCGTCACGGTCTGGCCGAGGGCGACCGGGCGGCGGCGCGTCGCCGCCTCGATGCGGCATCCCCCCGGCCCTTCGACGGTGGCGCAGCCGCCGGCCCGGTGGCGGACGACGCCGGCGATGAGGTTGGAATCGCCGACGAAGCCCGCGACGAAGAGGGTCGCGGGCTGGAAGTACAGCTCGTGCGGCGCCGCGA
>JADZBA010000501.1 GCA_020852355.1 Alphaproteobacteria bacterium
CGGCCGCCTCGCCGATCGGCTGGTTGTCGAGATAGAGCCGCACGGTGCTGCCGGCATCCGCCTTGCCGCTGAAGCGCACCTCCCCGCGTTCGCCGTAGTCGATCGCGTCCACCGACGGCGGGGCAGCGGCCAGTGCCGGCGCCGGCGGCACCATGGCGACAGGCGCCGGCGGCGCCATGGCGACAAGGGCCGGCGCCGGCGCCGCGGCAGGCTGCGGCACCTGCAGAGGCTGCGACGGAGCTTCGCCGCCGCGGGCGCTGAGCACCACCAGCGGCGCCGGCGCCGCCGCGCTCGCACGGTTGTTCGCCGTCCGCTGCTCCACCGCCACGACGACCACCTGCTCGCCGACGATGGGAGCGCCGTCCCCGAGACGGGCCGACAGCCCCAGGGTCCGAGCCCCGGGCGGCAGCGGCGCCGACGGCAGGAAGACCCATTCGCCCCGTGCATTGGCCGCGGCGCTGCCGAGCGCGCGGTCGCCGTCGAGGACGGTCACGGTGGCGCCGGGCGTCGCACGTCCGGCCATGACCGCCGTTCCGCGCGGGTCGACGCGAACGATGTCGAACGTCGGCGGCGGATGCGAGGGCGCGGGTCGCACCACGCCTTCGCCCGGGATGCGCTGCGGCTGGCCAACCGCGGCCGGCGGACGCGGCAGGCCCGCCAGCGTGGCGGTCGGCCCCGCCAGGAGGGCGGTCGGCCCCGCCGGAGTCCCGACTGGCGCCGCGGAAGTCGCGGCCGTCGCCGGTCGGTCCGGATGCGCGGCCGGAGACGGCGCTGCGGCGCCCGAAGCCGCAGCCGGCCGACGCTCCTCGGGAGCGGCCTTGTCGGCGCCGGGCCCCGTCGCCGCCGCACCCCGGGATGCCGGAGCTCGCGCGGCCGCGACCCCCGCAGCGGAGGGCGCGGCCGGCTGGGACGGAGCCGCGGGCGCGGTCGCGGGCGACGCACCGGCGGGCATCGGAACGGTCGATGTCGGCGCAGTGGATGCCGGACCCGTGGAGGTCGGACCGGTGGACGCCGGAGGCGTCGATGTCGGAGCCGGAGATGCCGGAGCGGTCGACGGGCGCATTGTCGCCGCGGTCGTCGGCGTCCTCGCCTCGGACCCCCCCGGCGCCTGCGCCCGCTCCTCTTGCGGCTCCCGCGCCGCCGGCGGTGCGGTGCCCGCCGCGGTGGCGATGGACGGAGACGGCGGGGCGGTCGCGGCAGGCGCCGCCGCGGACGTCGGGGCGCCGGCCGGCCGCCGGGCGGTCGATATCGGCGTACCCGCGGGCACGGTGGCCGCCGCGGGCGGCTGCGCCGCGATCGTCGCGGGCGGCGCGAGCGTGGGCGCGGTGGCGGGCAGCCACCAATAGCTCCCCGCGGCTATGGCGGCCGCGGGGAGGGCGCTTGCGAGGAAGAGCTTGACGAGCTGCACGCGGCCCATGCGAGGAACGTAATACGCGTCTCGCCGCCGCCGCAACAACGCGCTGGCGATTCTAGCGCGGCGGTGCGTCACCGGCAGCCGGACGAGACCGGCGACCGCCGCGAAGACGGTCAGGGCCAGCCACCTCTGTCCCCTGCGCAAGTGCTTGGCGCCGTTGCTCATCGCGCCGATCAGATCCTCGCGCTTGACGACGATGCAATGGACGGACGCCGGAATATGGAGGACGGCAGGGATCTGCAACAGGCCGAAAGACGAGATCATGCAGCCTCGCCGCCTGTGGGGCGATGTTGCACGGCATGGTATGACAGTGAGGGCGACGCGAGGGCAAGTTACTACGGTCTTTTCACCACAGCGCTGGGAAGCGGCTTGAGAGCCTTCAAATATTCGGCAATCGCATCACGATCATCTTTGCTGAGATGACTTGTGCTGCCGCGGACCACTTCGGCCATCTCGTTGCCGAAGACATCCCCATGCGGCGTCGTCCCGAGTTCGAGCGAGAAGGCGATGTCCTCCGCGGACCAATCCGCGAGTCCGTTCGGATGGGGCGTGAGGTTGGGTGCGACCACGTCCCCGGCGCCGATTCGCCCGCCGGCCATCCACTGCGCCCGGTCCAGCCCTCCCAGCCAGTCGCGCGGCGTATGGCACTCTCCGCAGTGCAAGAGGGCTTCGACCAGATAGGAGCCACGGTTCCAGGCTGGGGTCCGGGCGGGATCGGCTTGCCACTCGCCGCTTGTGAAGTTCAGCCATCGCCAGGGTATCAACGTGATGCGCATCGAATACGGGAACGCGATCTCATGCTCGCGGTCGGGACGTGGGACCGGAGGAATCGTCGAAAGGTAGGCCTTCAGGTCGAGAAGGTCGCGCTCCGTGGCCTTGGTGTACGAAGTGAACGGAAAAACCGGATAGTAATGGGTGCCGTCCGGCGCAATTCCTTCCCGCATCGCGCGCAGGAACTGCGCATCCGTCCAGCGCCCGATCCCGTGGTCACGATCGGGCGTGATGTTCGTCGCGTAGAACGTCCCGAATGGGGTCGTCAAGGGAGGTCCGCCGGCAAGCGGCTGCCCCCCTGTCTTCTCATCGGTGTGACAGGCGTAGCAGCCGCCCGCATGGAATACGTAGGCACCGCGCTGCGCGGATGGCGCCTCGTCGCCCACGCCGGGCGCGACCAGCAAGAAAGTCGCACCGGCGACGAGCGCTACCCGACGCAGCGCATTCATGGACGAAGCGTCACTGAGCCTCGAACCGGAACGTACCTCCCGACTTCGATGGGCCGCCATGACATCCGCCACAGGCTCTCGACGTCGCCGCAAACTGCGTCTTGAATGCTTCGAGGTCACCGGTACGGGCGACCTGTCCCAGCTTCTCGGTCTCCGCCGCCAACAATGCGACCGCGGCATCGAACTCCGCCCGCTTGGTCCAGACCTCCGGCTTGGCACGAGTGCCGGGCACGGCCTCGCGGCCCGATCCGTCCGGGAACAGCTGTCCGAACTTTCGTACCGCGGCTGTCGCCTCCTGCGCTTTCGGAGCGACGCTCGCGATGTCCGCGTTCTGCCCCCGAGCGACCTGATTGAAACTGCTAAAGTAGCTTGGCCACAACTTTCCCATCAGATCCTGGCGCTCTTTGACAATCGCCGACGGATCCTGGGCCGCGACAGTCGCGGCCATCAACAGGGTGACCATGAACACGACGGTTGACCCAATCGATCGAAGTTCAATTATCCTGGCCCACGTCACTACAACCCTCCTCTTAGCTGCTCGCATCGATCTGCCTGCCCGGCGCCCCACGACGCTTTCGAACGCTTCATCCTATCCAGACCGGGACGCTTCGTGCGACAGGGTGCACGCCCGTGTCGACCCCGGCGGCGATCACGAGTCCGTGACGAAGTGAGCAAGTTGGCCGAGAGTCGCACCCTCTGCGTCTATTGCGGGTCACGCGTCGGGCATGACCCGCGCCACCGCGCCGCCGCGGCCGAGCTCGGGTGCGCACTGGCCGCGCGCGGCGTCACGCTGGTCTTCGGCGGCGGGCGCGTCGGCCTGATGGGGGTGCTGGCCGACGCCTGCCTGGCGGCCGGGGGCACGGTCGTCGGCATCATCCCCCGCCATCTCCACGCCGCCGAGGTCGCCCATACCGGCGTGACCGAGCTGCTGGTCGTCGCCAACATGCACATGCGCAAGCGCCTCATGGCCGAGCGGTCGGACGCCGTGGCGGTGCTGCCGGGCGCGCTCGGCACGCTCGACGAGACCATGGAGATGGCGACGTGGAAGCAGCTCGGCCTGCACGACCTGCCGATCGTCGTGGTCGATGTCGCCGGCTATTGGTCCCCGCTGCTGCGGCTGGTCGACCATGCCGTCCGCGAGGGCTATGCCGACGAGCGCCACCGCCGCCTGCTGACCGTGGTCGGGACGGTCGACGGGCTGTTCGCCGCGCTCGCGGCCGCGCCGGCGCCGCGCTTCGCCTTCCGCGACCGCTGGGCGTGAAGCCGGGCCGCGAGGCCCGCGACGGAATGCCGACCTTGCCTCCCCGGGGCGAGGTGGTATCGTGCGCCGCCCTCGCCCACCCCCTCGCCGCGCGGGCTTTTCCCATTCAGAGACCGGAGCCGCCCGCCGTGAAGAAGATCAAGGTCGCCAACCCCGTCGTCGAGATGGATGGCGACGAGATGACCCGGATCATCTGGCAGATGATCAAGGACAAGCTCATCCTTCCCTATCTCGACATCGACCTGAAGTACTACGACCTCGGGATCGGCAAGCGCGACGAGACCGACGATCAGATCACCATCGATTCCGCCGAGGCGACCAAGAAGTACGGCGTCGCGGTGAAGTGCGCGACGATCACCCCCGACGAGGCGCGGGTCGCCGAGTTCGGCCTGAAGAAGATGTGGAAGTCGCCCAACGGCACGATCCGCAACATCCTCGACGGCTCGATCTTCCGCGAGCCGATCGTCTGCCGGAACGTGCCGCGCCTCATCACGAGCTGGACGCAGCCGATCGTGATCGGCCGCCACGCCTTCGGCGACCAGTACAAGGCGACCGACTTCGTGGTTCCGGGCAAGGGCCGGCTCACCATCAAGTTCGAGCCCGAGGGCGGCGGCGCACCGATCGAGCACGAGGTGTTCAGGTTCCCCGGCGGCGGCGTCGCCATGGCGATGTACAACCTCGACGATTCCATCGTCGCCTTCGCCCGGACCTGCTTCAACTACGGGCTGGAACGCGGCTTCCCGGTCTATCTCTCGACCAAGAACACCATCCTCAAGGCCTATGACGGGCGCTTCAAGGACCTCTTCCAGGAGGTCTTCGACAAGGAGTTCGCCGACCAGTTCAAGGCGCGCAAGCTGACCTACGAGCACCGCCTCATCGACGACATGGTGGCGAGCGCCCTGAAATGGTCGGGCGGCTTCCTGTGGGCGTGCAAGAACTACGACGGCGACGTCGAGAGCGACAGCGTGGCCCAGGGCTTCGGCTCGCTCGGCATGATGACCTCCGTCCTGCTGTCGCCCGACGGCAAGACGGTCGAGGCCGAGGCGGCGCACGGCACGGTCACCCGCCACTTCCGCGAGCACCAGAAGGGCAAGGAGACGTCGACCAACCCGATCGCCTCGATCTTCGCCTGGACGCGCGGCCTCTACTACCGTGCCAAGTTCGACGGCACGCCCGAGGTGGCGAAGTTCGCCGAGACGCTCGAGAAGGTCTGCGTCGACACGGTCGAGGCCGGCTTCATGACCAAGGACCTGGCGCTGCTGATCGGGCCGAACCAGCCCTGGCTGACGACCAACCAGTTCCTCGACAAGCTCGACCAGAACCTGAAGGCCGCCCTGGCCTGAGCCGCGGGACGTGACGAAGGCGGCCCGCCGGGCGACCGGCGGGCCGCCTTCGGCTTTGGGCCGCAGCGGGATATCCTCGCCGCCGTGATCGCACGCAGGCCCGGCGCCACGGCGGCGGGCGTCGCAACGGGGGGAGCGGCGGGTGGACCTGGGCAGCGAATTCGGCGAGGTGGTCGGCACCTCGTGGTTCGTCACCATCGACGTGATCGGCACGGTGGCGTTCGCGCTCTCCGGGATCACCATCGCGCGCTCGGAGCGCTACTCGCTGTTCGGCGCCTTCGTGCTGGCGGCCCTGCCCGCCGTCGGCGGCGGTCTCATCATGGACCTCATCGCCAACCGCAACCCCGTCGGCATCCTGGCGCAGCCGTCCTACGTGATCGCCATCATCGTCGTCGTGCTGTCGGCCAAGCTGGTGATGACGTTCATCGACCTGGCGCGCGGCCGGCTGCTCTTCTTCTTCGACCTCGCCTACCTCTATGTCCGGCTGCAGTCGAAGATCCAGGTGCGCACGCTGCTGCTGTTCTGGGATTCGGTCGGGCTCGCCAGCTTCACGGTGACCGGGGTGTTCACGGCGATCCAATTCGACTGCCGGCCCCTGGTGATCTGGGGACCGGTCTTCGCCGTGCTCAACGCCGCCTTCGGCGCGGTCCTGCGCGACGTCTTCCGCGCCGATGCGAACAATCCCATCCTCAAGGGCACCTTCTATGCGGAGGTCGCCTTCCTCTGGGGCCTGCTGCTGACGCTCTTCATGCTGGTGGCACCGCAGTGGGCGGTGGCCACCGGCATCGTCGTCACGATCGCCGGGGCCACGGCGATGCGCACCCTCCTCGCCCGACGCAACCTCCAGGCGCCGATGTTCTAGTCGGCGGCTCGCGGCGACCGCCGGTCAGGCCGCCTCGGCGCGCGCCGCCAGCGCCTCCTCGATGGCGACCAGAGCCGCGTCCGCCAGCGCCGGGTCGGGGCCGCCGGCCTGGGCCATGTCCGGCCGGCCGCCGCCGCCGCGCCCGCCGAGCGCCTCGGCGCCGACGCGCACCAGGTCGACGGCGCTGAAGCGCCGCGTCAGGTCCTCGCTGACGCCGACGACGAGCGACACCTTGCCGTCGTCGACCGCCGCCACCGCGACGATGCCCGAAGCGATCTGGCGCTTCAGCTCGTCGACCAGACCCTTCAGCTCGCGTGCCGGGACGCCCTCGACGCGGCGGCCGACGAAGCGCACGCCGGCCACCTCCTTGGCGGCCGGCGCCGGTGTCGCGCCACCGCCGGCGGCCAGCGCCCGCCGCGCGTCGGCGAGCTCGCGCTCCAGCCGCCGCCGCTCCTCGACGAGGCCGGCGACGCGGGCCGGCAGCTCGGCCGGCGCCACCTTCAGCGCGCCCGCCGCCTCGCGCAGCAGCGCCTCCTCCTGGTCGAGATGGGTGAGCGCCGCGGCACCGGTCAGCGCCTCGATGCGGCGCACGCCGGCCGCGACCGCGCCCTCGCCGACGATCTTGAACACGCCGATGTCGCCGGTGCGCCGCACATGGGTCCCGCCGCACAGCTCGACGGAAAAGCGGTCGCTCCCCTCGCCGCCCATGCTGACGACGCGCACCTCCTCGCCGTACTTCTCGCCGAACAGCGCCAGGGCGCCGGCGGCGACCGCGTCGTCGGGCGCCATCAGCTTGGTCTCGACCTCGCCGTTGGCGCGGATGCGGGCGTTGACCTCGGCCTCCACCGCGGCGACGTCCTGCGGCGACAGCGCGCGGGGATGGCTGATGTCGAAGCGCAGCCGGTCGGGCGCCACCAGCGAGCCCTTCTGGGTCACGTGCTCGCCCAGCCGCCGGCGCAGCGCCTTGTGCAGCAGGTGGGTGGCGGAATGGTTGGCGCGGAGCTGGCCGCGGCGCACCCCGTCGACGCGCATCTCGACGACGTCGCCGACGGCGACCGCACCGCGCTCGACCCGGCCGACATGGACGAAGACCGAGCCCGCCCGCCTGACCGTGTCCGTGATGGCGATCTCGGCGCCCGACGCGGTGAACATCACGCCCGAATCGCCCATCTGGCCGCCCGATTCGGCATAGAACGGCGTCTGGTTGACGACCACCGAGACGGCCGTGCCGGCGGTCGCCCGCCCGACCTCGGCGCCGTCGACCAGGAGGCCGGCGATCTTGCCCTCCGCCGTCTCGGTCGCATAGCCGAGGAACTCGGTGGCGCCCACCCGCTCCTTCAGGTCGAACCAGACCTGGCCCTCGGCGGCCTCGCCGGAGCCGGCCCAGGCGGCCCGCGCCTCGGCGCGCTGGCGCGCCATGGCGGTCTCGAAGCCGCCGGTGTCGACGGTGCGGCCGCGACTGCGCAGCACGTCCTGCGTCAGGTCGAGCGGGAAGCCGAACGTGTCGTAGAGCTTGAAGGCGACCTCGCCCGCCAGCGGGGTCGTCGGCGGCAGCCGCTCCAGCTCCTCGTCGAGCAGGCGCAGGCCGCGGTCGAGAGTCTGGCGGAAACGCGTCTCCTCGAGCTTCAGCGTCTCGGTCACCAGGGCCTCGGCGCGGACCAGCTCGGGATAGGCCTGGCCCATCTGGCGGATCAGGGCCGGCACCAGCTTCCACACCACGGGCTCGCGTGCGCCCAGGATGTGGGCGTGGCGCATCGCCCGGCGCATGATCCGGCGCAGCACGTAGCCCCGTCCTTCGTTCGACGGCAGCACGCCGTCGGCGATGAGGAAGCTGGTCGCCCGCAGATGATCGGCGATGACCCGGTGCGACACGGCGTGCGGCCCGTCGGGATGGGTTCCCGTCGCCTCCGCCGAGGCGATGATGAGGGCGCGCATCAGGTCGATGTCGTAGTTGTCGTGCTTGCCCTGCAGCACGGCCGTGATGCGCTCCAGCCCCATGCCGGTGTCGATCGAGGGACGCGGCAGCGGCACGCGCTCGGCCGCCGACACCTGCTCGAACTGCATGAAGACGAGGTTCCAGATCTCGATGAAGCGGTCGCCGTCGGCGTCGGCGCTGCCGGGCGGGCCGCCGGCGATGGCGGGCCCGTGGTCGTAGAAGATCTCCGAGCAGGGCCCGCATGGCCCGGTCTCGCCCATCGCCCAGAAGTTGTCCGAGGTGGCGATGCGGATGATGCGGCGCTCGTCGAGGCCGGCGATGCGCCGCCACAGGCCGAACGCCTCATCGTCCTCGGCGTAGACGGTGACCAGCAGGCGCTCGCGGTCGAGCCCGTACTCGCGCGTCACCAGGTTCCAGGCGAGCTCGATCGCCCGTTCCTTGAAATAGTCGCCGAAGGAGAAGTTCCCCAGCATCTCGAAGAAGGTGTGGTGCCGGGCGGTGTAGCCGACGTTCTCGAGGTCGTTGTGCTTGCCGCCGGCGCGCACGCATTTCTGCGAGGTCGCGGCGCGCGCGTAGTCGCGCTTCTCGACGCCGGTGAAGACGTTCTTGAACTGCACCATCCCGGCATTGGTGAAGAGCAGCGTCGGGTCGTTGCGCGGCACCAGCGGGCTGGAGGCGACGATCTCGTGCCCCTGGCCGCGGAAATAGTCGAGAAACTGCGCGCGGATGTCGTTCGCCGAAGCCATGCGGCCACTCGCTCCTGCCGGCGCGGGGCGAGCCTTGCCGTTGCCTCTGCTTCCGCGCGCGATGGATGGGAAAGGAGCTTCTAGCCGCTGGCCCCCTTCCCTGTCCAGCCGGCGGCGACGGGCGCCGTCAGCCCTCGGCGTCGGCCGCGCCGGCGCCGCTCATCATCGCGTCGGCGACGAGGCCGGCGTTCTGCCGGATCGCCTGCTCGATCGCCTGGGCGGTCGCCGGGTTCTCGCGCAGGAAGGTCTTGGCGTTCTCGCGGCCCTGGCCGATGCGCTGGCCGTCGTAGGAGAACCACGAGCCGGACTTCTCGACGACGCCGGCCTGGACGCCGAGGTCGACCAGCTCGCCGACCTTGGAGATGCCCTCGCCGTACATGATGTCGAATTCGACGACGCGGAACGGCGGCGCCATCTTGTTCTTCACGACCTTGACGCGGGTGGTATTGCCGGTCACCTGGTCGCGCTCCTTGATCGAGCCGACCCGGCGGATGTCGAGGCGCACCGAGGCGTAGAACTTGAGCGCGTTGCCGCCGGTCGTCGTCTCGGGATTGCCGAAC
>JADZBA010000502.1 GCA_020852355.1 Alphaproteobacteria bacterium
CCGCGGAAGTCGCCGCGCGACACGACGCCGACGATCTTGCCGTCCTCGACGATGGGGACATGGCGGAAGCCGCCGTCCTGCATCAGCCGCAGCGCCTCGATCGCCGGCCGCCGCGGCGGAATCGTGCACGGGTCGCCGCTCATCACGCCCGACAGATGCGTCGTCGCCGGGTCCTTTCCCTCCGCCAGGACGCGGCACACCGCATCGCGGCCGGTGAAGATCCCGACCAGGCGCCCGTCATCGCCGGTCACCAGGACCGCGCCGACGTTGCGCGCCCGCATGCGGCGACAGGCTTCGCGCACGCTGGTCCGCTGCGACAGCGTCAACGGGTCCTGATCGCGCACCATGTCGTCCAATAGCCGCATCGTCATCGGACTACCCCATTTCGCATTGCCGCCAGAACGCCAGATGCGCCGGCCGCGCGCCTTGACCCACATCAAGCGGATGCGACGGGCCGGCCTTGATGCGGATCAAACGCCGATCGCGGCCTTCGCCGCAATGTGTAGCCGGACGAGCCGTCCGGGCCGCAGGGAGAGCATCATGAAGGTTGCGGAAGTGATGACGACACCGGTGATCAGCGTCGAGCCGTCGACCGGGATCGCCGAAGCGGCCCGGCTGATGATCGCCCACCGGATCAGCGGCCTTCCCGTGGTCGCGCGCGACGGCGTCCTGGTCGGCATGGTGAGCGAGGGCGACTTCCTGCGCCGCGGCGAGCTCGGCACGGAGCGCAAGCGGTCGTCCTGGCTCGAGTTGCTGGTCGGCACCGGCCGGAGCGCCGGGGACTATGTCCAGTCTCACGGGCGCAAGATCGGGGAGGTCATGACGCAGGACGTCGTGACCACGAGCCGCGACACCCCGCTGGAGGAGGTCGTCGAGATCATGAGCCGGCGGCGCATCAAGCGGCTGCCGGTGCTCGAAGGCGGGAAGCTCGTCGGCATCGTCACCCGCTCCGACCTCCTGCGCGCGCTGACCCGCGTGCTTCCGGCCGCCGCGACGGCCCCGACCGACGACGAGCGGATCCACGACGCGATCGTGGCGGAGCTCGGGCGGCATTCCTGGGCCGGCCGCGGCCTGATCCGGGTCCATGTCGCGGGCGGTGCGGTGGAGCTCACCGGCGCCATCTTCGACGAGCGCGCCCGCCTCGCCGCCCGCGTCGTCGCCGAGAACGTCCCCGGCGTGATCTCCGTCTCCGACCAGCTCGTCTGGGTCGAGCCGATGTCGGGGATGGCGATCCTGCCGAGCGGCCCCGACGAGAAGTAGGACGGGCCACCCGACCCCCGGTCCGGAACGGTTGCCCCGGGCGATCGTTGGATTACGCGCAACATGCCCGGGAGCAGCCGCCATGTCCGACGACCCGGTCGAGCAGGACCGCTGAATGGCCGCGCCCCGGCCCTTCTGGAAGGGCTACCTCAAGCTGTCGCTGGTGACCTGTCCGGTGGCGATGACGCCGGCGATCACCGAGGGCGAGCGGGTGCGGTTCCGCACGCTGAGCCGGAAGACCGGCAATCCCGTGGTCAGCCGCTACGTCGACGCCCGGTCGGGCGAGCCCGTCGACGAGGACGACCAGGTGATGGGCTACGAGACCGGCAAGGACGCGTTCGTCCTGCTGGAGGACGAGGAGCTGGAGGCGGTCGCCCTCGACAGCACCAACTCCATCGAAATCGCCGAGTTCGTGCCCAGGGACAGCGTGGAGGGCATCTGGCGCGACCGGCCGCACTTCCTGGTTCCCGACGATCCGGTGGGCGTCGAGGCGTTCGCGGTGATCCGCGAGGGGATGGCGAGGACCGGGACCGTCGGCCTGTCGCGGCTCGTCCTCTACCGCCGCGAGCGCCGTGTGCTGGTGGCGCCGCGCGACCGCGGCATGCTGCTGTGGACCCTGCGCGATCCCGACCAGGTGCGCGACACCGCCGACTACCTCGGTGGCTCCGACGGCGCGCGTGCACCCGCCGACATGGTCGAGATGGCCGAGAGGGTGATCGCGCGCAGCACCCGAAAATGGAGCCCGTCGCTGGTCGGCGACCGCGTCCAGGAGCGGCTGCTGGACATCATCGCCGCCAAGCGCAAGGGGCGGAAGCCGGCCAGGGTCGCCGCACCCGCCGAGGAACGCAAAGGCGCCGAGGTCATCAGCATCATGGATGCGCTGCGCCGCAGCCTGGATTCCGAACGTCCCGGCGGGCGGGCGAAGCCGACGAAGCGCTAGTCAGCGCCGCCGACGCGCGGCCGGCGCCCCCGGCAGCGGCCGTGCCGCGGCGCGATACTCCGCCCAGGGGTCGGCGGCGAGATTGGCCAGCCGCGTCGGGGCATTGGCCACCGTGAACCATGCCGGCCCGATCGCCGCGTCCAGCTCCGTCCATGCCAGCGGCATGGAGACGGGTGCGCCGGGCCGCGCTCGCGGCGAATAGGCCGCGACCGCCGTGGCGCCGCGGCCATTGCGCAGGTAGTCGACGAAGATGCGGCCGCGACGGCGGGCCTTCGTCGCCCGGGCGACGAACCGCTCGCCGTCGGCGGCGGCCATCGCATCGGCGACCGACCGGCAGAAGGCCTTGGCGTCCTGCCACGACGCCCCGGGACGCAGGGGGGTGACGACGTGCAGGCCCTTGCCGCCGGAGGTCTTCACGAAGGCGCGCAGGCCGACGCGGTCCAGGCGGCGCCGGACCTCATGGGCGGCGTCGATCACCGCGGTCCAGGGCACGCCGTCGCCCGGATCGAGGTCGAAGGTCAGCAGGTCGGGCCGCTCGATGTCGTCCATCGCCGCGCCCCAGGGATGGATCTCCAGCACCCCGGACTGGACGAGGGCGATGGCGCCGTCCAGCGAATCGATCCACAGCACCTCCTCACCCTGGGCGGCGTCGCGGGCAACGCGGACGGCGTCCGGAATGCCCTGCCAGGAGCGCTTCTGGAAGAAGCATTGGCCGCCGACCCCGTCCGGACAGCGCACCAGGGCGAGCGGACGCCCGACGACATGGGGCGCCATGAACTTCCAGACCTCGGCGTAATATTCCGCGAGGCCTTCCTTGGTGATGCCGGCATCGGGCCAGTAGACGCGGTCGGCGTGGGTCAGGCGCAGGTAGGGCGCCGGCCGGCGGACGGCAGCGGCGCCGGGGGCGAGCTCGCGCGTCACCTCCCGCGCCGGCTTGTCCTCGCGCAGCCCGTGGAACGCGGCATGGCGCAGGCTGCGATCGGCCGTCCAGCCCCGGAACTCGACCTCCGCCACCAGCTTCGGTGAGACGAAGCGCACGCCACGCGACTGCTCGGCCGCCAGGCGGTCGGCGAACGGGCTCCGCGACACCCGGATCGGATCCAGCCGGTCGTGGAGCATGCGGGCGACAGTGGCGCCGAAGCCCGTCCCGACGCGGCCGGCATGGCGCAGGCGGTCGCCCTCGTACTGGCCCAGCACCAGCGAGCCGATGGCGCGGGGCGAGGTGGTCGACGGCACGTACCCTGCGACGACGAACTCCTGCCGCTCGGAGCATTTCGCCTTGATCCAGTCCTTCTGCCGACCGGAGCGGTAGGGGGCGTCGCGGCGCTTGGAGAGCACCCCCTCCAGGCTCAGCCGGCACGCATGCCGCTGCATGACCGGTCCGTCGGCCGCGAAATGCCGACTGTAGCGGATGCGCGGATCGGTATCCCGGCACAGGCGCTCCAACGCCTCCTTGCGGGCCAGCAGCGGTGCCGGCCGCAGGTCCCGCCCGTCGAGGTGGAGCAGGTCGAAGACGTAGAGGACGAAACGGTCGGTCCGCTCCTCGGCAAGGTCGGCCTGGAGCGCGGAGAAGTCCGAGGCTCCGTTCGGCCCCTCCACCACCAGCTCGCCGTCGATCAGCGCTGCCGAAACCGGCAGCGCCGCCAGGGCCGCGGCGAGGTCGCGGCCGAACCGCGCAGTCCAGTCGAGGCCGCTGCGGGTGAGCAGGCGCGTCCGGCCCCGCTCGATGCGCGCCTGGATGCGGTAGCCGTCGAACTTGATCTCATGGATCCAGCGCTCGCCCGACGGCGCCTTCGCCAGCCGGGTCGCGAGGCACGGCTCGACGAAGCGGGGCAGCGGCCCGGTGACCGACCGCGCGATCGCCGCGGGATCGACGGCGGGCGCCTTGCGCTTTCGGCCGCGTGGCGCGGCCCCGGTCGCGGCGACGTCCTCGATGGCACGCCCGGTCTTCACCGATTCCGGGCGCTCGACCAGGATGTCGGCCGCCGCGGCCGGCCGTGC
>JADZBA010000503.1 GCA_020852355.1 Alphaproteobacteria bacterium
CGCCGCGGCGGAAGCTCAGGTCGGCGGCGTCGATGTCGTCGGCAAAGCGCAGCCGGTTCTGGCCTTCGTCGTCGATGATGATGTCTTCGCCCGAACCCGCATCGATCTCGTAGATGTCGTCGCCGGCGCCGCCGAGCAGGTAATCGCGGCCGGCACCGCCGTTCAGCGTGTCGATACCCGCTTCGCCGAACAGCTGGTCGCCATGGATGCCACCCTCGAGCCGATCGTTGCCGTCGCCGCCCATGAGCTGGTCGTCGCCCGCTTCGCCGGCGATGGCGTCGTCGTCGGCGTCGCCCCAGACGGTATCGGCGCCGGCGCCGCCGTTGAGCTCGTCCTTGCCGATGCCGCCCATGATCTGGTCGGCATCACTGCCGCCCTGGATCGTGTCGTTGCCCGACATGCCCCAGAGCGTCGCGCCGCCGCTAGCGCCGAGAACGCGATCGTCACCGTCGCCTGCGTCGACGAAGTCGGCGCCGTCGCCCGGCGCACCGCCGACGCCGGTGTGGATCTCGTCATCCCCGCCCTCGCCCCAGATGGCGTCGACGCCCGCGCCGCCATCGATGAAATCGTTGCCGTCGCCACCGGCGAGCTGGTCCTTGCCGTCGCCGCCCGCGATCTCGTCGGCGCCTTCCATCCCGAACACGATATCGTCGTCGAGACCGCCGTCGAGGATGTCGTCGCCTGCCTCGCCCTGCAGCGTATCGGCGTCGGCGCCGCCGATCATCGTGTCATCGCCCCCATAGCCGCGCAGGTAATCGGCGCCGTTGCCGCCATCCAGATAATCGTTGCCGTGCAGGGCGGCGGCGTAGGAGTCGCCGTCGCCGAAGAGCTGGTCGGCGTCGTCGCCGCCGATCAGCGTGTCGGCGCCGCTTGCGCCCACCAGGTAGTCGGCGCCGGCGCCGCCGCTCAGGTGGTCGTCGCCGTCGATGGCGGGATCCTCGTTCGGCGCGTTGACGAACGTGACGTCGATGAAGCCGTAGAGGCGATCGTTGCCGTCGCCACCGACGAGCACATCGGCGCCGCCTTCGCCCGTGAGCGTGTCGTCTCCGTCGCCTCCGTCGAGATAATCGTCGCCGGCTGGCTCCAGCTCCTCGAGCGTGCCGTAGTTGTCGCCGGTGATGCGATCCTTGCCGGCGCCACCGAACAGCGAATCGCTGCCGGCATTGCCCGCGATCGTGTCGTCGCCTTCGTCGCCGAACGCCGTGTCGTTCCCATACGACGCAGTCACGAAATCATCGCCCGCGCCCGCATGGATCACGTCGTCGGCGCCGACGAGATACGCATAGTTGGTTTCCTGCGCCTCCGAGTAGTAGACCTCGAACGGATTGCCCTTCCAGTTGCGGGTGACCGTGATCCCGGTCAGGTGCGGCTCGGCATTGCGCAACCCCGGCTCGTAGTCGTCGTCTGCGCTGATGACGTCGTGGCCGGCTCCGCCGACGATGATGTCGGCGCCTCCGCCACCGAACAGGACATCGGCTGTCGCGTCGCCAACGACGGTGTCATCGCCGAGTCCGCCGACCAGCCAGTCGCCGCTTTCGATCGCATGAATCGCCGGCGCGTGGGTGTTGTCGATTATGTCCGCGGTCGTCTGGATGTAATTGCGAAGCGCGGCCTCGTCGAGGTACGTGTTGGCGAAGACGCGGTCGTTGCCCGCCTCGGCCGTCGCCATGTCGGCGCCGGGTCCCGCCTCGATGACGTCGTCGCCCGCGCCGCCGTAGAGCTCGTCGCGACCGGCCAGGCCTTGAAGGCGGTCGGCGCCCGAGGTGCCGGCGACCTGTCGATGGGTCGCGTCGCCGCCGCGGTTGTCGTCCTCGGCGGTGCCGATGCGCAGGTTGGTGGGGGTGGAGGTAGGTTCTGCGGCTGCATCGAAGGCGACGGTGACCTCGACATGCGGCTGATGGGTCGCCGTCCCGGCGTTGGCGAGAAGCTGCGCGCTCAGTGAAAGGGCTTCGTCGACATCGATGTCTTGCATCGCGTGCAGGCCAAAGGTCACCTCCCTGGAACCCTCGGGAACGACAAGCTCGAAGCGGCCGTTCACATCGACGGGAAGCGGGTCGGCGTACTGCAGCACCTCGAACTTGGAGACCGCGTTCCCCGTGAGCTGGAAAGCGATCCGCTGACCGTTGGTATCGGCCGCAAATGGCAAATACGCGGTGAACGTGCGAACGCGACCCTCGTTCATCGAGGTGGAGGCGACCACCGAGCTGCCGTTGAACGCAGGATCGTCGAATGGATTGTCGCCCCGTCCCTCGTGAATGACGATCTGCTGCGCCGCGTTCATGAGGCCACGACTCGCCGCCGCTAGAGCATTGCGCACGTCAGGGGTCGTGCCGCGCAGGTCGGCGACGAGACTGCTGCCCGGCTCGTCCACTCGCGCGTTGATCGCGTCGTCGAAGCTGCGCGCGACCGCCCGCATCTCTTCGGGGCTGTAGAGATGCGCGAGCTCGTATGGGACTTCCTCGTACTTGTCACTCAGCTCGCCGAAGCCGTTGGCGATTCCCTTCCAGGCATTTGACAGGACATTGACAAGCTCCTGGCGGAACGATGTGACAGCCGATTCGTTCGTCTCGCTCAGGACTGGCGCGACGGCTTGATCGATGCCGACGACGATCTCGGCCATCGCCTTACCGATGTCGTAGCCATTCGCGGCCGCCTGTTCCGCGGCTTCCTTCAGGATATTCTGTTGCCAGTTGTCGCCATTCAGTGCCGCGGCCAGTACCGTCGGCTCACATGCGTGGCTGAGAATCTGCTCCGTTTCGGAAGTCCAGCCGTCCGACAATAGTTCGATAGCGGCAGCCTGCTTCGCCAAGAAGGTTTCACCGCTCGACGAGTTGGTCAGCGCGTCGAGCATGTTTTGATCGAGGCTGCCAGCCGGGAAGTCGAGCGTGTTGAACGCCTTCCGGGTTTCGGCGATGAGATCCTCATCGCGGTGGATAAGGA
>JADZBA010000504.1 GCA_020852355.1 Alphaproteobacteria bacterium
CCGTGGCGGCGTCGGCGACGCCGCCCCAGCCGGCGGCGACCAGGATCTCCTGCTTCAGGTCGCCGACGAGGTCCGGATAGCCGTCGTAGCCGAGGGCCCGGGCGAAGCGGACGACGGACGCGTCGCTCACGTCGATCATCCGCGCCAGCTCCTTGGCGCTGAGGAAGGCGGCGCCCTTCGGGTCCTTGACGATGTGATCGGCGATTGCCCGCTGGCTCTTCGTCAGCGCCGCGTAGTGCCGGCGGATGAGGTCCGCCAGCCGCGGCCGCGATGGCGCGGGAGAGGTCACGGCTGCAGGCTCGGCTTCATGTCGCGATCATCACATTGGCGGACACCAAATGCAATGAGTACGTCAAATAATTATGAATAATGTCGCAATGGCGACATTCGCGATCTCATGACGGGGGCCGCTCGCGGACCAGGGCGTCGCATACCGCCGCCAGGGCGCCGCCGCCGATGCGGCCCCCGTGGAATGGTGCAGCGGCGGCGACCGGGACGGCGCGTCGCATCGCCTCCATCGCGATCCCCTTCTTGCGTGCCGGGGCGGATCGGGGCAGAACCGATCGGCACCCGACGACGACCATACGGTACCCGGATCATGGCCATGTCGGTGAGCATACGGCTGCTCGGGCGTTTCGCGGTCCTGGTCGACGGCGCGACGGTCGGGTTCCCCACGCGCAAGGCGGCGGCCTTGATCGCGATCCTGGCGCGTGAGCCCGGACGGGCGCACGCCCGCGACCGGGTCGCGGCGATGCTGTGGCCGCTTTCCGACGGCGCCCAGGCGCGCGCCAGCCTGCGCCAGGCGTTGGCGCAGATCCGTCGCGCGCTGGGTGCGGCCGCCGGCTGCGTCGCGGCCGGCCCGGATGCGGTCCGCCTCGTGCCGGAGGCGGCCGACGTCGACGTCGGCCGCCTGGAACGGGCGATCGCCGCTGCCGACCCCGCGGTCGTCGACCTCTATGGCGGCCCCTTCCTCGACGATCTGGCGCTGCGCGAGGAGCCGTTCGAGGAATGGCGGCGCGCCGAGGCGACGCGCCTGGGCGATCGCGCCATCGCCGTCATGCGCCGGCTGCTGGACGACGCGGTCGCCGCCGGCGCCGCGGAGCGCGCCATCGCCATCGGCGAGCGGCTGCTCGCCCTCGATCCGGGCATGGAGGAGGCGCATCGCGCGCTGATGACGCTCCATCTCGACCGCGGCGCCCCGGGCGCGGCGATGCGCCAGTACGAGCGCTGCCGCGACGCCCTCGCGCGCGTCCTCGCGGTGCGGCCCTCGCCCGAGACGGAGGCGCTGCGCCGGCGCATCGTCGCACCGCACCCGCCGGCGGACGACGCCGGCCCGGCGGGCCCGCCGACCGTCGCGGTGATGCCCTTCGTCGACCTCTCCGCCGACCCCGCCGACCGCCATCTGGCACTCGGCATCGCCGAGGACGTGATCGCCGAGATCTCGCGCTTCCGGCCGCTGCGGGTGATCGCCCGCCACTCCTCCTTCGCCGTCGCGCAGGAGGGCCTCGCGCCGGCCGAGGCGGGCCGCCGGCTCGGCGCGCGCTACCTGCTGACCGGCAGCGTGCGCCGCGCCGGCTGCGGCATCCGGGCAGTGACGGAGCTGATCGACGCCGCCACCGGTCACTACCTCTGGATGCATCGCTACGACATCGCGGCCGACGGCATCGCCGACGCGCTCGCCGACATCGGCCGCTCGGTCGCGGGCGCGCTGGTGCCGCGCATCGACGCGGCATTGCTGCAGGAGGGCCGGCGCAAGCCGATCGACCGCCTCGGCACCTACGATCTCTGGCTGCGCGCGCTCGCCCGGCTGCGCGACGGCACCGCGGAATCCCACGTCGAGGCGCGGATCTGCCTGCAGCGGGCGCTGGAGGCGGACCCGCACTGCGCGCGCGCCCATGCCGGCCTGTCGCTGACCTGGTTCAACGAATGGAGCTGCCTCGCCTGGGAGCGCTGGGAGGAGACGGCGGACAACGCCTACCGCCACGCCGCCGAGGCGGTGGCGCGCGACCCGGCCGACCACATGACGCACGCGATCCTCGGCCGGAT
Source organism: Alphaproteobacteria bacterium (assembly GCA_020852355.1). Classification (GTDB taxonomy): domain Bacteria; phylum Pseudomonadota; class Alphaproteobacteria; order ATCC43930; family Allostellaceae; genus Allostella. The sequence continues at coordinate 2,047 of JADZBA010000504.1, forward strand.
CCTCCTCTACCGCCGCGACTTCGCGCGCGCCGAGCGGCATATCGAGCGTGCCGTGGCGCTCAACCCCAACGACGCGGACATGCTGGTGCAGGCGGCGCTGGCCTTCGCCTATCTCGGCGATCCGGAGCGCGGCATCGCCGCCGCGGACGCCGCCATCCGGCTCAACCCGCTCCACGACGACTGGTACTTCGCCCACGCCTTCGCCCCACGGCTGCTGGCGCGCGACTTCGAAGGGGCGCTGGCGCTGGGACTGCGCGCGCCCGACGCGGCGACCGACATGCGTGCCCACCTTGCGGTCGCCCAGGCGATGCTCGGCCGTACCGACGAGGCCGCCGCCGACATGGCGCGCTTCCGCGCGCATTTCCGCGCCAACATCACCGGCGGCCGCGAACCCGAACCGGGCGAGGCGGCCCGCTGGATCCTCCACGTCAACCCGCTGCGCCGGGCGGAGGACCGGGCCTTCCTGCGCGAGGGCCTGGCGCGCGCCGGCCTCGACGTGCCGCCCGACGCCGGCGAGGCGCCGGCGCCGGGCTGAGCCGTCCCTCAGGCGGCGGCGGGGAGAGCGCTGGCGCGGTGCTGCAGCAGCCGGGTGAACGGGCTGTCGGGCCGCAGGCTCGCCCGCTCCGCAACGAGGGCGGCGGCGAGCGCCTCCTCGCGGTCGCGCAGCGCCGCCTCGATCATCGTCAGGTCGATGAGGTCGCGCTGGGCATGGCTGCCGCCGAAGCGCGCGGCGCCGTTGCGCACCGGGCGCAGCAGGCGCAGGGCCGCGGCATGGTCGCCGGCCGCGAAGGCGGCGATGCCGAGCGTCACCGGGCGCCCGACCTCGCGGATGAAGCGGGCATTGTCGCCGGCGCCGCGCATCGCGTCGTCCTGGGCGGTCAGCACCGCCTCGACGAGGTCGTGCCGGCCGGCGCCGGCGAAGGCCATCACCGCGTGGGCGTCGTTGAAGGCGTAGTTGCCGGCGCGCGCGATCGGCGCCCACTGCTCGGCGATCGGCCGCCAGCGGTCGGCGACGTCGACGCCGCGCAGGTGCAGCCGCCACAGGAAGGCGGAGGCGTCGATCATGTCGAGGACGACGCCCGACCGGCCGCCCTTGATCTTGGCCGGGTCGTCGTAGAGCGCCAGCGCCTCGTCGACCTCGCCCAGCTCGAGGTGGAAGAGGGCGAGGTGCCACCAGTTGTGGACGGAGAAGAAGCTGTCCCGCGACCAGCCCTCCTCGTTGCCGCGCATCCAGGCGATGCCGTCGCCGGGCCGGCAGCGCATCTCCAGCACGTGGGCCACGGCGTGCTGCGCCCAGCCGTCGCGCGGCTCGATGGCGATCGCCGCGCGGCCCGTCTCCTCCGCCCGGTCGTAGAGGCCGGTCTCCTCCAGCCCGAAGGCGTGCATGCCCAGCACGGCATGCCAGCCCGGCATGTCGCGGCTCCACGCGGGAAGCGCGCGGGCGATGCGGTCGCGCAGCATGCGCGAATCGCCGAGCAGGAAGTCGATGATGTGCCCGGCCTGCAGGGCCAGGGTGTCGCGCGGGTGGGCGATGGCGACGTCCTCGAGCGACCGCCCGGCGGCGACCCAGTTGCCGTCGAGGATCTGGCCGATCGCGTCGAGATGGCCGGCCTCGCGCTCGTTCGCCGGGTGGCGGCGGGCGGCGGCGTAGCTGTCGCGCGCCGGCGCGAGCCCGGAGGGTTCGGTGCCGAGCAGGAACAGGTAGGCGCGCAGCACATGGCCCATGACGAAGGCCGGGCTGCGCTCCAGGGTGCCGTCGATCGTCGCCACGGGATCGTCGACATAGCACTGGAACTGGCGCAGGGCCGTCTCGTAGCCCTCGATCGCCGCGGCGTCGGCGCCGGAGACGGCGAGGCCGCGATGGTCGCGATGCAGCATGGCGGGGTGCTCCTTCATGGTCGGTGCCCCTCTCCTACCCCATGGGCGTGATCGCTCCCGAGGGCCGCCCGTGAAAACACCGCTAAAAGCGCGCGCACCCGCTCATACCAGGACTCGCTCCGCCTCAGTGACCCGACGTCTCGCGCGAGGCGGCGAACGCCTCGGCCGCCGCCATCACCAGCGTGCAGGCCGCCATCAGGACCAGCGACAGGGCGGCGGCGGCCGGGAAGTCGGAGCCGCCCTCCGAGATCTTGCTGTAGAGCAGCAGCGGCAGGATGTTCACCTGGGTCCCGACCAGCGCCAGCGCGGTGCCGTAGGCGCCGAAGGCGACGGCGGCGACGAGGCACCAGGCCGAGAGCGCGGTCGGCAGCACCTGGGGCACCAGCACGTCGGCCAGCGCCCGCCAGCGCGGCGCCCCCAGGGACTCGGCGGCGGCGATCTGCGCCTGATCGAAGTTCACCAGGACCGGCAGCAGCAGCATCACCACGCGCGGCACGAGATAGTAGGCATAGGCGAAGGCGAGTCCGGCCGGGCCGTAGATGAAGCCGGCGAACGCGGCCGGATCGACGCCCACCTCCGCCAGCAGCATGGTGACGAAGCCGGCCCGCCCGAAGGCGAGGATGAAGCCGTAGGCGACGATCAGGCCCGAGAAGGTGAGCGGCAGCGCGATCAGGAACTGCAGCATCAGCCTGGTGCGCTCGCCCAGGCGCGAGAGATGCAGCGCGACGGCCGCACCCACCGCCAGCGACACGGTCGCCGCCGTCGCCGCCAGCATCAGCGACCCGATCAGCCCGCGCCAGAAGACCGGGTCGCCCAGCACCCGCGCGAACGCCCGCCCGTCGCCGCCGAACGCCTCGGCGGCGACGACGGCGAGCGGCACCAGGAAGAACCCGACGAGCACGATGGCGCCGGGTGCCCCGAGCGCCAGCAGCACGTGGGCGGGCAAGGTCAGGCGCGCCCGGTTCGACGGGGGGCCGCGCCCCTCACTGGCCGAGCACCGCCTTGGCCCAGCCCTTGTCGACGTCGCCCTTGCGCGCGGCGGCGGCGATGAGATCGAGGGGCTTCACCTGCGGCGCCGCGGGGAAGCGCGCGGCGATGTCGGCGGGCAGCTTCACGCCCGGCACCGACGGGCGGACGAAGCCCTGGGCGAAGATGGTCTGTCCCATGTCGCTCATCGTCCAGTTCAGCCACAGCTTGCCGGCATTCGGGTTCGGGCCGTTCTTGACGAGGCTGATCGCATAGGGGGCGGCGACGCTCGCCTCCTTCGGGATCACCACCTCGATCGCGTCCCCCATGCCGTCCTGGTACTTCGCCTTCAGCCCGTCGTTCTCGTAGCCGATCCAGATCGGGATCTCGCCCTTGAGGAACTTGGCGTAGGGCGTCGTGCCCTCGGTGCGCTGGACGTTGCCGGCCTTGTGCAGCCTGGCGAGATAGTCGAGGCCGGGCTGCACGTTGTTCATGTCGCCGCCGGCCGCGTAGTTGGCGGCGAAGACGATGACCTGGCCCTGGCCGGTGGTGCGTGGGTCGAGATAGACCACCGCGTTCTTGTGCTCGGGCTTCAGCAGGTCGGCCCAGCTCTGCGGCGTCTCCTTGACCAGCTTCTTGTTCACCAGGAAGGCGATGGTGAGCTGGTGGATGGTGAACCACTCGCCCTCGGGATGGCGGAACAGCGCCGGCAGCCGGTCGAAGTTGACCGGCTTGTAGCCGGCCAGCAGGCCCTTCTCGGCCGCGTCGACGCCCGAGGCGGCGAAGTAGTAGGCGGTGTCGGCCTGCGGCCGCCGGCGCGCCTTGTCGAGCGCCACCACGGTCGCCGCCGAGCCGAGGTCGTTGTAGACGATCTCGACCAGGGGATAGCGCTTCTTGAACTCGGCGAACTGGCGGCCCCAGTTGGCCCAGGTCGGGCCGGTGTCGAACGAGACGACCATGCCTTCCTTCGTGGCGGCGTCGTAGAGGGCGGCCTCGCCGGGATAGAGCTCCGGTCCGTCGAGGGCGAGCGCCGGTGCGGCCATGGCGATGGCAGCGGCGGCGAGCCAGCAGGTTCGAAGCGTCATCACAGTCCTCCCTTTCAGGGTCGGCGTTCGGCCGGAATCAGCTGGATGCCGTCCGGCGGGATGTGGACCGCCGCGATCGTCCGGCGGTCGCTCGTCTCGCCGAGCACCAGCGTGCCGGCGACGTCGAGGTCGAAACGGCGCACCGCCCCGAGGAACCGGTCGCGCACGACCCGCCCTTCGAGGCCGTTGACGCCGTCGGGCGGCGGGCCCGGGAAGATCCGCTCGGGCCGCACCAGCACGGTGACGGCGGCGCCGTCGGCGTGGCCGCGCGTCGTCGTCGCCAGGGTGGCGAAGGCGGTCGCGACCCGGCCGTCGCCGGCGACGCGGCCGGGCCAGAGGTTGGCGTGGCCGACGAAGGCGGCGATCGCGGCGGTCGCCGGGTGATCGTAGAGCTCGCGCGGCGGCGCCACCTGGACGAGGCGGCCCTTGTCCATGACGGCGACGCGGTCGGCCATCGACAGGGCTTCTTCCTGGTCGTGGGTGACGTGCAGGGTCGAGATGCCGTGCGCCTGCTGCAGGCGGCGGATCTCGTCGCGCATGCCGCCGCGCAGCGCGGCGTCGAGCGCGGACAGCGGCTCGTCGAGCAGCAGGGCGGCGGGCTCGAAGACGAGCGCGCGGGCGAGCGCGATGCGCTGCTGCTGTCCGCCCGACAGCCGCGGCGGCAGGGCATCGGCGAAGTCGGCGAGACCGACCAGCGCGAGCATGTCGGCCGCCCGCCGGCGCCGGTCCGCCCGGCCGATGCCGCGCACCTTGAGGGCGTAGGCGACGTTCTCCCACGCCGTCATGTGCGGGAAGAGCGCGTAGTGCTGGAAGACGATGCCGAGATTGCGCGCGCGCGGCGGCAGGCCGGTGACGTCGACGCCGGCGATCGTCACCGTGCCCGCCTGGGCGGGCAGGAAGCCGGCGATGGCGCGCAGCAGCGTGCTCTTGCCGCAGCCGCTGGCCCCGATCACGGCGACCAGCTCGCCCGGGCCCAGCGCGAGGTCGACGTCGCTGATCCCGAGCGTCGTACCGGGATAGAGATGGGTGAGGCGGCTGACGGCGACGGTCATGCGCCGGCCTGCCGCACGCTGGCGGCCGAGCGTGCGGTGGTGGCGCCGCCCGCACCCGCCAGCAGGGCGAGCGCCAGCAACACCACGGTCGCGGCGCAGGCGAATCCCGTCGCGCCGTAGAAGGCCTGGAGCAGCACCACGGGATAGGGGCGGCTGAGGAACCCGGCGATGAGGTTGGAGATCTGGAACTCGCCGATCGACAGGGCGGCGACCATGATCAGCCCGGACGCCAGCGCGTGGCGCACGGACG
>JADZBA010000505.1 GCA_020852355.1 Alphaproteobacteria bacterium
GCCGATCGCGACTACAAGGCGATGAACCCCAACCTCGCCGACCAGTGGATGCGACGGGCGGCCGACGCGGGCTACGCCCCGGCCCGTCAGCATCTCGCGACGCAGACCGCCGGCGCGCCGCCGGCCCAGCCGCAAGCCGCCGCCCAGCCGCAACCCCCGACCCAGCCGGCACCTCCTGCCGAGGCGGCGGCGACCGCCGCCCCGCCGCCTTCGCCGCCGCCCGCGCCGATCGCGCAGGCACGCCGCCCTGAACCACCGGCCCAGACAGCCCGCGCGGCGCCGGCGCCGGCGCCGGCGTCAACGCCCCCGCCCTCCGCCTCGGCCGAGGCCGCGGAGACGCGCGCGGCAGCACCGAGCCGTCCCGGTCGCGGCCGGGCCGCTTCGGCGCCTGTCGCGGCGACCGAGCCGGCGCTGTCGGTCGCGGTCGCTCCCACCGCGGCCGCCGCCCCGGACCCGCCGCCGCCGGCGCCGGCCATGGCAGCGCCGCCCGCGCCGACCGCACGCGCCCCTGTCCCGGTGGCCCCCGCGCCGCCGCCGGCCGCGCCCCCGGTCCCGCGGCCGGCGGCCGCCGCCGCACGGGCGGCGACGCCCGAGAGCGGCTGGCGCACCCTCTTCTCCAGCCGCGACCCGGGCTTCCGGCCGCCCGAGGGCGAGCTCAGCGCCACCGAGCGGCGCGGCCCGCTCGATGCCACCCCCGGGCAAGTCGCCGACGCCGCACCGCCGCCGGCTTCCCCCGCCCGGCCGGCTGCGCCGCCGAGGCCGGCAGCGCCGCCGCGTCCCGCCGCGATGGCGCCGGCCCCGCCCGTCCAGATCGCCCCGCCCGTCCAGACCGCGCCGCCGGTCCCGGTCGTGCCGTCCGTGGCGCTGCCGCCCCTGCCCCCGCCGCAAGCGGCCGCTCTGCCGGCCGACCGCCCGATGCTGGCGATGGCGCCCCCCGCACCTCCGTCGCGCACGCGGCCGGGCTACGTGACCCTGCAGACGGAGATCACCGACACCTATCGGCCGCCGGTCGGGCCGCGCAACTACCGGGTCTGGCTATCCCTGGTCGAAAGCGAGACGCAGGCCCGCTGGGAATGGGAGCGGCTGCTCGACCGCCATCCCGGACGCCTGCTGTCGGTCGCGGCCGACGCCGAGCTGGTGCTGAACGAGCGCAATCAGCCGGCCTGGCGCATCTATGCCGGACGCTTCGACACGATGGCTGCGGCCAGCGCCTTCTGCGCGGAGCTGCGGCTCGACGACCGCACGTCCCGCTGCATCCCCTACCACGAGCCGAACTGACGTCCGCCGCGGCCCGCTACGGCGCCGTCGGTTCCAGCGTCACGATGCCGACCTTGGCGAGACGCGCGACGCCGCGGACCGCCGCACCCATCCGGTCCGGCGCCAGCAACCGGGCGAGCGCGGCCGGGGAGGCCGGGCCGCCGGCGAGATGCTGCAGCATCGCCGCATACTCGGCCGCCGTGGGAAACAGCGGCGAGCCGGACAGAACGGCGCCACAGCGCGACACGGCCTCCGCCATCGCGACGCCCGGCGCCAGCCGCACCACGGTCGAGGCGGCGATCGCCCGGCTCGGGTGGCGGGCGAACAGCCCGTAGGGGTCGATGCGGCCGCCGCGCGGCGGCCCATCGGGCGGCGGCGCGCCCGCACGGCGCTCGGCCAGCTCCGTCCACAGCTCGCCATAGCGCGCGACGACGTGCACCCAGTCGTATTGCGACGCGCGCTCGCGGCCGGCCTCGCCCATGCGCCGGCGCAGGGCGGGATCGCCGGCGAGCCGCGCGATCGCCGCCGCCGCCGCCTCGACATCGACCGTCACGGTCGCGGCGACGGCCGCCTGGAAGCCGGCACCGTCGATCCGCCGCTCGACATGATCGTCGAGGATCGCCTCGCCCCAGGGCGCGGACGGCATCGCCGTCGGCACCAGGAAGCCGTCGCGGCCGTCGCGCACGGTTTCGCGGTAGCCGTCCCAGTCGCTCGCGACGACCGGGAGCCCGGCGGCCATCGCCTCCAGGGGCGTCAGCCCGAATGTCTCCTGCACGTTGTCGACGAGCGACACGAAGATGTCCGCCGCCGACCAGATGCCGGCCCGCACCGCCGGCGCCCGCCCGTCGAGGAAGATCGTGCGGACCGACGGGCAGAGCTCGGAGGCGGCCCGCTCGAAGTGGGCCCGTGCGGCATGGTCGGCGAACCAGCCGGCCTGGATCAGCCAGAGCCGCTCCGGGCGGCGGCGTGCCGCCGCCTCGGCGGCGAGGCAGAGCGCCATGGGATCGGCCTTGCGCGTCGCGCTCAGCCGGCCGACGTAGAGCAGCACCACATCGTCGGCGGCGATGCCGAGGCGGGTGCGCCAGGCGATGCGCTCGGCGCCGTCGGGCGCACGCGCCGCCGCGTCGATGCCGAGCGGGATGACCGGCAGCACGGGCAACGCGGGCTGAACCGGCGCGCCCAGCCGCCAGGACAGGTACGCCTGCTCGCTTTCCAGCACGTTGACGACCGCGGCGCGGACGGCGGACGACGGGCACACCAGCGCGTCCCAGGCCGCGACGGGGGCCGTCACCATGGCCGCGACGGCATCGAACGCGGCGAGGCCGGCCAGCGCATGGACGACGCCGGTCAGCGACCATCGCGCCGGTCCGCCGCCGTGTCGCCGCCAGGCGGCCTCCGCCAGCATCGGGTTGGGCAGGTGCAGGGCCCCGGCCGCGGCCGGATCGATCGCCTGGACCGGCCGGTCCAGGCCGAGCCGATGCAGCAGTGCGGCGACGGCTTCCAGCGGGGCGCCGCCCTGCAGCTCGATCGCGAGCGGCCCCGGCCCGCCATGGCGGGCGAGGGCGGCCAGGAACGCGGTCGAGGCGACCGCGGCACCGAAGGGCTTGCCCTCGCCCGGCACCTCGTAGAGCTGGGGATGAAAGGCCAGCGTCGCGCCGCGGCCGCACTCCCCGGTGCGCGGCGGTCCGCCTAGACCGCCGCCCGGTTCCACGGGAGGCGGGCGATCAGGGAGGTGACGCTGCAGGAGCCGGTGATGCCGGCGATCACCAGGCAGAGGCCGACCAGGGCCGGGAGCATGGCGAACCAGGGGGAGACGACGAGCGCGAGGATGCCGCCCGCCAGGATCGGGATGCCGACGGCGATCTGGACCTGCCGCGGGATCTCGATCGGATGGTTGTGGTCGACGAGCACCGGCAGGCCGGCGAGCCGCCACGAGTCGATGCCGCCCGCCAGCTCGTAGGCCTCGGCGAATCCCGCCGCGACCAGCCGCTCGCCGAACGCGCGCGTGCGATTGCCCGACTGGCAGCAGAAGATCGCGATCCGCCCGCCGGTGTCGCCGAGCTGCGCCTCATCGAAGGTGGAGATCGACATCAGCCGCGAGCCCGCGATCCGCATCCGCCGCCATTCCGGCGGCTCCCGCACGTCGATCAGCACGGCGTCGCCGGCGTCGAGCAGCCGCTTCGCCTCACGCGGATCGATCAGCGGCAGCAGGCGCTTCTTCATCCGGTTTCGTCCAGCAGGTCCGGTTGCGTCCGGTCGAACGAGCGAATCGAGCGGCGGTGCCGTAGCCGCGCGTTCCGACGACGGCGACACGACGATTAGTATTCTCCATGATGGCTTGCAAGTGCCCCATCGAGGTCCCGCATGAGCATGCTCCGTCCGACCGTGCAGGCGTTCTTCGACGATGCCACCTTCACGGTCAGCTACCTCGTGTCCGACCCGCGATCGCGCCACGCGGCGATCATCGATCCGGTCCTCGAATTCGACGCCAGGTCGGGGCGCACCGCGACGCGCGGCGCCGACGGCATCCTGGCGGCCGCCGCCGAGCAGGGGCTGATGGTCGATTGGCTGCTCGAGACGCATGTCCATGCCGACCACCTGACGGCGGCGCCCTACCTGTCCCGCCGGACGGGTGCGCCGATCGCCATCGGCGCCGGAATCGTCGCGGTCCAGCGCACCTTCGGGCCGCTGTTCGATGCGCGCGACCTCGTTCCCGACGGCTCGCAGTTCGGCCGCCTGCTCGCCGACGGCGAGCGCTTCACACTGGGGGACGTCCCGGTCGAGGTGCTGCACACGCCGGGCCACACGCCGGCCTGCGCCACCTACGCGATCGGCGACGCGCTGTTCGTCGGCGACACGCTCTTCATGCCCGACTTCGGCACGGCGCGCTGCGACTTTCCCGGCGGCGATGCCGCCACGCTCTATCGCTCGATCCGCCGCATCCTGTCGCGGCCGCCCGACAGCCGGATCTTCGTCGGGCACGACTACAAGGCGCCCGGCCGCGACGCCTACGCCTGGGAAACGACCGTCGCGGACGAGAGGGCGCGCAATGTCCACGTCCATGACGGCGTCGACGAGGCGGCGTTCGTCGCCATGCGCACCGAGCGCGACCGCAAGCTGGCGCTACCGGCGCTGATCCTGCCGGCCGTCCAGGTCAACATGCGCGCCGGCGCCTTCCCGCCGCCCGAGGCGGACGGGCACGTCTACCTGAAGCTGCCGGTCGACCGGATCTGAGCTACGCCGCGGCGGCGGCCAGCGGGGCGTAGGCGCGGCGCCGCGTGAGCGGCAGGGCGCGACCGAGCGCTTCCTCGGCCAGCACCGCGCGCAGGACGTCCCGCCGCCCCGAGCGCGCGGCGGCGTCGGCCAGCATCTGACGGAAGATGTCGCGCTGGGCGTGGCTGCCGCCGAGTCGCTTCAGCTCGTTGCGCACCGGCCAGAGCAGGTCGACCACGGTGGCCCAGTCGCCGGCGCGATGGGCACGCGCGGCGGCCGCGACCGGGCGCGTGACGGTGGCGTGCACCGGAGCCAGCGTGTCGGGCGCCGTTGCGGCCTCGTCGAGTGCCGCGATCAGGCGGTCGGCGGCCGCACCGCGCCCGGCGGCGGCGAGCGCCATCATCCAGTGCGGCTGCGTGAAGGCCGAGAGCGTGTCGCCGATGCGCGCCTCCGCCTTGTCGGCGATCTCGGTCCAGCGGTCGCCGACCGCGACGCCGGCGCGCTCCAGCCGCCACAGCATGGCCGCGGCGTTCTGGATGTCGATGTAGAGGTCCGGCATCGCCTGGACCAGCGGCGAGGCGGGGTTGCGGAAGCGCTCGTCGTAGAGCGCCAGCACGGCGTCGAACTGGCCCAGCTCGTAGTGGTAGAGGGCGCGGTGCCACCACAGGTGATGGACGATCGCCGCCGCCCCTTCCCAATGCGCCTTCAGCCCGTCGAGCCAGGCGATCCCGTCCGCGTGACGGCCCTCCATCTCCATGACATGGGCCACGGCGTGGGTACCCCAGAGATCGGCGGGGTCGCGTTCCACCGCCGCGCGGCCGGCGGCCTCGGCGGGGCGGTACTCGCCGCATTCCTCGCGGGCGAAGGCCTCGCACGCCAGCACGGTGCCGTAGCCCGGAAGGTCGGTATCCCAGCCGGGCTTGGCGCGCAGCACGGACTCGCGCATCGCCCCCGCCTCGCCCATCCAGAAATAATTGAAGTGGGCGAGGCGCAGGGCGACGACGTCGGCCGGATGATCGGCGAGGATCGCCTCCCAGGCGCCGATCGCCCGCCACAGCCGGCCCGCGCTCCACGCCTCCAAGGCGTCGAGATGGCGCTGCTCGCGCAGCGTCAGGCCGCCGGCGTTCGCCCGCGCCTGCGCCAGCGCCGCGACGGCGGCCGCGACGTTGGCCCGCTTGTAGGAGAGCATCGCGAAATAGCCGCGCATCGCGTGCGCCAGGGCGAAGCCGGGATCGGCGTCCAGCGCCGCGTCGAGATGCTTCGCCGCGTCGAGTCGATAGCGCAGGTAGCTGCCGATCGCCGCATCGAAGGACGCCGCAGCAGCCGCGGAATCCGTGGTCAGTGCGAGCCCGCGCGCATCCAGCCGCATCCGTTCCCTCCCCTCGTCCGGTTCGATCGAGTGTAGCGTCGTGCGGGCGCGGACACGACATTGACAGCGCCCGCCGCCCGCTTCATGGGTCGCCGATGCATCCCGTTCAGTTCTTCCTGCGCCGCGCGATCGCGCGGCCCGACGCGCCGGCCCTGGCCGACGGCCGGCGCACCTGGACCTACCGGGCGCTGGCCGAACGGGTGAACGCCCTCGCCGCCGCCCTTCAGGCGATCGACCCGGAGCCCGGAAGCCGCGTCGGCATCGCCGCCTACAACGGCGCCGGCCACGTCGCGGCCCTGCTGGCGACCCTGGCCGCCGGCAAGGTGTGGGTTCCCCTCTACCCGCGCAACGGCCGGTCGGAGCTCGACCGCATGGTCGCCTTCACCGCGCCCTCGATCGTCGTCGCCGACGCCGAGTGCCGCGACAGCTTCGACCCGCACGGCGCCACCCTGGTGACGATCGACCCGGCGAGCGCCGCCGCCGACACGCTGGACGGGCTGGCGCACCGTCATGCCGGTCGCCGGCCCGCCCCCGACGAGCGGCCGGCGACCGC
>JADZBA010000506.1 GCA_020852355.1 Alphaproteobacteria bacterium
GGCTGTGCATGCCAGCCGAGGGGAGCCAGCCGAGGCGGACGGCGAAGAGGAGCTGCAGCATCAGCCCGAACCAGAAGACGGGCATGGCGAGTCCGAAGTAGCTGATGAACGAGGTGACGTTGTCGAAGAAGCCGTACGGCCTGCGCGCGGCGAGGATGCCGAAGAAGAGCGCGGCGACGAGCGAGATGAGCAGACCGGCGGCCATGAGCAGCACCGTGTTCGGGAAGACCTCCCAGATGACCGTCGAGACGGGGCGGAACTGGCTGTAAGAGAGGCCGAGATCGCCGCGAAGGATATTGAGAATCCAGGCGATGAGCTGCTCGTGCGTCGGCCGATCGAGCCCCATGCTATGGCGGATGTTAGCGAGCTGCTCCGGCGTCATCCGCCCGTTCTTGGCGAAGAGGGCGTCGGGCCCGCCCGGCGCGAGCTGCATGAAGATGAAGGAGAGGATCGCGACCCCGAAGAGGAGGGGGATCGCTTCCAGGATGCGGCGAACGACAAATCGGAACACGGCGTGGGCTCCAGCGGGAGTGCGGGTGTGACGTTCGGCATGGGATACGCGCCCGGGACGGCATTCTGTCCCGGGCGCGACGTCACTGCCTGACTAGACCAGATACCAGTCCTGGACGTTCCAGAGCAGCCGATTGAACGAGCTTGGCCAGAAGCCGCCGATGTTGTTCCGGATCACCGGGAACAGCTTGCCCCAGGAGATGAAGATGACCGGCACCTGATCGTGCAGCAGCTCCTGGATCTTGAAGTAGATCTCCTTGCGTTTGTCCTGGTCCGTCTCCTGCACGCCCGCCTCGGTCAGCTTGTCGATCTCGTCCTGGAAGTTGTAGTGGTAGAAGTAGGCTGGCGCATTGCCGCCCGTGCCGGTCGGGCTGTCGGGGATCTGCGACGAGTTCCAGTAGTACATGTCGTCCGGGTCGTTGCCGTTGAACCAGGAGTAGAGGCAGGCGGTCATGGTATCCGGCTGCCACTGGTAGCTCTCCGGACCCCAGAGGGTGGAGACGTCCTGGAAGTTCGTCGACGTCTTGACGCCGAGCTGGCCCCACGCCTGGGCGACGACCTGCAGGATCTGTTGCTGGGTCGTGTCGCCGGCGACGCCCCAGAGCTCGATCTCGAGCTTCTTTTGCGGCCCGTCGAGCACCATCGGGTCGTTGACCGGGGCCTTGCCCTCCCAGATGCCGTCGGCGTCCTGCGTCAGCCCGATCCCGGCGAGGAGCTTCTTCCCCTGCTCGATGTCGAATGGCCGCCCCTCGATATCGGGGTTGAAGGCCCAGGTGCCGGGCTGCTGGTCGGCGACGGAGCGGACCGAGTAGCCCTTCAGCAGCTTGTCGACGATGTCCTGCGAGGGGGTAGCGAAGTCGAGCGCGCGGCGGACATCCGGGTGGCGCAGGAAGAAGACGTGCTTCAGGTCGAGGTGCGACCAGCCGGGCGAGGGGTGCTCGAGGACGGTGACGCCCTCGATGCCGAGCGCCTCGTCGACACGCAGCGCGCCGAGCGAGCCGGCGCCGGCGGCCATCTGGATCTCGCCGGTGCGCAACTGCACACGCTGCGTGCTGTCGTCGGGGATCACCCGGATCGTCACCGAGTCGAGGTGAACGGGATTGCCCCAGTAGTCGGCGTTCTTCTCGACGACGACCTGCTGCTTCGGCACCCACTCCTTGAACTTCATCGGCCCGGTGCCGATGACGCGCTGGCGGCCGAACTCGGTCTTGAAGGCCTGCACCCCCTTCGCCATCTCCGACGACGGGCAGATGACCGAGCCGTTGTCTCCGCCGACGTAGCTGATGAAGGGGGCGTAGACCTCCTTCGTCTCCATCACCACGGTCTTGTCGTCCGGCGTCTTGATGTCGGTGATGTGATCCCAGCCCAGGTTCGAGATCGCGGCGAAGTCCTTGTTCATGAGCATCTTCCAGGAGTCGACGACGTCCTGGGGCCCGAAGGTATCGCCGTTGTGGAACTTCACGCCCTGCCGCAGCGTGAAGGTGTAGGTCAGCCCGTCATTGGAAATCTCGAACGACTCGGCGAGACCCGGGTTGAGCTTCTGGTTGCTGTCGTAGCGGAGCAGCCCATCGAAGACGCCGGTGATGATGTCGTAGCTGGTGACGAGCTGGCTCAGCCAGGGATGGAGCGTGTCCGGCTCTTCCGTGGTGCCGGTGATGATGGCGCCGCCCGCCTTTGGCTCCCCTTCCGGCTTGGTCGGGCCTTCGACCGGGACCGTCTTGCCGGCCGCCTGGGCGGCCTCCAGCAGCGCGCGGTCGCGGCCCTGCGACGGCGCCCCGTAGGCCATGTCGGAGGTCGCGTGCAGCATGACGCTGACGACCGGCGCGGCGATGGCCAGCGCCGCCGCGCGCCGCATCAACTGGCGGCGGCTGATGACGCCGTCGATGCGCGCCTGGATCAGCCCGTTGACGCTGTCGAGATCGGGTCCGTCCTCACCATATCGATCGGGGCGAGCATTGAGATCGACCATTGCGCGTTCCTCCTGGCGATTAATCCCCTGCAGGCGGGTCTCGCGGGCCCTCGACCAACGCCACGGACAGATGCTTGGCACCGGGCCACCCCGGCCGCGTTGTGAATATGCCCAGTTTCGCACAGCCGCCGCGCGCTGACATCCCGGCGGCTCGATCCAGGGTCCAGGAAGCTGAGCGTGCATCGTCGCCCTGCCGAGCGTTCTCGGCTTCTTCGAGGTCGGGTTTCATGCGGCCGGGCACGCCATGGCGTGCCCGGCGGCCGCGAGACGCCGCTCCCCCGCCTGCCGCGACATGGTGACCCGCACCCGCGCGGCGCTACTCCGGGACCGCTGCCACGATCTGGCCCAGCACCTCGTCGGGCGTGATGCCGGCCGATTCGGCGTCGAAGTTGAGGATCAGGCGGTGGCGCAGCGCGGGTATCGCCAAGGCGCGGATGTCGTCGTAGGCGACATTGAGGCGCCCCTCGATGATGGCGCGGATCTTGGCGCCGAGCACGATCGCCTGCGCGCCGCGCGGGCTGACGCCGTAGCGGACGAAGCGGCGCACCACGTCCGGCGCCTCCTCGCTGTCGGGATGGGTGGCGAGGGTCAGGCGGACGACGTGATCCGTGACCGCGCTGGCGATCGGCACCTCGCGGGCGAGGAGCCCCATCTGGTGGATCGTCGCTCCGTCGGCGACCGTCATGGCGGACGGCGGCGCGGGGGCGGTCGTGCGGCGCAGGATCTCGGTCAGGTCGCTGGCCGAGGGGTAGGGGACGACGAGCTTGAAGAAGAAGCGGTCGAGCTGCGCCTCGGGCAGCGGATAGGTCCCCTCCATCTCGAGCGGGTTCTGCGTGGCGAGGACGAAAAAGGGCTCCTCCAGCGGGTGGATCGCGGTGGCGACCGTAACCGTGCGCTCGGCCATCGCCTCCAGCAGCGCGGACTGCGTCTTCGGCGTGGCGCGGTTGATCTCGTCGGCGAGGACGAGGTTGGCGAAGACCGGGCCGGGCTGAAAGGCGAACTGCCGGCCGCCGGCGTCGTCCTCGAGCAGGATGTTCGTCCCGGTGATGTCGGCCGGCATCAGGTCGGGGGTGAACTGGATGCGGCTGAAATCGAGGTCGAGCGCCTCCCCGAGAGTGCGGACCAGCATCGTCTTGCCGAGGCCGGGCACCCCCTCCAGCAGCGCGTGGCCGCCGGCGATGAGGCAGATCAGCACGTCGCGCACGATCTCGGACTGGCCGACCATCACGCGAGCGACCTCCTCCTCGATGCGCGAGACGACGGCGCGGAACTCCGATATGGGCAGCTGCCCGGCGACGGGGCGGGGTTCGGTGGCGGTCATGGCCGTTCGTTCCTCTGGTTGCGGTGCAGGGCGCGGCGAGTCAGCGGACGTTCCAGATGATGGCGATCACGGTGATGATCATCATCAGGACGATGAGCCCGAGCGCGACCGACATGATCATCACGATCTGCCACTGGCCGGGATTGTCGCGCTTCCAGCGGCGGACCCGGGTGAACGGGTTCTGCAGCGGCGGCAGATTCATGGCGTCGCTCCGGCCGGGGAGCGCTGCTGACGCAGCTCGCGCCGGGTGCGCCAGAGATAGAGCGCGCCGCCGACGAGGAGGAGGCTCCAGTAGGTGACGACCCGGTCGAGCAGGATGATCGAGCCGGCCAGCGCCGGATCGAGGCCGAGCACGCCGATCAGGATCGAGCCGACTCCGAGCTCGACCACGCCGAGGCCGGCCGGGGTGAAGGGGATGACGGTGAGCAGCGCGCCCATGGTGGCGACGAGGATCGTCACGCTCGGCGGCAGCGCCGCGCCGAGGGCGTGGGAGACGAACCAGACCCGCATGCCGTCGCCGAGCCAGAAGAGCGCGCCGAGGCCGAAGA
>JADZBA010000507.1 GCA_020852355.1 Alphaproteobacteria bacterium
GCCGACCCACAGGCGGAGCGCGCCGGTGAGCACGAGGCCGGCCTCCTCGCCGCGGTGGCTGTGCGCGGCTCCCGACGTGAAGCCCGGCTCCAGCGTCATCATCATGAGCTGGATGTCGCCCGAGAGGTCGGGGGTCAGCAGCTCCATCACCATCAGGTCGGCGGTGGTGCCGGCGGTCGGCAGGCGGAGCTGCCTGCGGTCCTCGCGGCGCACCACCTTGTCGAGCTCGACCGCGGGGCGGCCGGCGTCGGTGTGGAAGAACCAGGCGACCGATACCTCGAGCGCATCGGCCAGCTTGCGCAGCGAGCGGATCGACGGCGAGGCGAGGCCGCGCTCGATCTGGCTGACCATGCCGATCGACAGGCCCGCGGCCGCGCCGACCTGGGCCAGCGACAGGCCCTTCGCCTTGCGCAGCGAGCGGAGCTGCGTGCCGAGCCAGAGGTCGGCGACCTTGCCGCGCGCGAGCGCCGCCGGCGCCTCGCGCCCGTCGAGCACCACGGCGCGCGACGCGGCGGCCGCGGGCCGCCTCACGCGGGACGAGGTCGGGCGGGGCATGGCGTCCTCCATCGCTCTCTTCCATGGCCGAAACTGAAAATTCGACGATCGGTTTTTAACAGAATTGTCTTCAATGGCCCCCCATGCAAGGATGAATCAATCCGGTGCAACGAGCGGCAGGGTCGGGTTCATGGTGGCGAGCGGGCAGGGCGGCGTCCAGGTCGGGGTGGATATCGGCGGAACATTCACCGATGTCGTGTGCCGTACGTCCGACGGCCACCTGCGATTCGTCAAGCTGCCGACGACGCGCAAGGACGAGAGCCAGGCCGTCCTCCAGTCGGTGGCCATCATGGCGAGGGACTGGGGCATCGCGGCGGCCGACATCGCCCGCTTCGCCCACGGCACGACGGTCGCGACCAACGCCGTGCTGGAGCGCAAGGGCGCGCGCATCGGCGTCATCACCACCGCCGGCTTCCGCGACGTGCTGGAGATCGGCCGGCAGATGCGCCACCAGATGTACAACATCGTCCTGGCCGACGAGACGCCGTCGTTCCTGGCGCCCGGCGCGCGCCGCAAGGAGGTGCGCGAGCGGCTCGCCGCGGACGGCTCGGTGCTGGTGCCGCTCGACGAGGACGACGTGCGCCGGGCCGCGGACGAGCTGGCCGCCGACGGCGTCGAGGCGATCGCCATCTGCTTCCTCTTCTCCTTCCGCAACCCGGATCACGAGCAGCGCGCCGCGGCGATCGTGCGCGCGGGGCATCCGGGCATGATGGTCGCCATCTCCCACGAGGTCGACCCGGCCTTCCGCGAGTATGAGCGCACCGTCGTCACGGCGTTCGACGCGTACGTCAAGCCGATCATCGACCGCTACCTCGCGCGGCTGGAAGCCGGGCTGGCGGGGGCGGGAGTGCCGGCGCCGCTGCAGGTCATGCAGTCGCGCGGCGGCCTGATGGTGTCCGAGGTCGCCCGCCAGCGGCCGGTGCGCCTCTTCCTGTCGGGCCCGGCGGCGGGCGTCATCGGCGCGCGCATGGCCGGGCAGTCGGCCGGCATCGACGACCTGATCACCGTCGACATCGGCGGCACCAGCTGCGACATCGCGCTGATCGACAAGGGCCGCGCCCTGGTGCGCTCGGAAGGGGTGATCGACGGCTACCCGGTGCGGGTCGCGATGGTCGACGTCAACTCGATCGGCTCGGGCGGCGGCAGCATCGCCTGGATCGACCGCGGCGGCGGCCTGCGCGTCGGCCCGCAGTCGGCGGGCTCGGAGCCGGGGCCGGCGTGCTACGGCCGCGGCGGCGAGAAGCCCACGGTGACCGATGCCTCGATCGTGCTGGGCTATCTCGATCCCGCCTACTTCGCCGGCGGCGCCATGCGGCTCGACCGGTCGCTCGCCGAGAAGGCGATCGCCGACCATGTGGCCAAGCCCCTGGGCATGACGCTGGAGCAGGCGGCGCTGGGCATCCACCGCGTGCTCAACGCCCAGATGGCCGAGGGCATCCGCCTGGTCTCGATCCGCCAGGGGCTCGATCCCAGGCGCTTCGCCCTGATGCCGCTCGGCGGCGGCGGTGCGGTGCACGCGACGGCACTCGCCCGCGACCTCGCGATCACGCGCGTGCTGGTGCCGCGCCATCCCGGCATCCTCTCGGCGGCCGGCCTGCTCGCCGCCCCGGTCGAGCACGAGGTGGCGGCCGCCTTCGGCCGGCCGATGGCGGGCACGCCGATCGCCGAGGTGCGCGCCGTTCTCGACGGGCTCGACGCGGCCTGCGACCGCCTGATGGCGAAGGAGCGGCTCGACGGCGAGGCGGTGACGCGGCGCTATGCCGCCGACGTCTGCTACATCGGCCAGTCCTACACGCTGGAGGTGCCGCTGCGCATGGACGACCCGGCGCCGCTCGACCGGCTCTACGACGACTTCCTGGTCGACCACGACCGCGTCTACGGCCATGCGACTCGCATCCCCGCGCGCATCGTCAACCTGCGCGCCGTCCACCAGGCGGGCGGCGGGGCCGCGATCGAGGGCGTCATGGAATGGAGCGCCGGGCCGGCCGAGAAGGAGCGCCGGCGCATCCTCGTCGCCGACCATCCGGGTCCGGTCGAGGCCGGGGTCTACGACCGCGCCGCCATGCCGCCGGGCTTCACCTTCGCCGGCCCGGCGATCGTCGAGCAGGCCGACACGACGACGCTGGTCGAGCCGGGCTGGTCGGGCCGCATCGACGAGAACGGCGCGATGCTGCTGACTCGGCACGATGCTTGAACGGACGGCAGCAACGACAGCGATATCCATGAAAGGACGATGGCCATGACCGCAGGCAACGGGCAGCTCGATCCGATCACCGTCGAGGTGGTGCGCCACAAGCTCGACGGCATCGCCAACGAGATGGAATCGACGCTGCTGCGCAGCTCGTTCTCGCCGATCGTGAAGGAGGGGATGGACGCGTCCGCCAGCCTCTTCACCGTCGCCGGCGAGACGCTGTCGCAGGCCTGCGCGGTGCCGATCCACCTGGCGACCCTGATCCCGATCGTCGAGACGCTGCTTCGGGAGTTCCCGCTCGCGACCATGCGCGAGGGCGACGTCTACATCATGAACGACCCCTATCTCGGCGGCACGCACCTGCCGGACATCGCCATCGTCGTGCCGGTCATGTATCGCGGCCGGCCGATCGCGCTGTCGGCGACGATGACGCACCACCAGGACGTCGGCGGCATGACGCCCGGGTCGATCCCGACCAACGCCACGGAGATCTTCCAGGAGGGGCTGCGCATCCCGCCGCTCAAGCTGCGCGACGCCGGCGTGATGAACGACACGCTGGTCAAGATGATGCGCCTCAACGTGCGCATCCCCGACACGCTGATGGGCGACATCAACGCCCAGATCGCCGCCTGCACGATCGGTGCCCGGCGCATCGCCGCGCTGGCCGACGCCTACGGCGACAACCTGCTCGCCACCATCTTCCAGGAGCTGCTGGAGAAGTCCGAGCTGATGACGCGCGAGGCGCTGCGCGCCATCCCGTCCGGCACCTACCGCTATCACGACTTCATGGACAATGACGGCATCGAGCTCGACCGTCGCATCCGCATCGAGGTGGCGGTGACCGTGAAGGACGGCGCCATCCATTGCGACTTCACCGGGTCGAGCCGGCAGCTCAAGGGCCCGTTCAACGTCGTGCGCTCGGGCTCGCAGGCCGCCGCCTACTTCGCGGTGCGCGCGCTGACCGATCCGAGCATCCCGACCAACGCCGGCTGCTTCCGCCCGGTCTCGCTGCACCTGCCCGAGGGCACGCTGATGAACCCCAAGGAGCCGGCACCCGTCGGCTCGCGCACGGCCACCATCAAGCGCATCACCGGCTGCATCCTGGGCGCGTTCCAGAAGGCGCTGCCCGACCGCGTGCCCGCCGATTCCGGCGGCGAGCTGCTGACCCTGGCCTATGGCGGGCGCCTGCCGGACGGGTCCGGCAACTTCGTGGTCGGCGAGATGATGGCCGGCGGCAGCGGCGCCAGCGCGCGCCGGGACGGCGTCGACGTGATCGAGACGGATGCCTCTAACTGCATGAACCTGCCGGCCGAGGCGCTGGAGATGGAAGCGCCGATCCGCGTCCACCGCCTGGCGTTGCGGCGCGATTCGGGCGGGGTGGGCCGGCACCGCGGCGGCCTCGGCATGGTCAAGGAAGTGGAGATGCTCGAGGTCGAGGCGACGGTCACCCATCGCGGCGAGCGGCACTACTGCCCGGCCGCCGGCGCCTTCGGCGGCGGGGCCGGGGCGCCGGCGCATTCCGTCATCATCCGCGCCGACGGCACCGAGGAGGTGGTGAAGTCGAAGCTGGTGACGACGCTGCGGCCGGGCGACCGCATCATCGTCGAGACCGCGGGCGGCGGCGGCTACGGCGACCCGGCCGAGCGCGACCGCGACGCGGTTCTGGCCGACATCGCCGACGGCAAGGTCAGCGCCGAGGCGGCGGCCCGCCTTTACGGCACCGCGGCCGAATAGGCGTCAGCGCGGCCGCGGCCGGTAGAGCAGGAACCAGGCGAACGCCGCCGCCTGGAGCGCGAGCAGGATGGCGAAGGCGGTGGCGTAGCCCTCGGGGTGGTAGCCGCCGTCCGCCGTCCGCGGCCACAGGCCGATGATGCCGCCGATCGCGTACTGCAGCACGAAGGCGCCGCCGCCCGACAGCACGTTCATGCCGGTGTTGGCGCGGCCGGCGAAGGCCGGCCCGAAATGCTGCGACAGCGCGGCATAGGTCAGGGTGATGACGTTGAAGGTGGCGCCGAACACGGCCCACAGCACGGCCGAGCCGCCGATCCAGCCGACCGCGATGCCGAGCTCGGCCGCCATGAACAGGAGGGCCGCGGCCCCCGCCACGGTCAGCGTGCCGATGCCGCGCCGGCGCAGCGCCTCGGCGATGACCCCGCCCAGCGCCGAGCCGATGCTGAGGGCGAGCGCCATCACCATGAGCTGCAGGGCGACCGCCTCGCGGCCGAAGCCGGCGACGTCGCGCAGCCAGGGTCCCGCCCACAGCGTCTGCACCGCCGAGCCGCTGGCGAAGCCCAGCACGGTGATCGGCGCCAGGCGCCAGAACAGCCGGTCGCGGTAGACGACGCCGAACAGGTCGGCCACCTGTTTGCGTATCGGCGCCGGTGCCGCGGCCTGCGGTCGTTCCGGCACGACCAGCCACAGGGCGAGCGCGGCCGCCGCGGCGGCTGCCCCGCCGACGAGCATCAGGCCGCGCCATCCCACGACGCCGATCATCGCCTGGGCCGGTGCGGTGGCGACCACGGCGCCGAGGCTGCCGAAGCCGAGGAAGAGGCCGTTCAGCAGCGGCAGCCGCTGGGCCGGGAACCAGTCCGCCATCTGCTTGTAGGCCGACATCAGGCCGCCGGCGAAGCCGAGGCCGACCAGCGCCCGTCCGAACGCCACGGTCGGCAGGCTGTCGCCCGCGGCGATCATCGCCGCGCCCAGTGCGGCGATGCCGACGAGGCTCGCCTGGACCCGGCGCGCGCCGAAGCGGTCGAGGAGCGCGCCCAGCGGCAGCTGGAAGATGGCGAAGGAGAGGAAGTACATCGCCGTCAGGAAGCCGAGATCGCTCGGCCCGAGCGACAGCTCGGCCACCAGGTCGGGCGCGATCAGCGCGTTGATCGAGCGGAAGAAGAGCGAGAGGAAATAGGCCGCGGCGAACGGCGCGATGATGCGGGTCGCCAGGCCATGGCCGAGGCCGACCGTCTCCGCCGCGCTCGGGATCTTCACGTCGGGATGCTGCCGGGACGGCGCTCGCCGATGGGGTGACCGGACATGGGGAGGGGTTCTCGTCGCGGGCGGGAATCGAAGTGTATCGGCCGCGATGCGCCGGGCGCAATCCGGCACCCGATCGGGTGTAGCTGACGCGTCAGCGCGTTCGCACGCGCTGCACCGCATCCTGCCAGCCGGCATAGCGTCGCGTGCGCTCGTCCTCGGCCATCCGCGGCGCGAAGGCACGGTCGAGGTGCCAGAAGGTCTCGAGCGCGTCGAGACTGGGGATTATCCCGGCGCCGATGCCGGCGAGCGCGGCCGCGCCGAGCGCGGTCGTTTCGGTGACGACCGGCCGGTCGACCGGCACGGCCAGGATGTCGGCGAGGAACTGCATCGCCCAGTCGTTGGCGGTCATGCCGCCGTCGACGCGCAGCGTCGTCGGCGGCGCGGCGCCGTCGGCGACCATGGCGTCCAGCAGGTCGCGGGTCTGGAAGCAGACGGCCTCCAGCGCCGCACGGACGATGTCGGCGATGCCGGTGTCGCGCGTCAGGCCCAGGATGGCGCCACGGGCGTCGGCGTCCCAGTAGGGTGCGCCGAGGCCGGTGAAGGCCGGCACGAGGTAGACGCTGCGCTCGGCCGCCGCAGCCTGGGCCAGCCGCTGCGTCTCGCCGGCACTGGCGATCAGCCGCAGCCCGTCGCGCAGCCATTGCACGGTGGCGCCGGCGACGAAGATGCTGCCTTCGAGCGCGTAGGTCGGCTTGCCGTCGAGGCGATAGGCGATCGTCGTCAGCAGGCGGTTGCGCGAGGCGACCGGCCGGTCGCCGGTGTTGAGCAGCATGAAGCAGCCCGTGCCGTAGGTGCTCTTGATCATTCCCGGCCGGACGCAGGCCTGGCCGACGGTCGCCGCCTGCTGGTCGCCGGCCATGCCGCGGACGGCGATGGCGCCGCCGAGCAGCGCCGGGTCGGTGGTGCCGAAGGCCGCGACGCAGTCGTGCACTTCCGGCAGCATCGCCCGCGGCACGCCGAAGAGGTGCAGCAGGTCGTCGTCCCATCGCTGCTGGTGGATGTCGTAGAGCAGCGTGCGGGCGGCGTTGGTGGCGTCGGTCGCATGCACGCGCCCGCCGGTCAGGCGCCACAGCAGGAACGAATCGACGGTGCCGAAGGCGATCTCGCCGCGTTCCGCCCGAGCGCGCAGCCCGGGCGTGTGGTCGAGCAGCCAGGCGATCTTCGTGGCAGAGAAGTATGGGTCGAGAAGCAGGCCGGTGCGCGCCCGCACCATCGCCTCGTGGCCCGCGCCGGCGAGCCGCGCGCATTCGGCGGCGGTGCGGCGGTCCTGCCAAACGATCGCCCGGCCGACCGGATTCCCGGACGCGCGATCCCACAGGATGGTCGTCTCGCGCTGGTTGGTGATGCCGATGCCGGCGACCGCCGATGCCGGCAGCCCGCCGCGCCCCATCGCCTCCCGCGCGACGGCCAGCGTCGTGGTCCAGATCTCCTCGGGATCGTGCTCGACCCAGCCCGGGGCGGGATAGTGCTGCGTCAGCTCCTGCTGCGCCCGAGCGCGTTCGATGCCGTCGGCGCCGAACAGGATGGCGCGCGTGCTCGTGGTGCCCTGGTCGATCGCCAGCACGTGCTCCGTCATCGGTGCGTTCCCCCTGCTCACGCGGCACCCGGTCGCCGCTTGCGGCGTTATCGCGTATCATGGCCCCGGCGAGGGGAAACAGGAATCGGAGAAGCTCCATGCGTCGCAGCATGATCCAACGCGCGCTCGTCGGCGGCTCGCTGGCCGCGGCCCTCGTCTGGAGCGGGGGAGCCTCGGCCCAGACGCTGATCGTCGACCCGCAGCACATCGCGCATTGCCTGTGCCTGGAGCAGTCGGTGGCCCAGCGCGC
>JADZBA010000508.1 GCA_020852355.1 Alphaproteobacteria bacterium
CGCAGCAGGCTGTTGCCCTCGGCGAGGTCGAGGACATAGGCGCGGTTGACGAGCGAGGGCACCACGAGGACCGGCTGGCCCGGCGCGTCGGCGGGGCCGTAGCGGCGCAGCACCGTGGTGCCGTCCGACCATGCCGCCGGCGGATCGGCGAGGGTGCGGCGGTAGGGATGGTGGCGGTAGCGCTCCAGCCCCGTCAGGAAGCGGTCGGCGCGCTCCAGGATCTCGCGGTCGAGGGAGACGCCGAACGCCTCAGGGTCGACGTCGCGGAGCTGCGCGGCGAGGTCGGCGATCGGCCCGGCGAAGAGCGGACTCGAGGGCGGCGATGCGTTCCTCAAGTGCGGCCAGGCGGCGCGCGAGCTGGTCCAGATCGTCGCCGCCAGGGCGAGATGGGCCGGCAGCGGCCGCGGGCCCTGGCGCGGCGGCCGAGGCGGCAGCGGCGGAGCCGTCATGGCGCGGCTGCCAGGCCCGCGCGGGCGCGGCGGCGGCCAGCCCCGGGGCGAACAGCGTCAGCCAACGCGCCGTCGCCTCGGCCATCGCCGGGTCGGCGGCCAGCGCCAGCAGCTGCTCCTGCCACAGGGTGACGAACCGTCGGGCGAGCGCATCGGGATCGGGCGGCTCCGACATGGCGGCGACTATATCGGCCGGGGCACGTCCATGCCACCGGCCGTAGCGCTGTTCGCGCGAACGCGATCCGTGTTATGCACCACGGACCGGCCATCGCCCGGAGCGCGTCCATGACCGAGGATTCGGGGTCGGCGACCTCGCCCATCACGATCAAGAAATACGCCAACCGTCGCCTCTACAACACCGCGACGTCGAGCTACGTGACGCTGGACCATCTTTGCCAGATGGTGAAGGACGGGCAGGATTTCGTCGTCTACGACGCGAAGACGGGCGAGGACATCACCCGCACGGTGCTGACCCAGATCATCGTCGAGGAGGAGCAGAAGAGCGGCCACAACCTGCTGCCCATCGGCTTCCTGCGCCAGCTCATCGGCTTCTACGGCGACAATCTGCAATGGCTGGTGCCGCGCTATCTCGAAGCCAGCATGCAAACCTTCTCGCGCAACCAGGACCAGTTCCGCAGCTACATGCAGGGCGCGTTCGGGAACTTCTTCCCGTTCGGCCGCATCGAGGAGATGGGCAAGCAGAACCTCGCCATGCTGGAGCGGGCGATGCAGATGTGGACGCCCTTCACCGGCGCGGCCGCGGGCAAGCCGCCGGAGCCGCCGGCCGACGAGGCGTCGGGCGGCCGTCCGCCCGAGACCATCCGCGACCTCCAGGCCCGCGTCGACGCGCTGCAGAAGCAGCTCGAGGCCCTGTCGAGCCGCGACGGGGGCAAGGGCGGCCGCTGACGCGGCCTAAGATGCCGGCTTGGGGGGCTGGCGCGCGGCACCGCGCCGCCGCGTCTCGCGATAGGCGATGAACAGGCCGCAGGCGGCCACGATCACCGCGCCGACGATCAGGCTGGGCGTCGGCACGTCGCCCCACACCACGAAGCCCAGCAGCACCGCCCAGATCATCGACATGTAGCTGAACGGCGCCAGGATCGCCGCCGGGCAGAAGCGGAACGCCTGCGTCCACCAGAACTGGGCGATGCCCGAGGAGACGCCGATGCCGCCGATCATCGCCACGTCCTCCCAGGCCGGCGGGACCCAGGTGAAGAAGGGCAGCGTCATGGCCGAGATCGCGAACGTCGTGGTCGCGTTGTAGAAGACGAGGGTGGCGCTGGCCTCGGTCGCGCTGAGGCGGCGGATGCCGATCGACAGCATGGCGCCGAACAGCGCGTTGGCCAGCGCGAACACGGCCCCCGACTGCAGCATGTCGCCCGACGGCTTCACCATGATGAGGACGCCGACGAAGCCCAGCACCACCGCGCTCCAGCGATAGACGCCGACCTTCTCGCCGAGCAGCGGCACCGAGAGCGCGGTCAGGATGATCGGCGAGGCGAAGCCGATGGCGACCGCGTCGGCCAGCGGCATCATGCCGTAGGCGAGGAAGGCGCAGTTCATCGAGATGAACTGCAGCGTCGAGCGCGAGACGTGCCAGCCCAGGCGGCGCGTGCGCACGAGCTTGAGGCCGCCGCTGAGGCCCACCACCACGAGGCACGGGATGAGCGCGAAGAGGCAGCGGATGAAGACGACCTCGCTCACCGGATAGCGGGCGACCTGCCACTTGATGGCGGCGTTCAGGACCGCGAAGACCGAGACGGCACCGATCATGTAGGCGATGGCACGCCTGATGTCGCTGCGGGACGATGGTGGCAGGAAGGGGGTCAGGGCCGCGATCCGATGAGCCGGCTGGGTCGCGGATAGTGCCCGCGATTCGCCGCCGCGGCCACTGCGCAGTTCGCGGCGGCCCGTGCGCTGGCCTCGCGCGGAGGCCGCTGCTAGGGTCCGCGGCAGGAAACATCCCGCATGAACGAAGGACCCGAGATGAGCGCCGCCACCACCATCCTCGACCTCGTCGCCGCCGGCCGCGACGACGCCGTCGCGATCGCGGCTTCCGGCCGTCCGGCCCTCACCTTCGCCGGGCTGCGGCGTCTGGCGGGCGACACCGTCGCCCGGCTCAACCGGCTCGGCATCGGCCGCAACGACGCCGTCGCCATCGTGCTGCCGAACGGGCCGGAGATGGCGGCCGCCTTCGTCGCCGTCGCCTGCGGCGCCACGACCGCGCCCCTCAATCCCGGCTACCGCGCCGACGAGTTCGACTTCTACCTGGGCGATCTCGACGCCCGGGCGCTCATCGTCGAGCGCGGCAGCGCATCCCCGGCGATCGCCGTCGCCACGGCGCGCGGCGTGCCGATCGTCGAGCTGGTCGCCGATCCGTCGGCCCCGGCCGGCAGCTTCACGCTCGAAGGCACCGCCGCGGCCGCGCCGCCGGCGGCCGCGGGCCCGGCGCGGCCGGACGACGTGGCGCTCGTCCTGCACACGTCCGGCACGACGTCGCGGCCGAAGATCGTGCCGCTCAGCCATCGCAACGTCTGCGCCTCGGCGCGCAACATCCGCGTGGCGCTGGCGCTGACGGCCAGCGACCGCTGCCTCAACATCATGCCGCTGTTCCACATCCACGGGCTGATCGCCGCCGTGCTCAGCTCGCTCGGCGCCGGCGGCTCGGTGTTCTGCACGCCCGGCTTCAACGCACTGCGCTTCTTCGCGCAGCTCGCCGAGGCGCGGCCCACCTGGTACACGGCGGTGCCGACCATGCACCAGGCGATCCTCGCGCGCGCCGAGCGCAACAAGGAGGCGATCGCCGCCAACCCGCTGCGCCTCATCCGCTCGTCGTCGGCCTCGCTGCCGCCGCAGGTCATGCGCGCGCTGGAGGAGACGTTCGGCGTGCCGGTCATCGAGAGCTACGGCATGACCGAGGCGTCCCACCAGATGGCCTCGAACCCGCTGCCGCCGCGGCCGCGCAAGCCCGGAACGGTCGGCGTCGCCGCCGGGCCCGAGGTCGCGATCATGGAGGAGACGGGAAGCGCCATCCTGCCGCGGGGCGCCATCGGCGAGGTCGTCATCCGCGGCGCCAACGTGACGCGCGGCTACGCCGGCAACCCCGAGGCGAACGCCAAGGGTTTCGCCGACGGCTGGTTCCGCACCGGCGACCAGGGCGTGCTCGACGCCGAGGGCTATCTCACGATCACCGGCCGGCTCAAGGAGCTGATCAACCGCGGCGGCGAGAAGATCAGCCCGCGCGAGGTCGACGAGGTGCTGATGGATCATCCCGCGGTCGCCCAGGCCCTGACCTTCTCGGTGCCGCACGACAAGCTCGGCGAGGAGGTGGCGGCAGCCGTCGTGCTCGCCGAAGGGGCGACGGCGACCGAGCAGGATCTCAAGGACTTCGTCTCGGTGCGCCTCGCCGACTTCAAGGTGCCGCGCAAGGTCGTCTTCCTGCCGGAGATCCCGAAGGGGGCGACCGGCAAGCTGCAGCGCATCGGCCTCGCCCAGAGGCTCGGCCTCGCGTCATGAGGATCTGCGTCTTCGGCGCGGGTGCCATCGGCGGCTATCTCGCCGCCGAGCTGGCGCTCGCCGGCGAGGCGGTGACGGTCATCGCCCGCGGCGCCCATCTCCAGGCGATCCGCGACAAGGGGCTGACGCTGCTGATCGGCGGCCAGCGCAAGGTGGCCAGGGTGGCGGCGACGGCCGATCCGGCCGAGGCCGGGCCGCAGGACACGGTGCTGGTCACCCTGAAGGCGCATTCGCTGCCGCCGGTCGCCCAGCAGCTGGCGACGCTGTTCGGCCCCGACACGACGGTCGTCACCGCCATGAACGGCGTGCCCTGGTGGTACTTCCAGCGCCTGGCCGGCCCATGGGAGGGCCATCCGGTGCGCAGCGTCGACCCCGAGGGGCGCATCGCCGCCACGGTGGGGCCCGAGCGCATCATCGGCTGTTGCGTCTATCCCGCCTGCGAGGTGGTCGAGCCGGGGGTCGTGCAGCACGTCGAGGGCAACCGCTTCCAGCTCGGCGAGATCGACGGCAGCCGCACCCCGCGCGGCGTGGCCCTCAGCGAGGCGATGACCCGGGCCGGCTTCAAGGCGCCGGTCCGGCCGCGCATCCGCGACGACATCTGGCTGAAGCTGTGGGGCAATGCCGGGTTCAACCCGATCAGCGCCCTGACCCACGGCACGCTGGAGCAGATCGCCCGCGATCCATCGACGCGACCGGTGGTCCGCCTGCTGATGGTCGAGGTCGAGGCGGTCGCGCGGGCGCTCGGCGTCCGGCTGGCGGTCGACGTCGACACGCGGATCAAGTGGGCCGAGGAGGTCGGCGCCCACCGGACCAGCATGCTGCAGGACCTGGAGCGCGGCCGGCCGATGGAGATCGATGCCCTGGTCACGGCGGTGCAGGAGATGGCGCGGCTGGTCGGCGTCGCCACGCCGACGCTCGACGTCGTGCTGGGCCTGGTGCAGCAGCGTGCCCGAACCGCCGGCTGCTACGCCTGATTGCGCCGCCGCCCGATTGCGCCGCCGGCGCGTCCGGCGCGGCGCGATCGCGACGGCCGCCGACGCCCTTATTCTGTATGGGTTCCCCCGGCGATCACGCCAAATTGGCGTGGTTCATAATCAACCGGTGGAAGAACCCCTTCGATCCTGTGCGTCTTGCGTTTGACCGGCCACGCGCCGCGGCCGGATCATTCGGGTCAGACCCCGGGGACCTCCCGGGCGCAGGAACGGGAAACGTTCGTCTGACCACGACCCCATCGCAGCCGGCGGTACGACGGCCGGCGGCGGGAGGGTCCGCCAGCGAAGGAGAACCCAATGGACGATGGTAGCCCCAGGACCCCGCTCGCCGCGGTGGGCGTGAAGCGATCGAGCTCCCGGGCTCGTACGGTCGACCGGCACGTCGGCGCGATGATCCGGGAACGGCGGATCGTGCTCGGCCTGACGCAACAGCAACTGGCAGACATGATCGGCGTGACATACCAGCAGGCCCACAAGTACGAGCGCGGCATCAACCGCGTGTCGGCGGGCCGGCTGTTCGAGATCGCCCAGGTTCTCGGCGTCCCGGTCAGCTACTTCTTCGAGGGCATCGACGAGGAAGGCGGCCGCAGCGCCGGCGGGCGCGACCGGATGAGCCTCGAGCTCGCCCGGAACTTCGCCCAGATCGGCGACCAGAAGCAGAAGGAAGCGTTGAGCCACCTCGCCCGCGTGCTGGCGAACGGGCACGCGATGGCGGCCTAGCCCGCCTCTTCCTTCGACGACGCCATCGCGGCGCCGCGGTCCGCCCCGGATCGCGGCGCCGCAGTCGTTTCGGCGACAGCGACGAATGGGTCGCGCGCCTCGACCGGCGGCGGCGGCCGGCGCGTCACCCGCCAGAAGCTGAAGGCGGCGAGCAGGGCGGCGATCGCCGCGACGTGGGCGAACAGCGCCGACGGCCCGAACCAGCCCATGAGGTTGGCGGCGACGATCGGCCCGACGACCGCGCCGATGCCATAGGCGAGCAGCAGCCCGGCGCTGGCCGCGACCCGCTGCTGCGGGCCGGTGAAGTCGTTCGCATGGGCGACCATCAGCGGATAGACGGTGAGCGACAGGCCGCCGTAGCCGGCGATCAGAACGAGCAGGACCGTCAGCGACCAGCCGCCGACGATCGCGATCGCGCTCGCGGTGGCGACCACGCCCAGGGTGACGCCGATGATGACGTGGCGGCGGTCGCGGTGGTCGGAAAGCCGGCCGATCGGCCACTGCATCAGCATCCCCGCGAAGATGGTGACGCTCATGAGCTGGGCGATCGCGGCGACCGACAGGCCGAGCGACTGCCCGTAGAGCGGTGCCAGGCTATAGAACGCGGCGTTCGACAGGCCGACGGCGAGGCAGCCGACGACGCCCAGCGGCGAGATGCGGTAGAGCGCCAGCAGGCTGAGGGCGACGCGCGGCGGCGGCGGCGGCCCGGCGCTGGGCGACAGCGCCACCGGAATGAGGGCGACCGAGAGCAACGTGCCGGCAATGAGGAAGAGATCGGGGCCGGCCGGGTCGCCGACCTGGAGAAGCTGCTGGCCGAGGCCCGACGCGAGCTGGTTGGTCATCATGTAGAGCGACAGCACCTGGCCGCGGTTCGACCCGTCGGCGCGGTCGTTGAGCCAGCTCTCGGTGACCACGAAGATGCCGGCCATGGCGAAGCCGGCGACGACGCGGATCGTCATCCAGGCCCATGGGCTGACGAAGAGGGCGAGGAACAGGTAGGACGCGGTCAGGGCGGCGGCGAAGGCGGCGAAGGCGCGGATGTGCCCGACCCGCGAGACGATGGCGCTCGCCCACAGCGAGCCGAACAGGAACCCGGCGAAATAGGCCGAGACGACGAAGCCGATGAGCTCGGGCGCGAAGCGCTCGAGGCCCATGCGAAGCGACAGGAACGAGTTGAACAGGCTGGAGGCCAGCAGCACCACGCCGATGCCGAGCAGGAGCGGCCCGACGGCCTTCAGGACGGCGCGCACGGCCGTGGCCTCGCGTCAGCGGCGCGCGTCGGGGCTCAGCCGCACTTGGAGTAGCCGCAGCTCATGCAGGTGTCGCAGCCCTCCTGCCGCACGAGGCCGGCCGAGCCGCATTTCGGGCATTGCCGCAGCGCCTTCGCCGGTGCCGCGGCGGGCGCCTCCGCCGGCAGGCCGACGACCTGGCGCGGCGCCTCTCCGGCGTGCCGGCGTGCCTCGGGGTTGGGCAGGAAGCCGATGTCGATCATGTGGCGCTCGATGACCTCGCCGATCGCGGCCAGCAGCGACGGCACGTAGCGCCCGTCCATCCAGGTGCCGCCGCGCGGATCGAACACCGCCTTCAGCTCCTCGACGACGAACGATACGTCGCCGCCGCGCCGGAAGACGGCGCTGATCATCCGGGTCAGCGCCACCGTCCAGGCGTAGTGCTCGGTGCTCTTGGAGTTGATGAAGACCTCGAACGGCCGCCGCCTGCCGTCCTGCACGATGTCGTTGAGCGTGATGTAGATGGCGTGGTCGGTCTCCGGCCAGCGGATCTTGTAGGTCTTGCCCGGCAGCGCCTCGGGCCGGGCCAGCGGGCGCGTCATGTAGACGACGCCGCCGGCCTCGAACACGTCGGCCGGCCGCGCCGCCGGCGGCTGGCCCAGCGGCAGCTCCGGCTGCTTCGCCGTCTCGGCGTCCGCCTTGTCCCGGGCGACGCTCAGCACCGAGCCGGTGACCTCGTTGGGCCGGTAGGTCGTGCAGCCCTTGCAGCCCAGCTCGTAGGCCTGGAGGTAGACGTCCTTGAACGCCTCGAAGCCGATCTCCGCCGGGACGTTGATGGTCTTGGAGATCGAGCTGTCGACATAGCGCTGCACGGCGGCCTGCATCACGACATGGTCGCTCGGCGACAGCGTCTGGGCGTCCACGAAATAGTCGGGCAGCGGCGTCGTCTCGCCCTTCAGCCGGCGGAAGAGGCGATAGGCGTGGTCGGTCACCTCCTCCTCGCGCCGCGACCCGTCGGGCATCAGCACCTGGCGGATGTAGCGGAAGCTGAACACCGGCTCCAGGCCCGAGGAGACGTTGTCGGCCAGCAGCGAGATCGTGCCGGTGGGCGCCACCGAGGTCAGCAGCGCGTTGCGGATGCCGTGGGCGGCGATCGCGGCGCGGATGTCGGCGTCGAGCTCCTGCACCGTCTCGCCCGCGAGATAGGGGTCGCGGTCGAACAGCGGGAACGGCCCTTTGTCGCGGGCGATCTCGGTCGAGGCGAGATAGGCATGGCGCCGGATCGCCTTCATCCAGGTCTCGGTCAGCGCCACCGCCTCGTGGCTGCCGTAGCGCGCGCGGCACATGATCAGCGCGTCGGCGAGGCCGGTGACGCCGAGGCCGATGCGCCGCTTGGCCTTCGCCTCCGCCTCCTGCTGGGGCAGCGGGAAGCGCGAGACGTCGATGACGTCGTCGAGCAGGCGCACCGACGTCGGCACCAGCGTGGCCAGCCGGTCGAGGTCGAGCCGTGCGGTCTCCTCGAACGGGTCGAGCACGAGGGCGGCGAGATTGATCGAGCCGAGCAGGCAGGCGCCGTAGGGCGGCAGCGGCTGCTCGCCGCACGGGTTGGTCGCGCGGATCGCCTCGCAGTAGTGCAGGTTGTTGCGGCGGTTGATGCGGTCGATGAAGATCACGCCCGGCTCGGCATAGGCGTAGGTCGCCCGCATGATGGCGTCCCACAGCTCGCGGGCGCGCACGACCTTGAAGGTGACGCCGGCGAAGCGCAGCTCCCACGGCTGGTCCTCGCGCACCGCCGTCATGAAGGCGTCGCTGACCAGCACCGACAGGTTGAACATGCGCAGCCGGCCGGCCTCGCGCTTGGCCTCGATGAAGGCCTCGATGTCGGGATGATCGCAGGCCAGCGTCGCCATCATCGCGCCGCGCCGGTGGCCGGCGCTCATGATGGTGCGGCACATCGCGTCCCACACGTCCATGAAGGACAGCGGGCCCGAGGCGTCGGCTCCCACCCCCTTCACCGGCGCGCCGCGCGGGCGGAGCGTCGAGAAATCGTAGCCGATGCCGCCGCCCTGCTGCATCGTCAGCGCGGCCTCGCGCAGATGGGTGAAGATCCCGCCCATGTCGTCGGGGATCGTGCCCATCACGAAGCAGTTGAAGAGGGTCACGGCGCGGCCGGTCCCCGCGCCGGCGACGATGCGGCCGGCGGGCAGGAAGCGGAAGCCTTCGAGGGCCTCGTAGAACCGCTCCGCCCAGCCCTCGCGCCCGGCCTCGCCGGCGGCCACGGCATCGGCGACCCGCCGCCACGTGTCCTCGATCGTGCGGTCGACCGGGGCGCCGTCCGGCCCCTTCAGCCGGTACTTCATGTCCCAGATCTGCTGGGAAATCGCCGCCACGCTCACCATCGCCGCATCTCCTGCCATCCCGCCACCCTGGGGCGGCAGCATCCGGCCCGCGACGACCCGCCGGGACGGCCTGTGAATCTAGGCGCGGCACCGATCCCGGTCAAGAATTCGTTCACGTTCTGTTTCCACAAGACTGCGGCGATGCAAGTGATTGACGGAACGAGGATTCTCCGAATGATGCCCGTAATCCTCCGAATTGATGGTGCCGTTTGTCCCCGGTTTCTTCCACAGGCTCACGCGCCCCGCGCTTCTCCGTCGTGGCGGTGCATTATGACGGCGTCGTCGACGACGCGACCCTGCATCGCGGCCTGGGGTCGCTGCAGGCGCAGACCTTCCGGGACTTCGAGGTCCTGCTCTATCACGACGGGCCGCCGCGCCGGCCGCTCCGCTCCGACGACCTCGTCCGCCGCTGCGACCGTCTGACCCGGGTCACCGCGACCGAGCGGCGCTACGCCGACTGGGGGCACAGCCTGCGCGACCGCGGCATCCGCGAGGCGCGCGGCGACTACATCGTCCATTTCAACGTCGACAACATCCTCTACCCGTTCGCCCTCGGCGAGCTCGACCGCGAGCTGCGCTCGCTGAGGCCGGTGTTCTTCAGCGACGACATGATCGCCGTCTTCGATCCCGCCGACATCGTCGTCTTCCCGATCCTGATGCGCGGCATGGGGACGAACGGCCATGTCGCGTGGCGCCATCGCGCCAATGTCGAGCGCCTGCTCGGACGGGTGCCGGCGATGATCATGACCGGCCTGCCGCCCAGGCCCGGCAACATCGACTGCATGCAGCTCGTGATGCGCCGGACGACATGGCTGGCGGAAGGCGGCTGGACGGACCGCTCGGAGCGCAGCGACGGCAAGCTCTACGAGGGCCTCGTCGCCCGCTACGGCGCCAAGCACGTCACGATGGTGCTGGGCGAGCACTGGTAGCGGCGGCCGCGGCCAGGCGGTCGGTCGCCGTCTCGGTCTCGTCCTCCAGGCGGCGCAGGAAGCGGCGCCGGTCGAGCCCCGGCGGGATCTCGGGCAGCAGCTCGACGGTGATGGTGCCGGGCCGCTTCAGGAAGGCGCGGCGGCCCCAGCGCAGGCCGGAATCGACGGCGACCGGCACCACCGGCAGGCCGAGATGGGCGTAGAGCGCCGCGACCCCGGGATGATAGGGGGCCGCCGCCCCGGGGGCGACCCGCGTGCCCTGGGGAAAGATGAGGATCGAGCGGCCGGCGGCGGCGGCGGCGCGGGCGCGCGCCAGCATCCGCCGCAGCGCCGCGCTGCCGGCGCTGCGGTCGACCGGAATGACGCCGTAGCGTGCCGCGAACCAGCCGTAGACGGGGATCCACAGCAGCTCGCGCTTGATCACCACGGCGGCGTCGCCCAGCCGCCCGGGCATCGCGATGGTGTCCCAGGCGGACTGGTGCTTGGCGGCATAGATGACCGGCCCCGCCGGCCGCCGGTCGAGGCCGATCCAGCGCTGCTCGATGCCGACGACCCGGCGCAGCAGCGCGTCGATGCCGCGCCGCCACAGATGGTAGACGGCGACCACCGCCCGGCGCGGCAGCAGCAACGCCGGCCAGGTGGTCACCGCCAGCAGGATGGTCCAGGCGAAGAACAGCAGGTTGAACAGGGCCGATCGCAGGGCGGTCACGCGTGGCTCCACGGTCGCGAGAGACTCCACAGGTACTTCAGGTACTCGGCCCCCAGCAGCATCGCGGTTCCCGGCCAGACCCACCATTCGCGCTTCACGTGCGCCGGCACCACCGGGTGCAGCACGATGATCGTCCCCGGCATGGCGCGCGCCAGCTCCAGCGCGCTGCGGCGGAGATGGTAGTTCGCGGTGACGAGACGCAGCGACGCGAAGCCCTCGGCGGCCATCCAGCGCGCGGTCTCGCCGGCGTTGCCGCGGGTATTGTCGGCGGCGTAGCCCAACGCGATGCGGTCGCTGAAGGCGCCGCCCGCGATCTCGCGCAGCAGCGTCGCCGGATCGACGCCGGGATTGACGCCCGAGACCAGCAGCTTCCTGGCGCGCCCCTCCGCCAGCAGCGCGACGCCGACCGGGATGCGCTCGCTGCCGCCCGTCAGGACGACGATCGCGTCGGTCGGCCGGGGGTCGTCCCTGGGCGTCCAGGGCACCGTCTCGGCGAACCATACGAAGCCGGCGGCCAGCAGCAGCAGGGCAGCGGCGAGAAGCCGCGCGCCGCACCGCGCCCACGCCGCCACGCCGCGCCTCATCGTCCGGCGAGCAGGGCCTCGACGGCGGCGGCGAGGTCCGCGTGCACGGCGACCGGAAGCAGGTGCGGCGCGATCCCCTGTGCCTGCGTCGCCGCTCCCTTGCCGGTGCGCACGAGGACGCGGCGGCAGCCGGCGGCGCGGGCGGCCTCCAGGTCGCCCGGGGCATCGCCGACCATCACCGCATCGCCGGGCGCCACGCGGAAGCGCGCCAGCGCCTCGCGCAGCATGCCGGGCCGGGGCTTGCGCCGCTCGGTCGCGCGGTCGGGCGGGTCGGTGCAGACGAACCAGGCGTCGATGCCGGCGCCCTCGCAGGCGAGCGCGTCGCGCAGCCGGTCGTGGATGCGCTCCAGCATGGCCGCGTCGACGATGCCGCGGCCGACCACCGACTGGTTGGAGACGATGGCCACCGGGATCCTCGCCGCGTTGACCCGGGCGACGGCGGCGGCGGCCCCCGGGATCATCTCCAGGGCGTCCGGGGTGCGCACGGATTCCGCCCGGTCGACATTGAGGACGCCGTCGCGGTCGAGCATGAGCAGGCGCATGGGCTACATCATCCGGCGCAGCGCGCGCAGCACGACCAGCCGTGCCACGACCACCGCGATCAGGGCGGCACCGACCGGCATCGCGGCCAGCGCCGCCCACTCGCGCGGGCCGAGCGCCAGGGCCGGCAGCAGGCCCGGCTGCAGGCCGGCGCCCCAGGTGCCGACGAAGTAGATCAGGCCGGCCGCCAGGGCGGCGCCGGCCAGCCCGCCGCGCAGGCCCATCCACAGCGCCTGGCGCTGGAACTGGCGCGCGATGTAGCCGTCCTGGGCGCCGATCATGTGCAGGATCTCGATGACGTCGCGATGGATGGCGAGCGCGGCGCGCGTGGCGAGCGCCACCGTCAGGACGATGCCGACCACCGCGCAGGCCAGGACCGCGACCGCGCCCAGCCGGACCGCCATCACCCAGGCGAGCAGCCGGTCGAGCCATTGGCGGTGGTCGTCGACGCTGATGTCCGGCCCGACGCGGGCGAGCGCCGCCATAAGCCTCGCCGCGCCGGGCGGCGACGCCGGGTCGACCCGGAGGTCGATCAGGGTCGGCAGCGGCAGGCCGCCGCCGGCGAGCTCGGCCCCGAGCCACGGCTCGACCAGCCGCGCCGTCGCCGCGCGCGGGATGATGTCCGCCGACAGCACGCCCGGCACGCCGCGCAGAGCGGCGGCGGCGGCGGCGGCGCGCGCCTCGCCGGCGGCGGGCGTGTCCGCCGGCGGCACCTCGACGGTGACGTTGCCGGCGAGACCGGCGCCGAAGCGCGCCGCCGCCGCCTCGACGGCCAGCGCGAGCGCCAGCGCCAGGGCGGCGACGAAGGCCATGACCGCCACCATCCACGGCATCGTCCGGGTCGCCG
>JADZBA010000509.1 GCA_020852355.1 Alphaproteobacteria bacterium
ACCACCTCTACGACGAACTGGGCAACATCGTGCGCGCCGACAGCGGGCGGGCGCTGGCCGACCGGCTCGAAGGCAGCGAAGGCGAGGATCTGATCCTGAGCGGGGAAGAGGGCGACCGGGTCCGGGCTAAGGGCGGGGCCGACCGGATCGAGCTGGGGGCGGGCGAGGACGACGCAGAGGGCGGCGAGGGTGCCGACATTGTGGTAGGCGGCACCGGGAGCGACTACCTCTTCGGCCAGGGCGGCGATGATTGCCTCCACGCCACCGCCGAGCGCGACCCGCTGGCTGCGCACGCCCTGGGACAAAGTCAGTCTGCGCAGGACGCCGAGAAATCCTGGCTCGACGGCGGCGAGGGTGACGACCGGCTCTTCGGCGATGCCGGCGCGGACATCCTCCTCGGTGGCGCCGGCGACGATCTGATCCTGGGCGGGGGCGGCGACGACCACCTGGCGGGCGACGACGAAGGCCATCCGGTGGCGCGGGAATTCCGTGACGACACCTACCTGGTCGAGCACCGGCGGAGCGAAGGAGCCGGCGGGGCGGGCCTGTACGGCTACCGCTATTCCGCCATGAACCATGTCGAGCGCCGGGCCGGCGGCGCCGACGCGCTCTACGGCGGGGCCGGCGCCGACTGGCTCTTCGGCCAGGGTGGCGACGACTACCTCGACGGCGGGGCGGACGCCGACGTGGCCTTCGGCGACGAGGGCGATGACACGGTCCTCGGCGGCGAGGGCGACGATGTCCTGGCCGGGGACAACCTCGACAACGCCGGCGACCCGGACAGTCCGGGCCTGCCGGGCAGCCTGCACGGGCAGGACTACCTCGAAGGCGGCGCCGGCAACGACCGGATGGCCGGCAACGGCGGCGACGATGTCCTGGTCGGCGAGGAAGGTGACGACGAAATCAACGGCGACGACCCGGTCACTCCGGCGCAATACCACGGCGACGACTATCTGGACGGCGGAGCGGGCGCCGACACGCTGGTCGGCGCGGGTGGGAATGACGAGATCCACGGCGGCGAGGGCGACGACACGATCGCCGGCGACGGCGAGGGCATCGCCGCCGAATACCAGGGCAACGACCGCCTCGACGGCGGGGCCGGCAACGACTACCTGCGCGGCCAGGGCGGCAACGACACCCTGATCGGCGGGGAGGACAACGACGAGCTGCACGGGGAAGCGGGCGACGACGTTATCGACGGTGGCGAAGGCAACGATCTCGCTTTCGGCGATGCCGGCGACGACCGGCTGGCCGGCGGTGCCGGCAACGACGCCCTGGGCGGCGGCGAAGGCGCGGATACGCTCGAGGGGGGCGTGGGTGACGACATCCTGGTCGGCGAGGCGGGCAACGACGTCCTCCAGGGCGGGGCCGGCAACGACCAGCTCTCCGGCGGCGAGGGCAGCGACCAGCTCGCCGGTGGCGCCGGCACGGACGTGCTCGACGGCGGCCTGGGCGACGACACCTACGTCATCGATGCGGCCGATCTGTTCGCCGCGCCCGGCAGCGTCGTCACCGGCATCCAGGACGCCGGCGGCGTCAACACCTTGATCCTGGAGGGCCTGGACTTCAGCGGAGTGACGGCTGCGCAGGGAGAGGGCGAGAACGCCGGCGACCTGGTGCTCACCCTGGGCGAGGGCAGCCGTCTGACCATCGCCGGGGGCGCGGCCGGCACGATCCAAAGCTACGGCACGGGCGAGGGCGCCCTGCTCGACGCGGTCGGCTTTCTCGACGCCACCGCCGGTGGCCGCTTCGATCTCGCGGTGCGCCGCGACCAGGCCACGGTGGCGGGCGGGCGCGGCGACGACCATCTCCATGTCAGCGGCACGGGCAACACGATCGCCGGGGGCAGGGGCGACGATCTGATCGAGGTGGGCGGTTCCGATAACGTCGTCGACTACCGCGCGGGCGATGGCGTCGACACGCTGCGCAGCCTGGCGGCCACCGGCACGGCGATCCGCTTCGGCGCGGGGATCGCCCGGTCCGACATCCGCCTGCGGCTCGACGACGGCGAGTTGGTGATCGGCATCGGCGAGGGAACGGACAGCGCCATCCGGCTGGCTGGCTTCGATCCGGCGCAACCCTTCGACCGGCCGCCCGTCGTCGAGCTGCGCTTCGCCGACGGGAGCAGCATGTCATACGGCGAACTGCTGGGGCTCGGGCCGGAGGTCGCCGGGACGGATGGCGACGATGCGATGCAGGGCACCGGCCTGAACGAGCGCATGCTCGGCCTGGCGGGCAACGATGTCCTGAACGGGGCGTCCGGCGACGACGCGCTGAGCGGCGGCGAGGGGGACGACGTGCTCAACGGCGGCGCGGGCAGCGATGTGCTGGCGGGCGGCGCGGGCTTGGACACCTACCAAGTCAACGCCGGCACGGGCAGCAAGACCCTCGTCGATGCGGGTGGCGGCCGCATCGAGCTGGGCATGGGGATCGCGCTGTCGGGCATCGGTGCGGCGCGCGAAGGCGCCGACCTGCGGCTACTCTTGCCGGACGGGGCCGGCGGCATCGTCATCCAGGGCTATTTCGACGCGCCGCAATCCTGGACGATCCGCGACACTTCTGGCGAGAGCGCCACGGCGGAGGAGCTGCTCTCCGGCGCATGGGAAGGCGGTCGCGACTGGCTGCGCGGGCTGATGAACCGGTTCGAGCAGTCCAGCAAGCTGGCACTGGCCAACGAGCTCATCGGCCGGGGTTACGCCTATGCCAGTCCGGACGAGCTGCGTCGCCATGTCGCGACCCAGGCCACGGCCAGCTTCGTCAGCGGCGAGCAGACACAGCGGAACACCTATGAATGGTTCGACGGCCGCAGTTTGACGGACACACGAACCTATTCGCTCGACGACTGGCGGACATCGCAGCCCGCCACGATCGACGACCGCCGCGTGCGGATCGACACGCAAACGGAAAGCGTGTCGGGAACGGCGTACCTAGGGGACATGTGGGGCGCGACCGGCGGCGGGCAGTATGAACAGAAGTGGGTCGGCATGAGCTGGACGGTGACCAGCCTGTCGGCTGAGCAGACGCGGCAATGGTCGGCGACGGACTGGATCATGTCGGGCGGCACGGCCGTCGGCAGAGTGACGTCTGACAATCTGAACCGGTATCAGACGGGCGCTGCGAGCGGGAGCGTCGTTTCAGTGCTGTCCGGGCCGCCTGCCGTCGTGCCGGGCGCCGATCAACTTTTTCCTGGCGTGGGCAGGGCTTCCGTTTATACCGACGATACGACGTACAGCTTCCGCATCGTCGAGGCAGGCGCGGGCGATGACGAGATCACGGGCGGCGGCATCGTCAAGGCGGACGGCGGCGACGACTTCGTCGCGACGCGCGGCTTCATCGACGGGGGAGATGGCAACGACCGGCTCTACAACGGCGCGGTGATGTTCGGCGGACGTGGCGACGATCTGCTGTGGGGTTGGGACAACAGCGTCAGCGAAGCCGAGGAGGTCCATCGCTACGTCTTCGCCGGGGCCGACCAGGGCAGCGACCTGGTGGTGGACGAGGGCTGGATCGGCTTTTCCGAGGGGTCTGCGGAATACTACTATTCCGCGCTGGACTCCTTCTTCTTCGCCCAGGGCGCCGAACACTGGTCGGCGCGTTATTTCCACGCCGGTGAGTGGGTGGTCGAAGACGGCCAGGAATGGCGCAGCTTCTTCCAATCGGAAGAGGAGGCGCAGGCGGCCGCCGCGACCTGGGGCGGCACGGTGCTTTACGTGGAAGCCCTGCCCGAAGCGCTGCAGGTCCATGCCGGCGATGCCGCGAGCCTGGCGCCGCTGGTCGGCGACGGCTTGATCGCCGACGACACGGTGGAGTTCGGTCCCGGCATTGCTCCCGAGGACCTGGCCTTCGCCTGGGGCAAAGCCAGACCGGAAGGAATGAATGGCTTCCGCGACACGCTCGACATCACCTACGGGGCCGGCAGCGTGGCGCGTATCGTCATGCCCAATTCGGATGACTACCTGGGGTGGGGCATCGAAAGCTTCCGCTTCGCCGATGGACGCAGGCTGTCGCTGGCCGAGATCCTGGCCCTCGCGCCGCCCAGGCCGGAATACAACCTGGTCGCGGGCACGGAGGAGGCCGACACCCTCGTCGGGACGGCGCTGAAGGATCTCATCGTCGGTGCCGGCGGGAACGATGTGCTCCAGGGACTCGACGGCGACGATGAGCTGGAGGGCGGGAGCGGAGACGACACGCTCATCGGCGGGGCCGGCAGCGACGCCTACCGGTTCGGGCGCGGCAGCGGCCTCGATACCGTGGTGCAGACCGACGCCGAGCCGGGCGATGCGGACACGGTCCGCTTCGGCGACGATGTCCGGCCGGAGCAGGTGGCGGCCACGCGCGAGAATGACGCCTTGCTGCTCGCCATCGCCGGGACCGGCGACACGCTGATCCTGGAGGACTGGTTTTCCCAGCCGGACACCCGCGTCGGCCAAGTGGCCTTCGCGGACGGCACGGTGTGGACGTCGCAGGTGCTGGAGCGGGCGCCGGTCATCACCGACGGCACGTCCGGAGCCGACTTCCTGGAGGGGACCGGCGGCAACGACGTGCTGGACGGCAAGGCCGGAGACGATCATCTGCGGGGCGGGACGGGCGACGATGCGTACTTGTTCTCGCGCGGCGATGGCAGCGATCGCATCGAGCAGGGGGATGCGGCCCCCGGGGATGCGGACACGATCCGCTTCGGCGCCGACATCGCGCCCGGCGAGATCACGGCGACATTGGACTGGGACGGCCTGCATCTGGCCATCGGCGACGCCGGAGACGCCTTGACGTTATTGGACTGGTTCCAGCTTTCCGAGCAACGGGTCGGCCGCGTCGAGTTCGCCGATGGGACGATATGGGATGGCGCTGCGCTGGATGCCATGGCGGCGCGCACCGCCGGCAGCGATGCGGACGACGTGCTGTGGGGCACCTTGGGCGGCGACGCCATGGAGGGCTTCGCCGGCGCCGATCAGCTGTTCGGCGGCGCCGGCGCGGACCTGTTGCGCGGCGGCGTCGGAGACGACAATCTGGACGGCGGCGCCGGAGACGATGTCTATCTCTTCGACCGCGGCGACGGACGGGACACGCTGTTCGACAGCGGCCCGGCGGGCGATGCCGACACACTGCGCTTCGGCAATGGCATCGCCCCGCAGGAGGTCGACGTCTCGCGCGACGAGTGGAGCCTGTATCTCACGCTGCGCGGCAGCGGGGACGCGGCCGTGCTGGATGGCTGGTTCTCCGATCCCGCCGGGCGCATCGAGCGCGTCGAGTTCGCCGACGGCACGGTGTGGGAGGGGGGCTCGCTCGAGGGGCGCCTGTACGACAGCCATGTCGCCGGCACGGCGGGCAACGACCGCCTCAACGGCACGGCCGGTCGCGACCGCATCGAGGGCTTCGAGGGGGACGACGTGCTCAACGGCCGCGCCGGGGCGGATACCCTGATCGGCGGCGCGGGCAACGACACTTACTACGTCGATAACGCCGGCGACGCCGTGACGGAACTGATGGATGAGGGCGCAGACCGGGTGATCTCGACGATCAGTTACGCGCTGGGCGACAACATCGAGAACCTGACCCTCTCCGGTACGGCAGCCATCAGTGGCATGGGCAACGCGCTCAACAACGTCCTCGTCGGCAACGCGGCTTCGAACACGCTAGAGGGACTGGGAGGAGACGACCGGCTGACCGGCGGTGCGGCGGACGACATGCTGGTCGGCGGAGAGGGCAACGACGTGCTGAACGGCTCTGGCGGGGCCGATGCCATGATCGGCGGCGCCGGCAACGACACCTATTACGTCGACGACGTAGGTGACACGTTGACCGAGCTCGCCGACGAAGGCGCCGACAGGGTGGTCAGCGCAATCAGCTACACCCTGGGCGAGAACATCGAGAACCTGACCCTGTCCGGCACGCAGGCCATCGGCGGGACGGGCAACGCGCTCAATAATGTCCTCGCCGGCAATGCCGCTTCGAACACGCTGGATGGCCTGGGCGGTGACGACCGCATTACGGGGGGCGCGGCCGACGATGTCCTCATCGGCGGTGAAGGCAATGACGTGCTCAACGGTTCTGCCGGTGCGGACGCCATGACCGGCGGCGCAGGCAACGACATCTACTACGTGGATGATGCCGGCGATGTCGTGACGGAAGCCGCGGGCGAGGGCACTGACCGCGTGGTTGCGACGGTGACATACCTGCTGGCCGACGACGTGGAGAACCTGACCCTTTCCGGGGCCGAGGCGATCAATGGTTTCGGCAATGCCCTGGACAACGTGCTTGCCGGCAATGCGGCGACCAATCTGCTCTCCGCCGGCGAGGGCGCCGACCGCCTGAACGGCGCCGCCGGCATGGATTTCCTCGAAGGCGGCGAGGGCGACGACGTGCTGGCGGATCCCTCCGGCGCCGGCTATTTCAACGGCGGGGCCGGCAACGATTCCCTGCGCGGCGATGCGGCGGCCGATTTCTTCATGGGCGGCATCGGAAACGACAGCGTCAACACCGGCGCTGGGGCGGACGTCATCGCCTTCAACCTCGGCGACGGACAGGATACGGTCGCTGCCAGCAGCGGCGCCGACAACGTGCTGTCGCTCGGCGGCGGCATCGACTACGCCGACATCCGAATGCGCAAGAGCGGCAATCACCTGGTCCTCGACATCGGCGCCTCCGATCGCGTCACCCTGGCGAATTGGTATGCGGCGGCCGAGAACCGCAGCGTGCTCCGCCTGCAGGTGATCGCCGAGGCGATGGCCGACTTCGACGCCGGCGGTGCGGATACGCTGCGTGACAACCGCGTGGAAGCCTTCGACTTCGCCGGTCTGTCCGATGCCTTCGATGCGGCGCGCGCGGCGAATCTCGGCCTGACGAGCTGGGCGGTCACCAATGCCCTGACGCAGTTCCATCTATCCGGCAGCGACACGGCGGCGCTGGGCGGCGACCTGGCTTACCAGTACGGCCGCAACGGCACGCTGGCCGGCATCGGCCTGGCGGCGGCGCAGGAGGTGCTCGGCGACGCGCAGTTCGGCGCCCAGGCACAGGCGCTGCGCCCGCTCGCCGGCCTGCAGGACGGTGCGGCGAGGCTGGGATGAGCCTGCTCGACAAGCTCGCTCCGCCGCAGGCCGACCCAGCCGAGTTCTCGCCGCCGCTGATCCGCCTGCAGGACTCGCCGCCCTCGCCGTTGGGGCGGCGGGTGATCCAGGTGCTCGTCGGCCTGCTGGCCGGGCTGCTGATCTGGTCGGTGCTGGGGCGGCTCGACATCGTCGCCGTGGCCGAAGGCAAGCTGGTGCCGCACAGCTACGTGAAGATCGTGCAGCCGGCCGAAGGCGGCATCGTGCGCGAGATTCTCGTGCGCGAAGGGCAGGCGGTGCGCGAAGGCCAGGTGCTGATGCGCATGGACACGCAGCTCTCGGAGGCGGATCGCCGTATCCTGGAGACCGACTTTTACCGCAAGACGCTGACCCTCGCCCGCATCGACGCCGAGCTGGGGCAGGCCGAGTTCAGGCCCGTGGCCGGCGCGCCGGCCGGGCTCGCGCGCGAGATCGAGGCGCAGTTCCGCGCCAACCGCGCCGCGCTGGAAGCGGCGCTAGCCGAGGAGCGGGCCAAGCTGGAGAAGGCGCGCCGCGAGATGGCCGCGGCGCAGCAGGTGAGGGCCAAGCTGGGCGAGACGCTGCCGCACTACCGCGCCCAGGACGCCGCCTACGAGAAGCTGGCGAAGGACGGCTTCGCCGGGCCGCTGATGGCCTCGGACAAGAAGCGCGAGCGCGTCGAGAAGGAGCAGGAGTTCGCCACGCAGGAGCATGTCATCGAGTCGGCGCGCGCCACCACGGCGCAGTCGGAGAAGCGCCTGGCGCAGATCGCCGCCGACAACCGGCGCCAGCTCTATGCCGAGCGCAACGAGGTGCAGGGGCAAGTCGATAAGCTCGAGCAGGAGCGCGCCAAGCAGGCGCACCGCGCGGGGCTGCTGGAGCTGAAGGCCTCGCAGGCCGGCGTGGTGAAGGACATCGCCACCCACACCGCCGGCACGGTGGTGCAGCCGGGCACGGTGCTGCTGACCCTGGTGCCGCAGGACGACCTGCTGCGCGCCGAGGTGTGGGTGTCGAACCAGGACATCGGCTTCGTGCGCCAGGGCCAGCCGGTCAAGCTGAAGCTGGCCGCCTTCCCGTTCCAGAAGTACGGCATGGTCGAAGGAACCGTGGAGCATGTCAGCGCGGATGCGGCCGACGGCAACGCGCAAGGGCAGCAGGGCGGGGCCGACGGGAAGGGCGCCAAGGGCGCGCCGCTCGCCTATCGCGCGCTGGTGACGCTGCGGGCCATGCAGA
Organism: Alphaproteobacteria bacterium; assembly: GCA_020852355.1. Classification (GTDB taxonomy): domain Bacteria; phylum Pseudomonadota; class Alphaproteobacteria; order ATCC43930; family Allostellaceae; genus Allostella. The sequence continues at coordinate 8,295 of JADZBA010000509.1, forward strand.
TCGGCGAGGGCGCCGAGCGCCTGCCCCTCGCCGCCGGCATGCAGGCCACGGCGGAGATCCTGCTCGGCACCCGCAGCGTGCTCGAATACCTGCTCTCGCCCGTGCAGCGGGCCTGGCACGAGGCGGGAAGGGAGCGCTGAGGGACGCAGGACGGCAGAATATTTTCGGCTTGACGGCCCTTTCGTGAAGCACTTCACGGACTTTTTTCGCCGGGGCGGCTAGGATGCATTCCAACACTGCGATGCAATGCCCCTCCCGGCTCGGGGAGCGCGGCAAGGTGGAACCGGAATCCCTGGTCCGCACAGCGCCTGTAAGCATGGCGGCCGGGCAGGCGGCGGCAGGGAGGTCCGGGTTTCAAGGAAGGCGCGAAGCGAAAGCTCCGCGCCTTTTTATTTGTCCTTCTTCCAGCTGCCGACGTCGGGCGCGCCGGCGGGGTCGAACCACTTGAGCTTGTCGTGCAGCCTGACCACTTCGCCGACAATGATGAGGGTCGGCGGCTTGAGCCGGGCGTCTTCTGCCAGTTGCGGCAGGCTGGCCAGGGTGCCGATGAGGACGCGCTGGCGGTTGGTGGTGCCCTGCTGGACGATGGCGGCGGGCGTGCTGTCGGGCAGGCCGTGGGCGGCGAGTTCGCGGCACAGCACCGGCAGGCCGTGCAGGCCCATGTCGACGACGACGGTCTGGTGCGGGCGCGCCAGGCCCGTCCAGT
>JADZBA010000510.1 GCA_020852355.1 Alphaproteobacteria bacterium
AGGGCACCCGGCGACAGCAGGTCGGGCGTGATGTCCTTGACGATCTTCGAGATGTCGCGGATGCCGCCGTCCTCGTCGAGAACGCCCGGCTTCTCCTTACCCTTGGGCCCGTAGCGCAAGAGCTTCATGGCGTGTCCTCTTTCCCCTCGTGATGGCGCGGTTACAGGACCATGCCGCCGTCGGCGATGACGGCGGTCCCGGTCGTGAAGCTGGATTCGTCGGAAGCGAGGTAGACGGCGAGGTGGGCGATCTCCTCGGCGGTGCCGAGGCGGCCCATGGGCTGGCGCGCGATGAAATCCTTGCGCGCCTGCACCGGGTCGGCGAAGGCGTTGATGCGGTCGCCCAGCGACGGCGTGTCGACCGTCCCCGGGCAGATCGCGTTGCAGCGCACGCCCTGGCGCATGTAGTCGGCCGCGACCGACTTGGTGAGGCCGATGACGGCCGCCTTGCTGGCGCCGTACGCGAAGCGCAGCGGTACGCCCTTCACCGAGGAGGCGACCGAGGCGATGTTGATGATCGACCCGCCGCCGCCCGCCAGCATCGCCGGCAGGAACGCCTTGATGACCGTGAACATCGCCTTGGCGTTCAGGTTCATCGAGCGGTCCCAGTCGGCCTCGGTGCAGTCGAGGATGGAGCCCGCGGCGACCCAGCCGGCGCAGTTGAAGAGGACGTCGACGCGCCCGACGCGCTCCGCCGCCCGACGGACGGCGGCACCGTCGGTGACGTCGAGGCCGGCCAGTGCGAGGTTCACCGGCCCGGCGATCTCCGCGAGCTTCGCCTCGTTGAGATCGGTGGCGTGGACGGTGGCGCCTTCGGCGGCGAAGGCGAGCGCCGTCGCCCGTCCGATGCCCTGTGCCGCCGCGGTGACGAATGCGGTCTTGCCGGCGAGCCTGCCCGCCATGCCGAACTCTCCCCCTTGAATTACAACCGGCCGGAACCGTAGCCGTCCGCCAATCGGGAGTCCACGCGCGAACGACGTCAGACGAGGCCGCGCCGCGCCAGCGATCGCATCAGCGCGCCGGTGCCGAAGGTCCAGGGCGCCACGCGGTCGGCGTGCTGGACGCGGTTGACCAGGCGCCCGAGCTTCGGGCTGGCGATGGTGACGATGTCGCCGACACGGTGGGTGAAGCCCTTTCCGGCGCCGCCGCGGTCCTTGGTCGGCGCGAACATCGTGCCGGTGTAGAGCACGAAGCCGTCGGGATACTGGTGGTGCGCACCGATCGTGTGGCCGACCAGCTCGGTCGGGTCGCGGCTGATGAGGCGCATCGAGCTCCTGCCGTCGAGATCGAACCCGTCGTCGCCCTCGACGCGCAGCGCGACCTCGGCGGCGCGCACGTCCTCGATGCCGAAGGTCGCATCGAAGAGACGGATGAACGGACCGACCGCGGCCGAGGCGTTGTTGTCCTTGGCCTTGCCCAGCAGCAGCGCGCTGCGCCCCTCGACGTCGCGCAGGTTGACGTCGTTGCCGAGCGTCGCGCCGACGATCTCGCCCGCGGGGTCGACGACCAGCACGATCTCCGGCTCGGGGTTGTTCCATTCGGAGACGCGGTGGATGCCGACCTCGACGCCGGTGCCGACTGCGGCCATCGGCGGGCATTTGCTGAAGACCTCGGCGTCGGGGCCGATGCCGACCTCGAGGTAGGGCGACCACAGGCCGCGCGCGACCAGCGCCGCCTTGAGGCGCATGGCGGCGTCCGATCCGGGCTTCACCTTCGACAGGTCGCCGCCGATCTGCTCCGCGAGGGTGCGGCGGATGCCGTCGGCCGCGGCGGCGTCGCCGCGCGCCTCGGATTCGATGACGCGCTCCAGCATGCTGGCGGCGAAGGTGACGCCGCACGCCTTGACCGCCTGCAGGTCGATCGGCGTCAGCAGCCACGGCTTGCGCGCGTCGCGGCCGTCGAGAGCCGTATTGGCGACGATATCGGCGATCGAGCCCAGCACCGGGCCGTCCAGCGCGGAGAGCCTGGCGCGCGCGTCTTGCATGGCGAGCAGGCCAGACATGGTGCCGCTGATCGGCGAGGCGTCGACGACGTCGGTGCCGCGCAGCAGGACGGGCAGGGGGCCCTCGTCGGGGATCCACACGCGGCCGACCAGGGTGCCCGCGGTGCCGTCCTCCGGCAGGGTGGTGGCGGCGTCGAGCGTCAGTCGCATGGCGATCCCTTCCCGAGCTGATTTGCGCGGGAGTGCATCACCGCGCTCCGGCCGTCGTCAATGCGCGCCTTTCGTGCGCCGGCGTTTTCGGCGACAATTCGCGCAACCGCGAAGCGGAGGAACCCCTGCCATGTCGCCGCCGATCACCGTGCGCCTCAATCCGTCCGACAACGTCGTCGTCGCCCGCACCGACCTGCTGCCGGGCACCGCGCTGCCGGGCGAGGGCGTCACCACCAAGGCGCATGTGCCGCCCGGCCACAAGGTCGCGACGGCGGCGATCGCCGAGGGCGAGGTGGTGCGCAAGTACGCGCAGATCATCGGCTTCGCCGCGCGTGCGATCGCGCCGGGCGAGCATGTCCACACGCACAACCTCGCGATGGGCGACTTCGCCCGCGACTACGCCCACGGCGAGACCGCGACCCCCACGGCCTACGTCGCCGAGGCCGCCACCTTCCAGGGCATCGTGCGGCCTGACGGCAGGGTGGCGACGCGCAACTACATCGGCGTCCTGACGTCGGTGAACTGCTCGGCGCACGTCGCCAACATGGTCGCCGACAAGTTCCGCCACGGCGCGCTGGCCGCGTTTCCCAACGTCGACGGCGTCGTCGCCCTGACCCACGGCACCGGCTGCGGCATGGCGAGCGAAGGCGAGGCCATGGACGTGCTGCGCCGGACCATCGCCGGCTATGCCCGCCATCCCAACTTCTGGGGCGTGCTGGTGATCGGCCTGGGCTGCGAATCGAACCAGATCGGCGGCCTGATGCGCGCCGAGGGCTTGGCGACGTCGAGCCAGTTCCACGCGATGACGATCCAGGACACCGGCGGCACCCGCAAGACGGTGGCCGAGGCGGTGGCGCGCGTCGAGGAAATGCTGCCGCTCGCCAACGCGGTGACGCGGCAGACGGTGCCGGCGAAGCACCTGACGCTGGCGCTGCAATGCGGCGGCTCGGACGGCTATTCCGGCATCACCGCCAACCCGGCGCTGGGGGCCGCCGTCGACCTGCTGGTGCGCCACGGCGGTGCCGCCGTGCTGAGCGAGACACCGGAGATCTACGGGGCCGAGCATCTCCTCACCCGGCGCGCCGTCAGCCGCGAGGTCGGCGAGAAGCTGGTCGCCCGCATCAAGTGGTGGGAGGACTACACGGCGCGCACCGGCAACGAGATGAACAACAATCCGTCGCCCGGCAACAAGGCGGGCGGCCTCACGACCATCCTGGAGAAGTCGCTGGGTGCCGTCGCCAAGGGCGGATCGACCAACCTCGTCGACGTCTACAAGTACGCCGAGCCGATCACCGCGCGCGGCTTCGTCTTCATGGACACCCCCGGCTACGACCCGGTGTCGGCGACCGGCCAGGTGGCGGGCGGCGCCAACATCGTCTGCTTCACCACCGGCCGCGGCTCGGTCTTCGGCTGCAAGCCGGCACCCTCGCTGAAGCTCGCCACCAACACGTCGCTGTGGCACCGCATGATGGACGACATGGACATCAACTGCGGTGGCATCGTCGACGGCACCGCCTCGGTGCAGGAGGTCGGCGAGCAGATCTTCCGCCTGATCCTGGCGACCGCATCGGGTCAGCAGACCAAGAGCGAGGAGATGGGCTTCGGTGAGGAGGAGTTCACACCCTGGCAGATCGGCGCGACGATGTAGCACCGAATTCTCCCTCTCCGCCCCATCGCTGCGCGATGGGTCCCCTCCCTCTGCGCCCCGAAGGGCAGGAGAGGGCGTTCTTCTCTCGCCACGGAAGTCCCCATGCCCCTCCCATCCGGCCTCTCCATGTTCGACCTGACCGGCCGCGTCGCGCTGGTCACCGGCGGCTCACGCGGCATCGGCTGGGAGATGGCGCGCGCGCTCGCCACCGCCGGTGCCTCCGTGGCCGTGGTCGGCCGCGACCGGGCGACGCTCGACGCGCGCGTGGCCGACCTCGAAGGGATGGGGTCCGCCGGCTTCGGCATCGCCGCCGACCTCTCGGATCCCAAGGCCGGCGCCGGAGTGGTAGCGGAGTGCGAGGCGCATTTCGGGCGCGTCGACATCCTGGTGAACAACGCCGGCGTCAACCACCGCCGCCCGCTCGCCGAGTTCGATCTCGCCGACTTCGAGCGCGTGCTGGCGACCAACCTCACCTCGTGCTTCGCGCTGGCCAAGGCGGTGGCGCCCGGCATGGCGGCACGCGGCCACGGGCGGATCATCTCGACCTCGTCGATCATGGCGTCGACCGCGCGGCCGACCATCGTCGCCTATGTCGCGGCCAAGGGCGGCCTCTCCTCGATGACCCGCGGGCTGGCGGTCGAGCTGGGGCCGGGCGGCATCACCGTCAACGCCATCGCGCCGGGCTTCATCGCGACCGACATGACGACGCCGCTGCAGCAGAACCCGGAGTTCGACGCGATGATCCACGGCCGCACGCCGCTGCGCCGCTGGGGCCGCGTCGACGATCTCGCGGGCGCCACGGTGTTCCTGGCGTCCGACGCCGCCTCCTACCTGACGGGGCAGACCATCATCATCGACGGCGGCCTGACCATCGCCTACTGAGGGCGACGGTGTCTCCTACCGCCGCATGTCGTCGGCGATGAAGTTGGCGACGATCTCGTCGATGTCGGCGTCGACCTGGAAGCCGAGGCGGCGGGCGCGCTCGGCGTCGATGGCGGCGGGCCAGCCCGAGACGATGCGCTGGATCGCCGGATCGGGCTTCCATTCGATGCGGGCGTGCGCGGCCGGGCCGCCGTGGCGTTCGACGGCGCGCGCCATGTCGCCGACGCGGGCGGCGATGCCGTTCAGCAGGATGCCGCGATGGGCGCCGAGCGTCGCCGCGGGCAGGTCGTGGACGTGCAGGAACGCCGCCACGGCCTTGCGCGGCGACAGGATCGGCATCGACGTCTCCGGTGTCACCGGGCAGACCGCCGGGTCGCCCTGCAGCGGCTCGCGGATGATCGAGGAGGCGAAGGTCGACGCCGCCTTGTTCGGCTTGCCCGGCCGCACGACGATCGTCGGCAGGCGCAGCGCGCGGCCGTCGAGATAGCCCTTGCGGCTGTAGTCGGTCAGCAGGTACTCGCCGATCAGCTTCTGGGCGCCGTAGGAGGTCTGGGGCGTGATCGGCGTCGCGTCGGTCACCGTCGGCGGGATGTCGCCGCCATAGACGGCGAGCGAGCTGGTGAACACGACCTTGGGCGGCTGCGGCAGGGCGCGGCAGGCGTCCAGCACGTGGCGGGTGCCGTCGAGGTTGACGCGCATGCCGAGATCGAAGTCCGCCTCGGCGCCGGCGCTGACGACGGCCGCGAGGTGGAACACCGAGGCGACGTCCGCATCGATCAGCGCGCGTACCGTGGCGGCGTCGCCGATGTCGCCGACCACGCCCTTGACGCGCGGGTCGCCGGGCAGCGGCGGGTCGAACGGCACGCTGTCGAAGCACACGATGCGGCTCGGCACGTAGGGCCGGCCGGTGGCGTCGAGCAGGGCATGGTGGTTGAGCAGGGCGAGGCACAGCTTGCGGCCGAGGAAGCCGCCGCCGCCGGTGATCACGACCTTCATCTCTCTACGCTCCGATCAGCGCGGCAAGTTCGTCAGCGCGGCGCGGCGATGCCGTAGGCGGCCGCCCAGCCGAGCCCGGCCTCCGTCGTCGTCTTCGGCCGGTACTCGCAGCCGATCCACCCTTCGTAGCCGATGCGGTCGAAGGTATCGAAGACGAAGGGGAAGTTCACCTCGCCGACGTCGGGCTCGTTGCGCCCGGGGTTGCCGGCGATCTGGACATGGGCGTAGCGGCCGGCCAGGCCCTCCACCTTGCGGGCGAGGTCGCCCTCCATGATCTGGACATGATAGAGGTCGAGCTGCAGCGAGAGCGCGGGGCTCCCGACCGCGGCGACGTAGCCCAGCGCGTGGTCGGTGCGGTTATGCAGATAGCCCGGCACGTCGGTGGTGTTGAGCGGCTCCAGCATCCCGGTCAGGCCCGCCGCCGCCAGCCGCGGTGCGGCCATGCGCAGGTTGGCGAGGAAGGTCGCCTCGCACGCCGCCCGTGTCGCGTCCGCCGGCACCAGCCCCGCCATGACGTGGACCCGCGGGCAGGCGAGCGCCTTCGCATAGTGGATCGCCTGCTCCAGGGCCGCCGCGAAGTCCGCCTCGCGGCCCGGCAGGGCACCGAGGCCGCGCTCGCCCCTGGTCCAGTCGCCGGCGGGGAGGTTGAAGAGGGCGACCTCGACCCGCGCGTCGCGGGCCGCGCGCGCCACCTCCTCGGCGGGCCATTCGTAGGGAAAGAGGAACTCCACGCCGCGGAAGCCGCAGCGGGCGGCGGCGGCGAAGCGGTCGAGGAAGGGGACTTCCCCGAACAGCATCGAGAGGTTGGCGGCGAAGCGCGGCATGGCGGGACCCGTCTACTCCTTCACGGCACCGGTCAGGCTGGACACATAGTACTCGACGAAGAACGAGTAGAGCACCGCCACGGGCAGCGACCCGAACAGCGCGCCCGCCATCAGCGAGCCCCAGTGGTACACGTCGCCCTCGACGAGCTGCGTCAGCACGCCGACGGGAACCGTCTTGTTCTCCGAGGACGAGATGAACGCCAGCGCGTAGATGAACTCGTTCCACGACAGCGTGAAGGCGAAGATGCCGGCCGAGATGAGGCCGGGCACCGCCAGCGGCAGGGTGATCTTCCACAGGATCTGGATGCGCGTCGCCCCGTCGATCAGCGCGCACTCCTCCAGCTCGTAGGGGATCGACTTGAAGTACCCCATGAGCAGCCAGGTGCAGAACGGGATGAGGAAGGTCGGGTATGTCAGGATCAGCGCCCACTGCGTGTCGTAGAGGCCGAGCCCGAAGACCATCGTCGCCAGGGGAATGAAGAGGATGCTGGGCGGCACGAGGTAGGCGAGGAAGATCAGCAGGCCGACCGTCTGCGCGCCCTTGAACCGCAGCCGCTGGATGGCGTAGGCGGCGAGCACCGAGGCGAAGAGCGCGAGCGCGGTGGCCGCGGCCGTCACCACCATGGTGTTCAGCAGCCACGCGGGATAGTCCGTCTCGAACAGCAGCTTCTCGATGTTCCGCAGCGTCGGGTTGACGATCCAGAACGGGTTGAAGCGCGCGTAGTCGTAGAGCTCGTCGTTCGGCTTCAGCGTCGTCACCGCCATCCAGTAGAACGGGAACAGCAGGACGATGAGGAAGCAGATCAGCGGGACGTAGACCGTGACGACCTTGCGCGGCAAGGTCATCAGGTAGTCCATGCCCTGCGCCTCGTCGGCGGCGGCCTTCTTGCCGAGCGTGGCGGCGGCGTCAGTCATCCCTGCCTCCCTGCTGCCACTTGCGGCGCTGGATTCCATAGTAGCTGATGAGCGTCGAGGCGATGAGGAAGGGGATCATCGCGGTCGCGATGGCCGCCCCCTCGCCGAGCTGGCCGCCGGGGATCGCCCGCTGGAAGGCCAGCGTCGCCATGAGATGCGTCGTGTTCACCGGGCCGCCGCGGGTGATCGCATAGATGAGCTGGAAGTCGGTGAAGGTGAAGATCACCGAGAAGGTCAGCACCACCGACAGGATCGGCATCAGCATCGGCACGGTGACGTGGCGGAAGCGCTGCCAGTGGGTGGCCCCGTCGAGCGCCGCCGCCTCGTAGAGGGAGGGCGAGATGGTCTGCAGCCCCGCCAGGAGGCAGATCGCGACGAAGGGGATGCCGCGCCAGATGTTGGCGGCGATCACCGAGGCCCGCGCCGGGTTCGGCTCGCCCAGGAAGTTGATGTACTGGTCGATCAGCCCCAGGCGCTGCAGCGTGTAGGAGATGATCGAGAACTGCGAATCGTAGATCCACCAGAAGGCGATCGCCGACAGGACAGTCGGGACGATCCAGGGCAGCAGGACGATCGCCCGGATGAAGCCCTTGAAGGGCAGGTGGTTGTTAAGGAGGATCGCCAGCCACAGGCCGAGGGCGAACTTCCCGACGGTCGCCACGGTCGTGTAGAGGATCGTGTTGAACACCGAGAGCCGGAAGACGCTGTCCTGGAACAGCGAGAGGTAGTTGTCGATGCCGATCCACACCCCGGCGCGCCCGATCTTGGTGTCGGTGAAGCCGAGCCAGACGCCGAGGCCGAGCGGGTAGGTGAGGAACAGCAGCAGCAGCACCGCCGCCGGCAGCATGAAGGTGAACGACAGGAAGATGCGATTGTCCAGCAGCCGCCCGAGCGCGGTCGGGCTGGAGACTGCCGGCAAGCGGTCGGCGATGGACACCATGGCTGCCTCGCGAGGCTGGAGCGGTCGTCGGCGCCGGCGGACGTCGCCGTCCGCCGGCTCCCTCGACGTCTAGAGCTTGTAGTAGCGCTCGGCGCGACGCTGCGCCTCGGCCGCGGCCTCCTTCGGCGTCTTCGAGCCGGAGCACACCGAGGCGACCATGTTGGCGACGACGTAGTCCGCGTGCACGCCCGCGGACTGCGCGCCGAGCGAGCCGGCGTAGCTCGGCCACAGCGACGTGTTGAGGACGTCGCGATACGGCGTGTGCTTCGGGTCGACCGTCCAGATCTTCATGTTCTCGTAGTATTTCAGCGGGTGGCTAAAATAGCCGATCGAGGCATCCGACCAGGGCTCGAACTGCTCCTTCTCCATCATGAAGCGGATGTAGTCCTTCGCCGCGTTCGGGTACTTCGTGTACTTGAAGACCATCGCCGGGACGATGAGGTTGAGCTGGGAGGGCTTGCCGAGGGGGCCGATCGGATACTCGGCGTGGTAGATGTCGGCCGCCATCTCCTTGATCTTCGGATCGGTGGCGGTCTTGGCGGCGTAGTAGATCGAGATGCCGTTGGAGGTCAGGCTGATTTCGCCCGCGAGGAACGCCTTGTTGTTCGACGGGTCGAGCCAGGACAGCGTGCCGGGGATGAAGGTCTCGTAGAGCTGCTTGGCGTATTCCAGCGCCGCGATCGTCTCCGGGCTGTTGATGACGACCTGGTCCTTCTCGTTGATGAGCTTGCCGCCGTGGGTCCACATCAGCCAGTAGCACCAGCCGCTGTCGCCGACGGCATTGCCGAGCGCGAAGCCGGCGGGATGCCCCTTGGCCTTCAGGTTCTGGCAGAGCTTGAGGAAGCCGGGCAGGTCACCGGGGAAGGTCTCGAAGCCGGCCTCGTTCATCCAGCTCTTGCGGTAGACCATCTTGCCGCCGGATGCGCCGAGCGGGATCGAGATCCACTTGCCCTTGTAGATGCCGTACTTCTTGCAGACGTCGTACCAGCCGCCATACTTCTTGTCGAGGTAGGTGGCGACGTCGGTCAGCTCGACGAGCTTCTCGGGATACTGGTGCGCGTCGTCGTACCACGCGTAGCAGAT
>JADZBA010000511.1 GCA_020852355.1 Alphaproteobacteria bacterium
CCGAAAGCCTCCAGGGCGCGACGCCGGGCGGCCGCGTGGTCGACGATCGGCGCGGGATAGTCCGTGCCGAGCCGGAGGCCGGCGGCTGCGAGGATCGCCGGCGGGGCGGCCCAGGGGCGATGGATGTGCGCGGCCGGCAGGCGTGCCAGCTCGGGCACGAAGCGACGGACATAGCCGCCGTCGGGGTCGAACTTCGCGCCCTGCAGCACGGGATTGAACACCCGGAAATAGGGGGCGGCATCGGCGCCGCAGCCGGCGACCCATTGCCAGCTCGCGGCGTTGCTCGCGAGGTCGGCGTCGACCAGCGTGTCCCAGAACCATGCCTCGCCCTCCTGCCAGGGCACCAGCAGGTCCTTGACCAGGAACGAGGCGACGATCATGCGCACGCGGTTGTGCATCCAGCCGGTCCGCCAGAGCTGCCGCATCCCCGCGTCGACGATCGGGTAGCCGGTCAGGCCGTGCTGCCAGGCGCGCAGCTCGCCGGCCGCCCGGCGCCAGGGAAAATGGGTGAACTCCGCCCTCAGCGGCTCCTCGGGCAGGCGGTCGTGGGCGACGAGAAGCTGGTACGAGAACTCGCGCCAGCCGAGCTCCCTGAGGAATGCCTCCGCGTCGCCGGCGAGGGTGGCGTCGGCGGCCGTGCGGGTCGCGACCGCATGCCAGATGGTGCGCGCCGACAGCTCGCCGAAATGCAGATGCGGCGACAGCCTGGAGGTCGCCTGCCGGTCCGGCCGGTCGCGCAGGCGGCGATAGCCCCGGAGATCCTCGTCGAGAAATCGCCGCAGGCGCTCCCGCGCGCCGGCCTCGCCCGGCCGCCAAGCCTCGCGCAGCCCGCCGGCCCAGTCCGGCCGCGTCGGCCGCAGGCCCCACGCGTCGAGGTGATCGCCGCCCGGGACGGCGGCCGGCGGAGCGGGCCGGGCGGCGGGCTCCGGCTGCGGCGGCGCGCCGCGGGCCAGCACGGCCCGCCAGTAGGGACCGAACACCCGGAATGGTCGCCCGCCCGCGGTGCGAGCCTCCTCGGGCTCGCAAAGCAGGCCGCCGTCGAAGCTCCGTGCCTCGACCCCGGACGCGGCGAGGGCGGACCCGATGCGGCGGTCGCGGGCGCGCAGCGCCGGCTCGTAGCGGCGGCACCAATGCACCGCCGCGGCACCGGTCTCGGCCAACAGGTCGCGCAGCACCGCCTCGGCCGGGCCGCGGCGCAGGACCAGCGGCAAGCCGAGGTCGGCGAGGCCGCGTTGCAGCGCCGCCAGGCTGTGGTGCAGCCACCAGCGGCTGGCGGCACCCGGCGGCCACGCCCCGTGACCGGCCTCGTCGAGGATGAACAGGGGAATGGTCGGCCGGCCGCACGCCGCTGCGGCGGCCAGCATCGGCTGGTCGGCGAGGCGGAGGTCGCGATCGAACCAGGCGATGACGGGGCGCTCGCTCATCGTCGGGGCGCCGGCGAGGGCGGCGGCAGGCGCGCGGTCACGCCGCGATCGGCTGCAGCTGGTCGCGCGCGAAGGCGTAGAGGCGGTCGCGGCCGAGCAGGAAGGCGAGGAAGCGCCGGCGCAGCAGCCCGGCGATCGCCGGGTCGAGCACGTCGAGGCCGCCCGCGTAGGCCCCGAAGGCCGGCAGCACGAGCCGCCGTCCGTCGGTGACGAAGCAGCGGCCGGTGATGCGGCGCGCGCGCGTCGCCACGCTCGCCTTGGGATGGAAGTGCCCGCTGACCTCGCCGGCGCCGGTTCCGGCCGCCGCGTGCCGGAAGACCAGGCCGCCCAGCGTCACCGCAGCCTCGACGCGGCCGCCGATGTCGGGCGGCAGGCCGGGGTCGTGGTTGCCGGCGACCCAGATCCAGTCGTGCCCGGCCACGAGGGTGCGCAGGCGGGAACGGTCGCCATTGCCCAGGCGCTCCGGCGCGGCGTCGTCGTGGAAGCTGTCGCCCAGGCACAATACCGTGCGCGGCTGCCAGCGCCGCAGCGTGCGGGCGAGCGCCTCCAGCGTCGCGGTGGTGTCGTAGGGCGGCAGCAGGGTGCCGCGGCGGGCGAAGGACGAGCCTTTCTCCAGATGCAGGTCGGCGACGACCAGCAGCGCGCGGTCGCGCCACACCAGCGCCCCCGACGGGTCGAGCAGCAGGGTCGCGCCGTTCAGTTCGACCGGGGCGGCCGGCATCGGGCTCCTCTGGGCCGGTGATGGAGCGCGCAATGTAGTCGGATTCCCGTTCCGTTCCAGCGCGGGAACGTGATCCATCACCCGCACGTTGTACCGGTCGGGAGCAGCCTCCCCATCGAGGAAGACATGAAGGCATTGTTGCTGATCGCATCGGCCGCGGCGCTCGCTCTCGGCGCCTGCGCCCCCGGCTACTACGGACCCAACGAGACGGCCGGCACGGCGGTCGGCGCCGTCGCCGGCGGCGTCATCGGGTCGCAGTTCGGCCACGGCTCGGGCCGGGTCGCCGGTGCGGCCGTCGGCACGCTGCTGGGTGCGGCGGTCGGCAATTCCATCGGCCGCTCGGCCGACGCGCGCGACTACTATTATGGCGGCTACGGCTATGGACCCTACGCGCGATACGGCTACGCACCCTACGCGCCCGGGCCTTACTACTACGCTTATCCGCCGGCATACCCATATGGTTCCTACTACTATCCGTGACCGCGCAGCTTGCGGTACCAGGAGGCAAAGGAAATGAATATCCGCATGGTCCTCGCCGGCGCGTCGCTGCTGGCGCTCGGCGGCTGCGTCGAGGATCCCTACTACTACGGCGGGGACTACTACGCGCCGGCGCCGACCTACTACGGCGGCTCGGGCTACTACGGC
>JADZBA010000512.1 GCA_020852355.1 Alphaproteobacteria bacterium
CCAGCGCCGTGCTGACGCCGACGATGCCGCCGCCGATGACGACGACCCCGGTCGAGGGCGGCAGGGCATCGTCGGAAGGAACGGGATCGACCGGCGGCGACATCGGGGACTCCAGGGTTTCCGCGGCGATTGTGGCATGCCCGTGACGGGCGCGATTGGACGAAATTGGCCGCCGCCGCGTGGTCAGTGGCGGTGATCGCGATAGTGGTCGTGATGGCCGCCGCCGTAGCGGTCGATGTGGTAGGGCGCGTGGGCGAGGCCGGGGCAGAAGGCGCCGACCACCCGCGCGAGGCGCTCGTAGAGGGCCTTGTTCGGGCGGTTGGCCTTCTCCAGCCGGGCGCGGGCCGCCTCGATGCGGCGGGCGATGTCGGCGAGGTCGAGGGTCAGCAGGCGGCGGTTCTCCACCACCATGCGGCCGCCGACCATGACCGAGTGGACGCCCGTCCCATCCTCGGTATGGACGATCTGGTTGACCGCGTCGTTGAACGGGATCCAGTTCACATGGCCCGTGTCGAGGAAGACGATGTCCGCCTTCCAGCCGGGCGCCAGCCGGCCCAGGCGGTCGCCCAGGCCCAGCGCCCGGGCGCTGCCCTCGGTCGCCGCGCGCAGCACCTCTTCGGTCGTCACCCAGCGCGCGATGTCCGGCCCCTGCACCTTGGAGACCATCGAGGCCAGCCGCATCGCCTCGTAGAGGTTCTGGTTGTCGGAGCAGTTCGAGCCGTCGGTGCCGACGGCGACGTTGACCTTGCGGTCGAGCATCCCGCGCATGTCGGCGAGGCCGTTGCCGAGCCGCATGTTGCTGCCGGGATTGTGCGCGACCGAGGCGCCGCGGTCGCCGAGCAGCCGCATGTCGTCGGCATCGAGCCAGACCCCGTGCGCCACGGTGAAGTCCGGCCCGACCAGGCCGAGATCGTCGAGATGGGCGGTCAGCGTCTTGCCGTAGCGCTGCAGGCCGACCACCGCCTGGACCTTCGATTCCGAGACATGGCTGTGCAGGCCGACGCCGAAGTCGCGCGCCAGCTTCAGGCACCCCTTCAGGAACGCGTCGGAGCAGTGGTGCGGGATGGTCGGCGCCACCGCCATGCGGATGACGTCCGGGTCGAACGGCCACGCCTTCAGCGCCTTGCGCATGTTGGCCAGCGTCGTGCGGTAGGGGGCAAGCTTCAGCCGCTCGACATCGGCGCGCAGCGCGGGGGGCAGCGCCTCCATCAGGCCGGGGATCGCCTCGTAGAAGGTGAGGTCGGCCACCATCGGCGCCACGACCGCACGCATGCCGGCGTCCTTGTACGCCTGCCCGCAGGCGACGAGGCCCTCGACCGACGGCGTCGGGAACTGGAAGGTGAGGTCGTAGGCGGCGGTGCAGCCCTTCAGCAGCATCTCGGCCGCGCCGACCAGGGTCGAGAGGTAGTTGTCCTCGGTCGCCCGGTTGCCGCCGATCCAGGGCGCCGCGGTCAGCAGCAGCTCCAGCGTCCAGCGGTCGCCCATGCCCTTGGCGAGGCCGCCATGGCCGTGGGTATGGCCGTTGACGAGGCCGGGATGGAGCAGCCGCCCGCGTGCGTCGATGGCGGTCGCGCCCTCGGGTGCGGCGAGGCCCGGCGGCCCGATCTCGCCGATCGTGTCGCCCTCGACCAGGATGTCGGCCGCATCCGCCCTGCGGCCCTGCAGCACCCGGCCGCCGCGGATCACCGTGAACGAGGTCTTCGCCATGCCAGCCCCTCCATCGCCGCCACGATCGGGAAGCGGCGGGCGGAGATCAAGGGGCGGCGTGCATCGTCGCCGCGGCCGGGGGCCGCGACCGTCAGCGCGTCGGGACCGGCTTCTCGCCGCGATAGTCGTAGAAGCCGCGGCCGGCCTTGCGGCCGAGCCAGCCGGCCTCGACGTACTTCACCAGCAGCGGGCAGGGGCGGTACTTGGAGTCCGCCAGGCCGTCGTAGAGCACCTGCATGACGGCGAGGCAGGTGTCGAGGCCGATGAAGTCGGCCAGCTCCAGCGGGCCCATCGGGTGGTTGGCGCCGAGCTTCATGGCGACGTCGATCGCCTCGACCGACCCCACGCCCTCGTAGAGGGTGTAGACCGCCTCGTTGATCATCGGCAGCAGGATGCGGTTGACGATGAAGGCCGGGAAGTCCTCGGCGGCGACCGGCGTCTTGCCGAGCTTCACCGCGAGCTCGCGGATCGCCTGGTAGGTCGCCTCCTCGGTCGCGATGCCGCGGATGATCTCGACGAGCTGCATCACCGGCACGGGATTCATGAAGTGCATGCCGATGAAGCGCCCGGGGCGGTCGGTCGAGGCCGCCAGCCGGGTGATCGAGATCGACGAGGTGTTGGAGGCGACCAGCGCGTTGGCGCCGAGATGGGGCACCAGCGCCTTGAAGATCTCCTTCTTGACCTGCTCGTTCTCGGTCGCCGCCTCGATGACCACGTCGCAGTCGCCGAAGGCCGCCATCTCGCGCGAGGTCGAGATGCGGCGCAGCGCCGACCCGCGGTCCTCCTCGGTCACCTTGCCGCGCGCCACCATGCGCTGCATGTTGCGGTCGACCGTCTCCAGCGCCTTGGCGAGCGCCGGCTCGCTGGCGTCGAGCAGGCGCACCGGATAGCCCGCGAGCGCCGCCACCTGGGCGATGCCCGAGCCCATCTGGCCCGCGCCGATGATGCCGATCCTGCCGATCATTGCCGTTCCCGCCTTGCGTTCCGTCTCACGACGACTTCTCGAGGGCCGCCGTCAGCTCCGGCACGAGCTGGAACAGGTCGCCGACCAGGCCGTAGTCGGCGACCTGGAAGATCGGCGCCTCCTCGTCCTTGTTGATGGCGACGATGACCTTGCTGTCCTTCATGCCGGCGAGATGCTGGATGGCGCCGGAGATGCCGACGGCGATGTAGAGCTCGGGGGCCACGACCTTGCCGGTCTGGCCGACCTGGTAGTCGTTGGGCACGAAGCCGGCGTCGACCGCGGCGCGGCTGGCGCCGACGGCCGCACCCAGCTTGTCGGCGAGCGCCTCGAGCAGCTTGAAGTTGTCGCCCGACTGCATGCCGCGGCCGCCCGAGACGATGACGCGGGCCGCGGTCAGCTCCGGCCGCTCGGACTTCGACAGCTCGGCGCCGACGAACCTCGACTTTCCCGCATCGCCCGCACCGGCCACGCTCTCGACGGTGGCGCTGCCGCCCTCGGCCGCGGCGGCGGCGAACCCGGTGATGCGCACGGTCACCACCTTGACCGCGTCCTTCGACTGCACCGTCGCCAGCGCGTTGCCGGCGTAGATCGGCCGCACGAAGGTGTCCGGCGAGACGACCGCGATGATGTCGGAGACCTGCTGCACGTCGAGCAGTGCCGCCACGCGCGGCATGACGTTCTTGCCGGTGGTGGTCGCCGGCGCCAGCAGGTGCGCGTAGCCCTTGGCGAGGCCGACCAGGAGCGGCGTCAGGTTCTCCGCCAGCGGATGGGCATAGGCCGCGTCGTCGGCGACCAGCACCTTGGCGACGCCGGCCACCTTCGCGGCCGCGGCGGCGGCCGCGGCGCAGCCCTGCCCCGCCACCAGCAGATGGATGTCGCCGCCGATCGCGGCGGCGGCCGTGACGGCGTTGAGGGTGGACGGCTTGAGGGCCGAGCCGTCGTGCTCGGCCAGGACGAGGACGCTCATCAGATCACCCGCGCTTCGGTCTTCAGCTTGTCGACGAGCTCGGCCACGGTCTTCACCTTGACGCCGGCCTGGCGCTTGGCCGGCTCCTCGACCTTGAGCACGGCGAGGCGGGGGGCGGTGTCGACGCCGAGGTCGGCCGGCTTCTGCACGTCGATCGGCTTCTTCTTGGCCTTCATGATGTTGGGCAGCGAGGCGTAGCGCGGCTCGTTGAGGCGCAGGTCGGTGGTGACGATCGCCGGCAGCGAGATGGCGATCGTCTCCAGCCCGCCATCGACCTCGCGCGTCACCAGCGCGCCGTCGCCCTCGATCTTGACCTTCGAGGCGAACGTCGCCTGCGACCAGCCGAGCAGGGCCGCCAGCATCTGGCCCGTCTGGTTGGCGTCGTCGTCGATCGCCTGCTTGCCCAGGATGACGAGCCTCGGCTGCTCCTTC
>JADZBA010000513.1 GCA_020852355.1 Alphaproteobacteria bacterium
AGGTGATGGAGACCTTCAGCCCGGTGCGCGTGCGGCAGACGCGGCTCGTGCCCGGCTCGGGCGGAGCCGGTCGGCAGCGCGGCGGCCTCGCCGTCGAGCGCGACTACGAGATCCTCTCGGAGACCGCCCTCGTCTCCTGCCAGCGCCAGCAGGCCCATGACGAGACGGCGCCGTGGGGTGCCGAAGGCGGCGCTCCCGGCGGCAAGGCGCTCGGCGTCATCAATCCCGGGACGGACCGTGAGCAGATGCTGCCCGCGCGCTTCCGGCATCACACCATCCACCGCGGCGACGTCATGCGGATGCGCAGCGCCGGCGGTGGCGGCTACGGCGATCCGGCGGAGCGTGCGGCCGAGGCGCTCGCCCGCGACGTCGCCGAGGGATACGTGTGAACCCTGCCATGAACGCGTCGGCCGAACGGTCGTTGTGGGCCGCGACGGCCGACCCGGCGCCGGTGCTGCCGGCCCTCGCGCGGGACATCCAGGCCGATGTCGCCATCGTCGGCGGCGGCTACACCGGCCTCTCCACCGCCTATCACCTCGCCCTCGGCGGCGTGTCCTCGGTGGTGATCGAGGGGCAGTCGATCGGCTGGGGCGCCAGCGGGCGCAACGGCGGCTTCGTCTCCACCCGCTTCCGCGCCTCGCTGCCGGCGATCCTGGTGCGGCACGGCCGCGACGTCGCCCGGCGCATGCACGCGCTCGGCCAGGAGGCCGTGGACTGTGTCGAGGAGATGGCGGCGGACCTGGACCTCGGCAGCGCCGCCTTCGGCCGCTACGGCAACCTCACCGCGGCCTACGACGCGCGCGGCCTCGCCCGGCTCCACGGCAACGCCGCCTGGCTGCGCAAGGAGATGGGCGAGACCACCATGCGCCCGCTCTCGCGCGAGGAGATCACGGCGGCGGTCGGCTCGCAGGCCTTCGTCGGCGGCACGCTGAACGAGGCCGGGGCCGCGGTGCATCCCCTGAACTTCGTGCGCGGCCTGGCGCGCGGGGCCGCCGCGCGCGGTGTCGAGATCTACGAGCGCACCCGCGCGACCGCGATTCGCGAGGTCGCCGGCGGGGTCGTGGTCGAGACGACGGGCGGCACGGTACGGGCGGGGCGGGTCGTGATCGCCACCAACGCCTATACCGACGCCGCCGCCCGCGGCCTGCGCAGCCGCGTCATCCCCTTCCCCAGCGCCGTCATCGCGACCGCGAGGCTGCCGCCCGGCCTGCTGCGCACCATCCTGCCGGGCGGCCGGCTCTGCTCCGACAGCAAGCGGGTGCTGCGCTGGTTCCGCATCATGGACGACCGCCTGGTGTTCGGCGGCCGCGGCGCCTTCGGGCAGGGTGCTTCGCAGGCGGCATATCGCCGGCTCGCGCGCGAGATGACGGCGATCTTCCCCGCCGTCGCCGGCCATGCGGTCGAGTTCCGCTGGTCGGGCCTGGTGGCGATGACGCTGGACGCCCTGCCGCATATCGGCCGCGAGGGCGAGCGCACCTTCTACGCCATGGGCTACAACGGTACCGGCGTCGCGATGTCGAACCTGCTCGGCAGATACCTCGCGAAGATGATCCGCGAGGAGCCGGTCGACATGGCGCTGCTCGCCGGCGAGCACTTCCGGGCGGTCCCGATGCCGATGCTGCGGCGGCCCGCCATCAAGGTCGCCGCCGCCTGGCAGCAGTTCCTGGACGGCATCGGCCGCTGATCGCCCTCTTCGTCAGCAGGTGCCGATGGTCTCGCGCATGACCCTGGCGAGCGCCGCGATGCCGGGCTCGATCAGCTCGGCGGCGATCGAGGAGAAGCCCAGGCGAAAGAACGTCCTCGGTGCGTCGGAGCCGGTGAAGTAGATGGTCCCGGGCTCGATCACGATGTCCTGCGCGAAGGCGCGCAGCGCCAGCTCGTCGGCGTCCAGCTGGTCGGGGCCGCGCACCCAGTAGCTGCTGCCGCCCTGGGACGGCGCCACCGAGCAGCCCGGCAGATGCTCGGCGATGGCCGCCCCCATCAGCCGCCAGCGCGCCTCGTATTCCTGGTGGAAGCGACGCAGCAGCGTCTCGTAGTGGCCGCCGCGCAGGAAGAGGGCGATCGTGCGCTGGTTGTTGGCCGGCGGGTGGCGGATGCTGAGGCGCCGCAGCACGCGGATCTCGCGGACGAGGTCGCGATGGCCGACGATGAAGCCGACGCGCAGGCCGGGGGACAGCAGCTTCGAGAGGCTGGTGAAGTAGATCACCCGCCCTTCCGTGTCGTGGGACTTGAGCGTCGGGTTCGGGCGGATGCCGAAGCGCGTCTCGGTGTCGTAGTCGTCCTCGATGATGAGGAAGTCGTGGGCGCGCGCCGCCCGCAGCAGGGCCTGGCGGCGCTCGACCGACATCGTGACCGTCGTCGGCGACTGGTGGCTCGGCGTCACGTAGACGAGATCGCATCCCGCCAGCCGGCCGTCGATGATCAGGCCGTCATGGTCGACCGGGATCGGCCGGATCTCGGCGCCGAAGAGCCGGAAGATGTTCCGGGCGTCGACGTAGGTGGGATTCTCCATGGCCACCACGGTGCCCGGCTTGACCAGGATCTGCGCGATCAGGAACAGGGCATGCTGGGCGCCGACGGTGAGCAGGATCTGTTCCGGCTCGGCAGCGAACCCGCGGCGCGGCAGGACGCGGCGGCGGAACTGGTCGATCAGCAGCGGGTCGTCCGCGTCGACATAGTCGACCGTCCAGTCATGGACCTCGTTGCGGGCGAGCGCCTCGCGGCTGCACTTGCGCCAGCTCGCGATCGGGAAGATCGAGCGGTCGTGCTGGCCGTAGTTGAAGGTGTACTTCTTCTCGCGCCAGTTCAGCGGCACGGCGGTGTTCTTGTGCAGCGACGGCGACAGGCTGAGCCGCCGCTTCCAGTCGAGCGATCCGTCGCGCGACACGCCGTTCGACCGGGCCGACGGCAGCACCAGGTCGGCGGCGACGAAGTAGCCGCGCCTCTCGCACGTCGTCAGGTAGCCGTCGTCGACCAGCTCCTGGTAGGTGAGCGTGACGGTGTTGCGGGAGATGCCGAGCTGCTCGGCCAGCGTGCGCGTGGACGGCAGCGGCTCGCCCTCGCGCAGGTGCCCGCCGGCGATGGCCTCGGTGATCTTCTGCCGCAGCCGCGACTGCAGCGATCCCCTCGC
>JADZBA010000514.1 GCA_020852355.1 Alphaproteobacteria bacterium
GCCATCATCGCGCTGGACGTCGAGGGCGCGCGCAAGCGCGCGAAGGCGGCCGACCGGGCCCTGGCCCGGGACAAGCCGTGGGGGCCGCTGCACGGCGTGCCGATGACGATCAAGGAATCCTTCGACGTCGCCGGCATGCCGACGACCTGGGGCCTTCCCGCCTTCGCCGGCAACATCGCCGCGGGCAATGCGCTCGCCGTCGACCGCATGATGGCGGCCGGCGTCGTCGTCTTCGGGAAGACCAACGTTCCCGCCTGGCTCGCGGACTGGCAGAGCTTCAACGCCGTCTACGGCACCTGCAACAATCCCTGGGACCTGTCGAAGGTGCCGGGAGGCTCGTCCGGCGGTTCCGCCGCGGCGCTGGCGGCCGGCCTGACCGGGATCGAGGCCGGCAGCGACATCGGCGCCTCGATCCGCAATCCCGCGCACTACTGCGGCGTCTATGGCCACAAGCCGACATTCGACATCTGCCCGCCGCGCGGCCAAGCGCTGCCCGGCCGGCTGTCGGGCTCCGACATCTCGGTCATCGGCCCGATGGCGCGCAGCGCCGACGATCTCGACATCGCGCTGAGCGCCATGGCCGGACCGGACGCCATCGAGGCCGGCGCCTGGCAGCTCCGCCTGCCGCCCTGCCGCAAGAAGACGCTGCGCGAGTTCCGCGTGGCCGTGATGCTCGACGACCCGAACGCCGAGGTCGATGTCGAGGTCCAGGACCGGCTCCAGGCGCTGGCGGACTTCCTCGCGAAGAAACGCGTCAAGGTCAGCGACGCGGCCCGGCCCGAGATCGATACGGCCGAGGCCAATCGCGTCTACATCCATCTGCTGCGCATGGCGACCTGCGGCCGGCAGACCGACGACGAGTTCGCGCAGAACCGCGCCGTCGCCGAAGCCCTGCCCGCGGACGACGACAGCTACTACGCCCGGATGATGCGCGCGAATACCGGCTCGCACCGCGACTGGCTGGCGTCCAACGAGAAGCGCCGGCACATGGAGTGGGCGTGGCACGCCTTCTTCCAGGACTACGACCTGCTGCTGTGCCCGGCCGCCTCATCGACGGCATTTCCCCACGACCAGGAGGGCGAGCGGTACAACCGGACCATCATCGTCAACAACAAGAAGGTGCCGACCACCGACCAGCTCTTCTGGGCGGGCTACACGGGGGTCGTCTACCTGCCGAGCACGGTGGCGCCCGCCGGGCTCGGCAGCAGCGGCCTGCCGGTCGGCGTCCAGATCGTCGGCCCGTACGGCGGCGACCGCGCGACGATCGCCTTCGCCCGGCTGCTGGAGAGGGAATGGCAGGGCTTCGTGGCGCCGCCGGGCTACGCCTGAGCCCCGGCTACGGCCGGTCGCGTCGCTCGGCGAAGCGGCGAAGGGCGGCCAGCCCCTCCTCGCCGAGGCGGACGTCGCGGTGCAGCGGCTCGGGGTCGCTGCCCGCGATCTCCTGGAGGCGCAGCGCCGCATAGGGCTGCCCGGCGGCCCGGGCGAGGTCGCGATACTCGCTGGTATGGGCGGCGCCGCGCAGCTCGACGATCCGCGCCATCCGCGGCGCCAGGAGGATGTTGGCGAGCGCCGCGCCGTGCGTGCCGACGATGATCGACGCGGCGGCAAACGTCCGCACCTGCTCGGCGAAGGAAAGCGTCCCGGGATCGATCACGTCGAACCCCGAGGCCGTCAGCGTCGCCGCGACCGCATCCTCGTCCACCAGCCGGCGCCGGGCGACGGCGCCACGCCGGACGAACAGGCGCCGTCCCGAGGCGACGCGCGCCACGCCGGCGGCAGCCAGCACCGTGTCCCAGAAGCGCACCGCCGCGACGCGCGTCGCCCGCACCGGCACCGCGACGCGACGCACGCCGACGATCCCGTCGGCCACGGGCCGCAGCGCCGGCAGACGCAGCCCGAGCGCGGCGGTCACGAAGTCCAGCGATCGGCCTTGCGCCGCATCGAGGTCGTGGTTGACCAGCACGGCGCCGCCCGCCAGCGCCGGATCGGCGGCGAGCAGGGCGAGGCGCGGCAGGAAGTCGGCCAGCCAGTGGAAATGGTTGCGCGCGCCGCCGAGCACGAAGGTGCCCGTCGCATCCCCGGCGGCCAGCAGGGCCGGCAGCCGGCGCTCGATCGCCGCCGCCGTCTCCGGCCCGTAGAGATGGGCGTACTTGCCCGGGCCGTAGACGGCGAAGGCGTCACGGAAGGTCTCGCCGCCGACGGTCACCGGCAGGAACTGCGGCACCACCAGGAACGCCCGGTCGAACCCGACGCAGCCCGGCGCGTCGGGACCGGCCGGCGCCCGGCGCCAGTACGGCCCGCCGGCTTCCCCGATGGCGTCGGCCAGCGGCCGGTCGACGATGCGCATGGGCCGCGATCCAGGACGACGTCGTTGCGGAAGTCAAGGCGATGTGCGGTTAGAATGACGCCGGCTCAACGGCTTGCGCATGGGAACGGGGCATGACCGATACCGCCGATCACCGCAGCGTCGCCGACTGGTTCGACCGCTGGACCGCGCTGGTGCGGGCCGTCGATTTCGGCGCCGCCCGGACGATGTTCGAGCCGTCCGTCGTCGGCTTCGGGACCCACGCGGACATCGTCACCGGCATCGACGCGCTGGAGACCGGCCAATGGCGTCAGATCTGGCCGAACATCTCCGACTTCAGGTTCCTGACCGATCGTCTGCACACCGACATGTCGCCCGACCGGCTGCTGGCCGTCGCCGTCCTTCCCTGGACGTCGACCGGCTATGACATCGAGGGACGTCCGTTCCGGCGCGGCGGCCGCGCCACGGTAGCCCTGCGCCGCACGGCGTTGGACGCCCCGTGGCGGGGCGTCCACACCCATCTCTCGCTCAACCGCGGCACGCCCGATCGGACGTTCGGGCGCCCGACGGCAGTGGCCTGAGCCGGCGGGTCAGCGCCAGCCGGCGCGGTCCATGATCTTCAGGGCCTCGGCGCTGTTCTTCGCATAGGCCTTGGCGTTCAGCTCGTCGGCCTTGAAGGCGCCCCACGACAGCAGGATCGGGTGCGTCTCCGCCTTCTCGACCGCCGGATACTCGTAGTTGCCGAGCGCGAAGATGCGCTGCGCGCCGGGCGAGGCGAGATACTCGAGGAACTTCTGGGCGGCGTCGCGGTTCGGCGCGTTCCGGCACACGCCGGCGCCGCTGATGTTGACGTGCGTCCCGCGGCCCTTCTGGTTGGGGAAGATGACGCCCACCTTGTCGGCGACGGCCTTGTCCTCCGGCTTCGCCGAAGTGGCGAGGCGCGCGAGGTAGTAGGTGTTCGACACCGCGATGTCGCCCTCGCCCGCCGCGACGCCCTTGATCTGGTCGGTGTCGCCGCCGCGCGGCGGCCGCGCGAAGTTGGCGACGAGGCCGCGCGCCCAGGCCTCGGTCTTCTCCGGGCCATTGGCTGCCAGGATCGAGCCGGTCAGCGACAGGTTGTAGATGTGCGTCGAGCTGCGGATGAGGATCTTGCCCTTCCATCTCGGATCGGCGAGATCCTCGTAGGTCTGCAGATCGGCCGGATTGACCTTGGCTTTGTTGTAGACGATGACGCGCGCCCGCCGGGAGAAGCCGAACCACTGCCCCCCCGGATCGCGCGCCGACGCCGGGATCGTCTCCTCCAGCACCGCCGACCTGATCGGCTGGAAGATGCCCTGGTCCTCGGCCGCCTGCAGCCGCCCCGCGTCCACCGTCACGAAGACGTCGCAGGGGCTGTTGACGCCCTCGGCCTTGATCCGCTCGATCAGCTTTTCGGCGGAGTCCTCGACGATGCGCACGCGCACGCCGGTCTGCTTCGTGAACTCGTCGTAGAGCGCGTTGTCGGTGTCGTAGTGGCGCGCCGTGTAGAGATGGAGATCGGCCGCCGCGACCGGCAAGGCCGTTCCCAGCACCAGCGACGCCATCAGTGTTGCGAGACTGCCCTGTCGCATGCCACTCCCCACGCGGTACGGCGCCCGGAGGCACCTGATCGGACCTTCACTTAGCCCCACGCCGCCGCGATTGCAAGTCAGTCGCACGATTGCCTGCCTCAGACCGGGTTCCGGGCGATGAGCTGCTTGGCGATGATCAGCCGCTGCAGCTCGTTGGTGCCCTCGCCGATCGCCAGGAGCGGTGCGTCGCGATAGAGACGCTCGACCGGGAACTCCTTGGAGTAGCCGTAGCCGCCGTGGATCCGCATCGCCTCGAGCGAGTTTTCCAGGGCGGCCTCGCTGGCGAAGAGCTTCGCCATGCCGGCCTCCATGTCGCAACGCCGGCCGGCGTCGTAGGCCTCCGCGGCCGCCCGGACGAGATGGCGCGCCGCCTCGACGCGCGTCGCCATGTCCGCGAGCTTGAGCTGGATCGCCTGGTGCTCGCAGATCGGCTTGCCGAAGGTCCGGCGAACCTGGGAGTAGCGCACCGACTCGTCGAGCGCCGCCTGGGCGACGCCGACGCCGCGCGCGGCAACGTTGATGCGGCCGAGCTCGAGGCCGGCCAGCGCATGCTTGAGGCCGCTGCCCGGCTCGCCGCCGACCAGGTTGTCGTGGGGGATCCGGTAGTCGGAGAACACCAGCTCGGCGCTGTCGATGCCCTTGTAGCCGAGCTTCTCCAGCTTGCGGCCGACGGTGAATCCCGGCCCCTTCTCCGCCAGGAACATCGTCATGCCGCGATGGCGCGGCTGCGCCTCGAGGTCGGTCTTCACGAGCACAGCGAAGCACTGGCCATGGATGCCGTTGGAGATCCAGGTCTTGGTGCCGTCGATCACCCAGCCGTTGCCTTCGGGGCGCGCCACCGTGCGGATCGCCTGGAGGTCGGTGCCGCAGTCGGGCTCGGTCAGGGCCAGCCCGCCGCGCACCTCGCCGGATGCGAAACGCGGCAGGAAGCGCTGCTTCTGCTCGCTGGTGCCGAAGCGCTGCACCGCCGACGCCATGATGAGGTGCGAGTTGAAGATGCCCGACAGGGACATCCACACCCGCGACACCGCCTCGACGATCTGCGAATAGGTCGAGGCCGAGAGGCCGAGCCCGCCGAATTCGGCGCCGATCGTCGCGCCGAACAGGCCCAGCTCCTTCATCTTCCCGACGATCTCCTCGGGGTAGATGTCGTCGTGCTCGAGATGATGGACGTGCGGCTTGACGTCGCGGTCGAGGAAGCGCTGCACGGCGTCCAGGATCAGCCTGTCCTGCTCGGCGGCGTCGGCCGCGTCGCGCGGCGCGGGGGCGGTGGCCATCGCGTGATGCTCCGGTTCAGTAGTTGGCGCGGTCGGCGACCCCGTGGCCGCGCATCGCCGTCAGGATGCTGCGGTCGAAGGTCATGAAGACGGTCCCGTCGGCCTTGGTCCCGCGGGTGCGGACGGTGACGATGCCCTGGTGCGGTCGCGAGGACGACGGGCGCTTCGCCAGCACCTCGGTCTCCGCGTACACCGTGTCGCCGGCGAACACTGGCGCCGACAGCTTGATGTCCGTCCAGCCGAGGTTGGCGATGGCATGCTGGCTGACGTCGGCGACCGACATGCCGGTGACGATGGAGAGGGTGAGCGCGCTGTTGACCAGCGGCCGGCCGAACTCGCTGTGCGCCGCATAGGCCGCATCGAAATGCAGCGGGTGCGTGTTCATCGTGAGCAACGTGAACCAGGTGTTGTCGGTCTCGGCGATCGTCCGGCCCGGGCGATGCTCGTAGACGTCGCCGACGGTGAAGTCCTCGAAGTAGCGTCCCGGCGACGCCCGGTAGCGCTGGGGGCCGATCTCGCGGCTGCCGACCATGCAGATTCCTCCCCGATGGCGCCGTGACTAGGGCCGGGCGCCGGCACCGCTGTCAAGGCGGCGCAGCGCCGCCGGGGCGCCCTCGCCCGCTTGACATTTGCCGGCGCCACGGCGTCGATCTCCCAACCCGGTGCCGCTCCCGCCCGCCTTCCGCGTGAGGCGACGGCACGACGGCGGATCGAGGGAGAGGAAACCATGGCCGACCTGAAGCTCTATGGCGTTGCCGCGTCGCGGGCATTCCGCTGCCTGTGGGCGGCCAAGGAGTTGGGGCTCGACTACGAGCATGTGCCGATCGGCTTCGACGGCAGCAACCGCACGCCCGAGTATCTCCAGGTCAACCCGATGGGCAAGGTGCCGGCGATCCGCGACGGCGACCTCACCCTCTGGGAGTCGCTGGCAATCAACCTCTATCTCGCCAAGAAGCACGGCAAGGGTCTCTACCCGTCCACGCTCGAGGACGAGGCGCGGACCTGGCAGTGGTCCTTCTTCGGCGCGACCGAACTGGACAAGCCGATCGGCGACTGGGGGCGCCATACCCTGGTCCTGCCGCCGGAGAAGCGCGACCCGACGATCGCCGCCCAGGCGCTGCAGGACCTGGCGCCCAAGCTGGCGACGATGGAGCAGGCGCTCGCCGGCCGCCCCTATCTCCTCGGCCCCGCCTTCACCATCGCCGACCTCAATCTCGCCTCGGTGATGTACCGGATGCTGTGGGGCGACCTGTCGCGGACGCCGGCGGTCAAGGGCTGGCTCGACCGCTGCTACGAGCGGCCCGCCGCCAAGGAAGTGCGCAAGATGCGCGAGAAGTGACGGCGGTTCCGCTGGCCGGTGCGGCGCGGGCGGCGCTCGATCGTCTCGCCGCGCTGCCGGCGGACGGGCCCGGCCTCGCCGCCGCCGTGCTGATCGGCGGGCGGGTGGCGTGGTCGCGATGCGCCGGCCTCGCCAGCCTGCAGCACCGGGTCCCGATCGGGCCGGGCACGCGCTTCCACGTCGTCTCCTGCACCAAGCCGTTCACCGCGGCGACCGTCCTGTCGCTGGCCGCCGCGGGCCGGCTGTCGCTCGACGACGACGTGCGCCGTCATCTGCCGGAGATGGCCGTGCCCGACCACGGGCGGCCGGTCCGGCTGCGCCACCTGCTCTCGATGACGAGCGGCCTGCGCGACGTGCTGGAGATCGCCCGGCTGGCGGGCGCCTGGCACGCGGCGCCGTCGCGTCCGGCGGATCTGCTCGACGAGGCGCTGCGCCAGGCGCGCACGAGCGCGCCGCCCGGCGCCCGCTTCCTCTACGTCAACGCGAACTTCGTCCTCCTCGACGCCGTGCTGCGCCGCATCGACGGACGGTCGGCGAACGCGGCGCGCCGCGCCGCCGTCTACGGCCCGCTGGGTCTCGCCGGTGCCGCCGACCGGGCCCACGACGGCATGGTCACCGCCGATCTCGCCGAGCCATACGTCGCGGTCGATGGCGGCTGGCGCCGCGCGACCGAGATCCTCGGCATCTGCGGCGATCCCGCGGTCGCCAGCCTCGACGACATGACGCGCTGGGCGGCGGCCCTGCGCGACGGCCGCATCGGCGACGTCGCCACCGCTCCGATCATGGCCGAGCGCTCGAAGCTGGCGGACGGGCGCCTCCTCCACTACGGCCTCGGCCTCTTCGCCCGCCACTGGCGCGGACTGGCGGCGATCGGGCATTTCGGATCCCAGCCCGGCTACAAGTCCGGCATCGTCGCGATCCCCGCGCGCGACGTCGCGGTGGTGCTGCTCACCAATCGCGAAGACCTGCAGCCCGGTCGCCTGGTTCCGCAGATGCTGGAAGCGGTGCTGCCGGACGTTCCTTCCCTGCCGCCGCAGGCCGATGGGCCGCCCATGGGCGAATTCTCCGATCCGGAGACCGGCGAATGGATCCGCCTCGGCCGCGATGCCGGCGGGCCGGTCTGCGAGACGATCGGTCCCACCTTCCATCTCTGCCGCGACGGGGCGGGCTGGCGCGACGACGGGGAGCTCGGGTCGCTCATGCCGCTGACGATCGTTCCGGCGGCGACGGGCGCGCTGGTGGTCGATCTCGGCGGGGCGGCGGTCCGTCTCTCGCCGGTCGGCGACGGATCGGCGCGGACGGTCGACCCCGACGCGTACGCCGGGGTCTACGAGGGCGCCGACATTGCCAGCCGCCACACCGTCCGCAACGGCCCCCGCGGCCTGGAGATCGTCTACGGCGTCGGCGGCGACCGTGCCCGCGTCTTCCCGATGCGCGCGGTCGGCCGCGACCTGTTCCTCGTCGAGCCGACGGCCCCCGGGATCGCCTTCCGCCATGCCCTGGCCTTCCGGCGCGACGGACGGGGGCGCGTCCGCGGTGCCGTGGTGACGATGGAACGTCTGAAGGGAGTCGAGCTGGACCGGACGCGGTAGGCGCTCAGATGGTTCCGAGCTGGCGGGCCAGGTCGATCAGGTCGGTCGCGACGAAATCGAAGTCGTGCTCGGCCTTGAAGTCCCGGACCTGGTGGGGGCCGTACTCGTGGCGGGGAAAGAAGGCCGTCCGCAGGCCCTGGCGGGAGGCGGCGACGAGATCGCTGTTGTGCGCCGCCGTCATCAGGATTTCCGACGGCTTCAGGCCGAGGAACTGCGGCGCCTGCTGGTAGGTCTCCGGGTCGGGCTTGTAGTGGCGCACCAGCTCGGCCGAGAGGATCGTGTCGAACGGCATGCCGGCCCGCCTCGCCATGTTGAGCAGCAGCGCCACGTTGCCGTTGGACATGGGCGCCAGGATCATCCGCGGCTTCAGGGCGAGCATCCCGGGCACGGTGTCCGGCCATGGGTCGAGACGATGCCAGACGCGGTTCCAGTGGTCCTTGTCGGCCTCGCTCATTCCCTCCAGGCCGAACTTCGGCAGCAGCGCCTCCAGGGACTCGCGGTGCAGCGTGTCGATGTTGGCCCATGGCCGCTCACCCTTGCGCACCCGGTTCATCGACGGGTGGTAGGCGCCGCGCCAGGCGTCGGCGAAGCCCGCCCAGTCGACGGTGAGCCCGCGCTCGCGGCCCCAGGCCTCGCCCTCGCGGATGATCGATCCGCGCCAGTCGACGAGCGTGCCGAACACGTCGAAGACCAGCGCCTTGATGCCGTGCGCCATCGTTCCCTCCAGCGTCTCTGCTTGGTTCAAGCGTGCCACACGCCGATGCCGCCCTTCCAGGCGATCCGGCAACCGAACGGCTCCGACAGGCTCGCCAGTCGCTCGACGATGCGCTGCCCGGTCGCCTTATCGGCGAGCCGGGGCGTGCCGCGCCGGCTCGGCGGATCGGCCTGCGACAGCTCGACCGGATGGAACGCCATCTGCGCCACCTTGCCGTCCCGGAAGCGCAGGATCGGCACGACGCTCTCGTAATAGGCGGCGTCGGCGAAGTTCAGCGAATGGGTCTGGCCCGCCCGCTTGTCGTAGTACTCGTGCGGCATCGACGTGGCACCCGGCAGATCGAGCACCTCGTACTGGTCGGCCGGCACCGGCTCGGTGGTGTCACGATGGAACACGAAGTTGCCGAGGCTGTAGAAGATCGGTCGCCCGGCATGGATCTCGACGCCGCGGAGCTGGTGCGGGCCATGGCCGAGATACGCGGTGGCGCCGGCGTCGATGCAGGCGCGGGCGAAGGCGACCAGCCATTCCGGCGCGCCGGTGACCTTGTTGGCGGGCTCGTGGGTATGGCCGTTGATCAGCACGATGTCGGCGAAGGCGGCGGCGTTGCGGATCTCCTTCAGCACGCGGTCGACGTCGCGCGGGTCGAGCCACTCGACGATCCGCGTCTCCGTCCCCTCGGCCAGCGTCAGGTTGGCGTTCTCGAAGAGCCGCGGGTTACCCTGGGCGGCCTGCGCCGCGCTGATCGTCCGGTAGGTCGCGGGATCGAGCTCGAGCTTGCGCTTCACCCGCACGCCGTTGACGCCGGGCCGCCCCGCCACGTCGCCGCGCTGCATTCCCGCGCGGTGGCTCGCGGGGAAGGTGGTCGTCAGGCTGAGCATGGCGACGCGCCCGACCACGGTGTCGAGATAGACGGGCCGGCCGGCGGCCGACAGGTTCTCGCCGCAGCCGGAATGCGGCAGGCCGCGCGCGTCCAGCACCCGGGTCGTCGCCCGCAGCCCCTCGATCCCCCAGTCCCCGGCGTGGTTGTTGCCGCGCGCGAAGAGGTGGAAGCCCATGGCGGCCAGGTCGTCGAGCGCCACGGGCGGCGCGATCAGGTAGCTGCCGCCGCGCTCCGCCCCGGGCGACCCGGTGAAGGTCGTCATGTCGAAGACGTTGGTCTCCAGGTTGACCGAGGCGACGTCGACGCCGCGGATCAGCTTGCACAGCTCATGGAAGCCGGGATCCTCCGGCCGGTCGAGATGGCGGGTGCGGTTGCCGATGATCGCGTCGCCGACGGCCGTCAGCGACCATTCGGCGCCGGTCGTCGCCGCCGCCTTCTTCCTGAAGCTGCCACGCGCCATGAGGTCCCCGTCCGGTCTGCGAAGGCGGCGACTGTAGACCGCCGCCGGCATTGCCGCCATGGCGCGCGCCATGATCGAATGCGGCGCAAGCTGCGGAAGGAGTCGATGATGGCGGAGCCGGTGACCGAAGCGTTGGTGATGGAGATCGAGGCGGCCTTCAACAGCCGGGACGTCGACCGCATCCTGTCGCATTTCGCCGAGGATGGGGTCTTCTGCACCGCGCGCGGGCCGCGCAAGACCGGCATCGAACTGAAGGGCAAGGCGGCCATCGGTGCCTTCCTGCGCGAGCGGTTCGGCTACATCCCCGACATGCTCTGGAATCCGCACTACCGCTTCGTCGCGGGCGACCATGCGGTGTCCTACTGGAACGTCACCGGCACCGACGCCCGGACGGGGGAGCGCCTCGATCTCAACGGCTGCGACATCTTCCGTTTCCGTGACGGCAAGATCGTGCACAAGGACACGTTCTGGAAGCAGCTGGAGGCCTGACCGGCAGGACCCGTTCCACCCGGGGTGGACGCGGCCGCAGGCTTTCCAGCGCAATGCGCTGACGACATACTGCCGTCCCGCGAACGCGGCGCCGCCGGGGGATTGGGGGACATTTCGACGATGGCGTGGTCCACAGTGGGACGGGGCCCGGGCACGACGCACGCCGCGGCCGATGCGGCGAGATCGCGTGGCCGCGGTCGGCGCCGCGCCGCCGCCGGCCTCTCATGATCGAGCTCCAGGACGTCCACAAGTCGTACCGGGTCGGGCCGGTCGAGATCCCGATCGTCAAGGGCGTCACCCTCGCGATCGACCGGGCCGAGATCGTCTCGATCATGGGAACGTCGGGCTCGGGCAAGACGACCCTGATGAACATGATGGGGCTGCTCGACCGGCCGACGAGCGGACGGGTCCTGATCGACGGGATCGACGCCTCGGCGGCCGCGCCCGACACCCTGGCGGAGATCCGCAATCGCAAGATCGGTTTCGTCTTCCAGCAGTTCTTCCTGCTGCCGAAGCTGACGGCGCGCGAGAACGTCGAGCTCCCGCTCGCCTATCGCGGCGTCGGCGATGCCGACCGCCGGCGGCGTGCGCTCGCCATGCTGGAACGGGTGGGGATGGCCGACCGGGCGGGCCACCTTCCCTCGGCGCTCTCCGGCGGCCAGCGCCAGCGCGTGGCCATCGCCCGCGCGATCGTCGGGCAGCCGACCCTGATCCTGGCCGACGAGCCGACCGGAGCGCTCGACACCCGCACCGGCACGGCGGTGATCGACCTCTTCCTCGCCCTCAACCAGGAGACGGGCGTGTCGCTCGTCATCGTCACCCACGATCCGGAGGTCGCCACCCGCTGCCGCCGGCGCGTGATGATGAAGGACGGATTCCTCGTCGACGACACCGGGACCTTCGCCCGCAAGGCGGTCCACCGCGCCGAGGCGACGCCGTGATCCGCCTGGTGCGCGACTCGTTCCGCAACCTCGTGGGCAACAAGCAGCGCTCGCTGTTGGCGCTGCTCGGCATCGTCATCGGCACCGCCTCGGTCATCGCCATGGTCAACATCGGCTCGATCGTGCGCAACGAGGCGCTGCGCCAGTTCGAGGCGATGGGCACCGACCTCGTCACCATCAGCATGCAGTCGGCATCCGACCCCAGGGGGCTGAGCGAGCGCGAGGTCGACGAGCTCGCGGCGCGGGTGCCGGGCATCGCGACCGCGACCGCCTACGGGTCGCGCACGCTGGAGATGACGCCCGACGGCCGCACGCAGATCTGGGCGTCAATGATCGGGTCGACCTCGCAGTTCATGCGGGTCGCCGAGGTCGCCGTCGTCCGGGGGCGGGCGCTGTCCGCCCTCGACGGGCCGGAGCTCTATGCGATCGCGGGCGAGGAACTGGTCCGCCAGTGGCGCCGCGCCGGTCTGGAGCTCGGGCCCGGAAGCAAGATCGACGGCCCCGACGGCAGCATCGTCACGATCGTCGGCATCCTCGGAACGGCCAGCTTCAATCCCCTGCTCGGCCTCGACCTCAACAAGTCGCTGCTCCTGTCGGCCGCTGCCTTCGCGCGGCTGATGCCCGAGAGCGTCCTCGCCAGTGTCGCCATCCGCGCCGCCGATGAGGCGGACCCGCGGGAAGTCGCCCGCGCCACCGAGGCGCGGCTGCGCGCGACCTATCCCGGCCAGACGATCCAGGCGCGCAGCGCCGAGCAGCTCATCGAGCAGATGGCCAACCAGATGCGGCTCTACACCCTGCTGCTCGGGGCGATCGGCGGCATCTCCCTGGTCGTCGGCGGCGTCGGGGTGATGAACGTGATGCTGGTGGCCGTCACCGAGCGCCGGCGCGAGATCGGCATCCGCATGGCGATCGGGGCACGCCGGCGCTCGATCGTGTCGATGTTCCTGACCGAGGCGATCTGCCTGTCGCTGACGGGCGGCCTCATCGGCACGCTGATCGGCATCGGCACCGCCCACACCGCCTCTTCGCTGGCCGGCTGGACCTTCCAGCTCGCCCCGTCGGCGATCCCCTTCGGAGCGGGCGTGTCGGCGGCCGTGGGCATCGTCTTCGGCTATCTCCCGGCGCGCCAGGCCTCGCGCGTCGACCCCATCCAGGCCCTGCGCTACGAATGATCGCGCGCACGGTCATCGCAGCCGCGCTCCTGTGGTCCGCCCTGCTCGGGGCGACGACGCCGGCGACCGCCCAGAATTCCGGGCCACCCGGCGGCGCCAGCATCTTCGCGCGCACCACGAGCCTGTCGCTGTCGGAGGCCGTGGCGCTGATGCTGCGCGACAACCGGACCGTCCGCAGCGCGCTCCTCAATCGCATCGTCGACGACTTCTCGCTGCGCGTCGCCGAGGACCAGTTCAATCCCCAGTTCGACTTCTCTGCCGCGGTCAGCCGCTCGCGGCCGCAGCGCGGCCCGGGCGAGCCGTCGGTCTCCTCGACCATGCTCGGCAGCTGGCAGCCCAGGGTGACGCTGCTGCTGCCCTACGGCACCCAGCTCGAGGCGACGGCCCGCGGGGCGGCGACCCGGGTGGACGGCAGCGGCACCGTCATCGACCAGCGTCTCGATCTGTCGATCGTCCAGCCGCTGCTGCGCGGCGGCGGCCGGGACGTCACCACGGCCACGCTGGAGATCGCCCGCGTCAACCGCAAGGTGCAGGCCTTCGGCCTCGAACGGTCGGTCAGCGGCAGCATCGTGCTCGCGATCCAGAGCTACCGCACGCTCATGCAGGCGGGCGAGCAGGTGCGCATCGCCGAGGACTCGCTGCGCCGGGCGCGCGATCTCGTCGAGGTGAACCGGCAGCTCGTGTCGGCCGGCCGGCTCGCCGCGGTGGAGATCGTCCAGAGCGAGGCCAATGTCGCCCGCCAGGAGCTCGCCGTGCTCCAGGCCCGCAACACGCTCGACGGGGCGCGGCTCGACCTGCTGCAGATCCTGGCGCTCGACGTCAACATCGGGCTGGTGCCGACCGAGCGGCTCACCGCCGAGCGGGTCCACCTGGAGGTTCCCAAGGCCCTCGAGACGGCCCGGGCGAACCGCACGGACTATCGCCAGGCCCTGCTGCTGCTCGACGTGGCGAAGCTGAACCTGCTGCTCGCCAAGGATGGCCTGCGCTGGGAGCTGAACGCCGTCGGCTCGCTCTCGGTCTCGGCCGCCGACCGCTCGGTGACGGAGCTGCTGCGGCGGGCGGGACGGACCCAGCCGGGCACCGGGATCGGGCTGGAGCTGCGCATCCCGATCTCCAACCTCTCCGACCAGCAGCGCGCCGTCGCGAGCAGGGTCGCCGTGCGCCAGCAGGAGCTCGCGATCGCCGACCTCGAGCAGCGGCTCGAGGTGCAGGTGCGCAATGCGTTGCGCACGCTCGACACCACTTGGCGGGCGATGCAGCTCGCCGAGCAGTCCGTCGACCTCTCCCAGCGTAAGCTGGAGATCGAGCGGCTGCGCCTGCGCGCCGGCCGCAGCTCGAACTTCCAGGTCGTCACCTTCGAGGACGATCTGGTGCGCGCGCGCACCGATCTGCTGTCCGCGCGGATCAGCTACCTCAACGCATTGACCAACGCCGACGACGTGCTCGGAACCACGCTCCGGACCTGGGGCGTGCAGGTGGAGGCGCTATGACCGCCGACAGCTCCCGCCAGCCCTGGTCCACGGGCGAGCATGCCCTCCATGTCGTGGAGAGCATGACGAGCGGCGTGGTGACGCTGGACGGCCAGGGCCGGGTCACCTCGTTCAACCATCGGGCCCAGGAGATCACCGGTATCGAGTCGCGACGCATCCTCGGCGAGAGCCTGGTCGCCTTCCTCCTGGAGGATCCCAGCAACGAGCACCTGGCCGACGTCATCGTCGAGGCGGGCTACGACGACACCGGCCGCTACTATCGCCAGGCCGACTTCCACCGCGACGGCCGCCGCCGGGTGCTGGACCTGCGCGCCAGCCTGCTGCGCGACGACAACGCGGCGGCGGTCGGCGTCGTCCTGGTGATCGACGACGTCACCGAGACGGCGCTGCTGCGCGCCGCCGAGGCGCAGCTCGCGGGCGAGCTGAAGACCCAGAACGCCGCTCTCGCGGACGCCTATCGCACGCTGGAGGAGAAGAACCGGTCGCTCGACCAGGTCACCCGGCGCGTCCAGCTCCTGCGCGTGGCCGCGGTGCTGATGGCGCTGGCGGTATTCGGCGGCGCCGCGTTCTACGCCTGGACGGCGATCGACGCGCCGACGCGGTCGCGGCCGGCCGCAACCGCCGCTGCGGCACCCTCCGGCTTCGTCGCCCGGACCCAGCCGGTGCGCCAGACCGTCGGGATCACCGGTACCATCGAGCCGGGCCAGGTGGTCGAAGTGACGGCACCGTTCGCCGGCAGGGTGCTGGAGCGGTCGTTCGAGTACGGATCGCGGATCGAACGCGGCCGCACGCTGGTCGTCCTCGATGCCTCGGAGATCGAGCGCGAGCGGCGCAATGCGATGGTGACGGCGATGAAGACCCGCGACCGCGTCGCCGAGCTGGAGGGCTGGGAGCGCGGCAACGAGGTGCAGCGCGCGCGCCGGCAGCTCGCACTGGCCCGGCAGAACCTGGAGCGCGCGCAGCAGCAGCTGCAGACCGCGGTCGAGCTGCTCGGACGCGGCATCATCGCCAAGCAGGAGCACGACAGCCTGCTGCAGCAGCTCCGCCAGCAGGAGCAGCAGGTCTTCGCCTCCGAGCAGGACCTCGCCGCCACCCTGCGCAAGGGTGCCGACGACCAGATCACCATGGCACGGCTGGAGCTGTCGAACGCCGAGGAGAAGCACCGCGACCTGTCGAAACAGGTCGGCGCCGCCCGCATCCTGGCCCCGGTCTCCGGCGTCGCCCTCAAGCCCCGCGCCGCCACCACGACCGGCAGCGGCGGGGCCGCCGACCGCGACATCGCCGTGGGCGCCCGCATCGAGCAGGGCCGCACCATCCTGGAGATCGGCGATCTCTCGAGCCTCAGCGTGCGGGGCCAGCTCGACGAGATCGATGTCGGCCGCGTCCGGGTCGGCCTGCCGGTCGCCGTCTCCGCCCCCGGCATCATGGCGCAGCCGCTGGCCGGGCGCGTCGCTGCGGTCTCCTCCCAGGCGACGACGGAGCGCACGTCCAGCCGCGCGGCGAAGGCGCGCTTCGACGTTCAGGTGCGTATCGACGAGATCCCGGAGGGCGCGCGCGAATCGCTGCGTATCGGCATGTCCTCGGTGCTCGACATCATCATCTACGAGAACAAGGCGGCCATCGTCATCCCTCCGGACCTCGTCCGGCGCGGTGCCGAAGGGGCGCGCCTGCGCGTGCGCAAGGGCGCGCAGGGCGAGCCCCGGGACGTCATCGTCACCCTGGGACCCGCCCTGCCGCAGGGCATCGAGATCACCGGCGGCCTGGCCGCCGGCGACGAGGTCCTGCCGCCCTGATCCCTACCGCGCGGCCTGGATCACGCCGCAGGCGACCCGCACGCCGGCACCGCCGATGGGCTGCGTCACGTGGTCGTCGGGACCGGCGTGGACGACCAGCGCGGCGCCGTCGGCATCCAGGATCGCGGCGCGTCCGCCCTTGCCTTCCAGCGACGCCAGCGTCGTGAAGATCTCCGCCGTCACGTTGCCGTCGGCATGGGCGTAGACGTTGGGCAGGTCGCCCGCGTCCGGGCCCTCGGCGTTGAGCAGGCCGTGCTTGCGGTTCTGCGGGTTGAGATGGGCCTTCGAGGCGACGAAGCCGTGGTCGTGGTCGGCGCAGGTGCCCACGGAATGGATGTGCACCGCCTTGAAGCCGGGCGGGAGGCCACGCAGCTCGATGCGGATGAGAACGCCGGTCGGGGCCTCCGTGAAGGCGGCGGTGCCGATGCTGCGCCCGTCCTTGCCGAGAATGTCCGCGATCGCCTTGTCGGCGGCCTCTGCGGAAGTGGCGACGGCAGCGCACAGCAGCGCCGCGGGCAGCAGCATCTTGCCGATGGTCATGGGCACTTCTCCACGGGTAGTTCGACGACTGGTCCAACGCGATCCGGTGCCGATCGATCCGGCGGCCGAGCGTTCACGCCGTACGTTCGCGCCGCCGCACCGATTCACGGTAGAGGATGTATAGGCCGCTGCCGGCGATGATCGCCATCCCCACGAACGTCCAGACGTCCGGAAGCTGGCCGAACAGCAGCCAGCCCGCCAGCGTCGCCCACACCAGCCCCAGATAGGTCAGCGGGGAAAGGAAGGAGGGCGGCGCGTAGGAAAAGGCGTGGATGTAGGCGAGATGCCCGACGAAGCCGATGAAGCCGATGCCGAACAGCCCGGCCCAGCCCCAGAGATCGGGCGGCATCCAGACGAAGGGCACGACCAGGGTGCCGGCGATGGTGCCGACGAGCCCCGTATAGAAGATGGTCGTCAGCGGATCGTCGGTCGACGCCAGCATCCGCGTGGCGATGTTGAAGAAGGCCATCGCCGTCGCCGTCATCAGCGGCAGGGCGACCGCCCAATGAATCTCCTCCAGGCCCGGCCGGATGACCACGACGACACCGAGAAACCCGACCGAGACGGCGGCCCAGCGCCGCCATCCCACCTTCTCGCCCAGCAGCGGCACCGAGAGCGCGGTCACCAGCAGCGGGCTGGAATAGTTCAGCGTGATGGTGTCGGCGAGCGGCAGGTACTTGAGCGCCAGCACGAAGACGGCGCTGGAGAAGAAGATCAACACCGAGCGGAAGAGCTGGAGTCGCGGCCTCCCCGTGCGCAGCAGCCGGAGCTGCCCGCGCGCCGCCAGGAGCAGCAGCAGCGGCAGCATGTGGAAGACGTAGCGGCCCCAGGTGATCTGCATGAACGAGTAGTGCCCGACCATCGCCTTGCTGAGCGTATCCATCGCGACGAAGGCGAGCCCGGCAAGGAGGGCGAACCCGGCGCCGACGAGCCGGTTGTGGCGCTCGCTGTCGGCCGCCGGCTGCGGCTCGGGGAGCGGCGGCGCCGTCACGATACGAGGGTCCGCAACCCGTCCCACAGCAGCTTGGCACCGGTCGCCAGCAGCAGCCCGTGGCAGATGCGGAAGAACAGCACCTGGTCGATGCGGCGGTGCAGCCAGAAGCCGAGGGCCATGCCCGCCGGCGCCAGCGGCAGCAGCGCCGCGCTGGTCGCGAGGTTGCCCGTCGCGAGCTGGCCGAGCGCCCAGTACGGCACCAGCTTCGCGTAGTTCACGACCGCGAAGAAGACCACGGTGGTGGCCACGAAGGCCGTCTTGTCGAGGCGCTGCGGCAGCAGGTAGACGGAGAGCGGCGGACCGCCGGCATGGGCGACGAAGCTGGTGTAGCCCGAGACCGCCGCCCAGAAGGCCCCGGAGCGCGGGCCCGGCGCCCGCCCCTCGCCGCTGGCCTTGAGCAGTACGCCCGCCCAGTGCCGCAGCACGAAGACCACGGCGATCGATCCGATGACGACGCGCAC
>JADZBA010000515.1 GCA_020852355.1 Alphaproteobacteria bacterium
GCGACCAACTGAATGCCGGTGCGATGGCGAACCTCGCCCCGCCGGCCGATCTGCTCCTCGACCTGGCCGTCGCGCTCGGCATCGGGCTGCTGATCGGCCTGGAGCGCGGCTGGGAGTCGCGCGCGGACCAGGAAGGCGGCCGCGTCGCCGGCTGGCGGACCTTCGGCATCATCGGGCTCCTCGGCGGGGTGCTGGCGGTCGCCGCCGAATCCCAGGGCGTTATCGTCGCGGCCGTCGGCCTCGGTTGCGTCGCGCTGTTCCTGGCGCTCGGTTACCAGCGGTCGGCGGCCGATCGCGAGGGGCGCGGCATCACCACCGAGATGTCGGCCCTCGTCACCTTCGGCCTGGGCGTGCTGGCGGGGCGGGGCGAGCTCGCCCTTTCGGCCTCCACGGCGATCGTCATGGCCGTGCTGCTCGGCATCAAGCCGGAAATGCACGGGCTGCTGCTCCGGCTGGAGCGGCGCGAGCTGCTGGCGACCCTGCGCCTGCTGCTGATCTCCGTCGTCGCCCTCTCCGTCCTGCCCGACGAGGGCTTCGGCCCGTGGGGGGCGATCAACCCCTACCGGATCTGGCGCCTGGTCGTGATGATCGCGGCGATCGGCTATGTCGGGTACTTCGCCATGCGAATCATCGGCCCGTCCGGGGGGCTGGTGGCGACGGGGCTGCTCGGCGGCCTGGTCTCGTCGACGGCGACCACGCTCGACTTCGCGCGCCAGGGCGCCGGACAGCCGGCGCAGCGCCGGATCCTGGCTGCCGCCATCGGGATGTCGTCCGCGGTGATGATGGCGCGCATGTGCCTCCTCGCTGCCATCGTCGCGCCGTCGCTGAGCGTCCCGCTCGGCGCCGCGCTGCTGCCGGCGGCCATGACGTGCGCGGCGGTGGCGGCGCTGCTCCTGGTCCGCTCCGGCGCCGGCGCCGCGCCCGGAGGATCCGGCGGGCGCGATCCGCTGGATATCCGCGGCGCCGTCGTCATGGGTGCTGTCTTCGCCGTCGCCGCATTCCTGGTGCAGGCCGTTCAGCATCTCGCGGGGACGGCCGGCCTCTATCCCCTCGCCTTCCTCTCGGGCTTCTTCGATGTCGACGCCATCACCCTGTCGCTGGCGGGCGGCGTGGCCGGCGGCGGCGTCGAGGCGCCGGTAGCCGTCGCGGCCATCCTGATCGCCGGGCTGGTGAACACCGTCATGAAGCCCGGGCTGGTCCTCTCGATCGCCGGCGCCGCAATGGCCGCCATGACGGCCCTGCCGCTCGTTGCGGCCCTCGCCGTCGGCGCGACGGGCTGGCTGCTCGTCCGTTAGGCCGCGGCCCGGCTACCTCGCGGCGAGGAGCGCGTCGGCGACCTCGGCGAAGCCGTCGCCGCCCTCCTGCGTCGCGACATAGGCGGGCGGCGCGGTGAGCTGGTCGGCGAAGCGCAGCACGTTGGCGACGCCGACGGCGTTGGGGAAGTGGCCGAACATCGTCTGGTCGTTCGGCGAATCGCCGACGAAGACGAAGGCGTCGCGATCGGCGTCGACGTCGAGGCCGAGCGCGGCGGGCGTGAAGCGGCGGGTCATCGCCAGCTTGCTGAAGTCGCCGAACCAGATGTTGACGTGGATCGACGACACCTTCGCGGTGGCGCCGGCCGCCTCGGCGATGGCGACGATCCGACGGACCTCGGAGTCGGGCAGCGCCGGCACGTCCTCGCACCAGTCGACCGCGATGTCGGCGGCGCGGTACTGCTGGTCGGATGCGATGGCGGTCCCCGGCACTTCCGCCAGGATGCGCCGCGCGATCACCCACAGCCGCTCGTGGTCGGCGCGGCGCCGCTCCTCGGGCACCCAGAAGCCGCGCAGGAAGCGCCGCGCCGCGGGGTCGTAGCGGAAGTGGAAGGCGCCGTTCTCGCCGACGACGCCGGCCACCGGCCACTGCCGGGCGATCATGTCGCACCAGCCGGCGGGCCGGCCGGTCACCGGCACCACGGCGATGCCGCCCCGCGCGAGCCGCTCCATCGCCGTGAAGGCGCTGGCCGTCAGCCGGCCCTCGGTCGTCAGCGTGTCGTCGATGTCGGTCAGGACGCAGCGGACCCGGCGGCGCTCGGCCGGCGGAAAGGCGACGAGGGGTTTCGGCGCGGCGATCATGGATGGGGCGGCTTCAGGAACATCTCGTAGAGGGTGAGGCCGATCTCGATCACGATCAGCGCCACGATGTACCACTCCACCCGCAGCGAACGGTCCTGCTGATCGAGGTCGAGGAGGGTCTGCAGCGTGCGCGACACGAGGTCGAGCTTGCGGTCGAGCGCCACCGAGCGGTCGCGCAGCTCGTACTCCTCGGCCAGGCGGGCATGGACGCGCTCCAGGCCGGGATGGTCCCAGAGCACGTCGGGCTTCTCCGTCACCTCGGCGCGGCCGACCATCTGGTGCAGCGTCATCAGCACGTCGCCGACCTGGCGCAGCAGGGCGCGGCCGCGCGCGTTGCGCCGGCCGCGGCGCTGCAGCGTGCGGGCCAGCGGCTCGATGCCGTCGAACACGCCGGCGATCCGCCGCTCGTAGTGCGCGAGCAGCACCGACTTCGCCAGCACGTCGGCGACGATCAGCATGCGCGGCAGCGACAGCTCGCGCAGCACCATGGTGCCGTCGGGCAGGATGGGCTCCGCCGCCGCGGGGTCGACGGCGACCGTCACCCGCTCCTCCTCGGGCGGCGTCACCGCGTCGACGATCTGGTCGCCCAGGCCGGCGAGGAAGGGCGCCTCGTCCTCGGGCGCCACGCCGAACAGCACTACCGCGCCGTAGCGGAACAGCACCGCCTGGCCGCCGCCCACCGACAGCACCACCGGCGAGGCGGCGATCGGCCGGTCGGATTCGCGCCGACCGCGCTCGATCCGCTCGCCCAGCAGCAGGGCGCGGACGGGGAGGGTGGTCACGCCACCTCGAACAGTCCTGCGGCACCCATGCCGCCGCCGACGCACATGGTGACCACGACGCGCTTGGCCCCGCGCCGCTTGCCTTCGATCAGGGCGTGCCCGACCATGCGCGCGCCCGACATGCCGTAGGGATGGCCGATCGAGATCGAGCCGCCGTCGACGTTGAGGCGCTCCATGGGAATGCCCAGCCGGTCGCGGCAGTAGACGACCTGCACGGCGAACGCCTCGTTCAGCTCCCACAGGTCGATATCGTCCATCTTCAGGCCGTGGCGCTCCAGCAGCTTCGGCACCGCGAAGACCGGGCCGATGCCCATCTCGTCGGGCTCGCATCCGGCCACCACGAGGCCGCGATAGATGCCGAGCGGCTGCAGGCCGCGCTTCTCCGCCAGCCGCGCGTCCATCACGATCACCGCCGAGGCGCCGTCGGACAGCTGGCTGGCGTTGCCCGCGGTGATGCGGCCCTGCTCGCTGAACACGGGCTTGAGCGCGGAGAGGCCGGCCAGCGTGGTGTCGGCCCGGTTGCCCTCGTCCCTGGTCAGCGTGACGGGCTCGTCCCACTTGCGCTCGGTCGCCTTGTCGACCTTTTCCATCACGGTCGCCAGCGGCACGATCTCCTGGTCGAAGCGGCCGGCCTTCTGGGCGGCGGCGGTGCGCTGCTGGCTGATCAGCGCGTACTCGTCCTGGACCTCGCGCGACACCTGGTAGCGCTCGCCGACGACCTCGGCCGTCTCGATCATGCTCATGAAGAGCTCGGGCTTGTGCTGCATCACCCAGTCGTCGCGCAGATGCGCCTTGTTCATGTTGGGCTGCACGAGGCTGATCGACTCGACGCCGCCTGCCGCCATCACCGGCGCGCCGTCGACGATGACGCGCTGGGCCGCCATCGCGATCGCCTGCAGGC
The DNA here is from genome assembly GCA_020852355.1 of Alphaproteobacteria bacterium. Lineage (GTDB taxonomy): Bacteria > Pseudomonadota > Alphaproteobacteria > ATCC43930 > Allostellaceae > Allostella. The sequence continues at coordinate 3,798 of JADZBA010000515.1, forward strand.
CGGAGGAGCAGAAGCGGTTGACGGTCGTGCCCGCGGTCGTGACCGGCAGGCCGGCGCGGATCGCGCCGTTGCGCGCGACGTTGAAGCCGGTCGCCCCTTCCGGGAAGCCGCAGCCGATGATGACGTCCTCGACCTCGGCCGGGTCGACCCCGGCGCGCTCGACGGCATGGCGCAGGACGTGGCCGGTCATCTCCGTGCCGTGGGTCTTGTTGAAGGCGCCGCGGAACGCCTTGCCGATCGGGGTGCGCGCGGTCGAGACGATGACGGCTTCACGGGCCATGACGGCCTCCTCCTGATGGTGCCGTTGTTCCTACGGCGCGGGCGGGACGGCGGCAAGGTGCCCCTGGCCCGCTCGATCGGTGGACGTTGGTGATCGCAGGGCCGTGCGGGCGGCTCACCCTGCCTTCAGGCTCGCGAAGGCGCGCCCCTCGGCGGCCAGGGTCTCGATCAGCCCGGCCGGCTTCCAGAAGCCGCCCTGGGCATCCTGCAGCGCCCGGAGCTGCGCCAGCACCTCGCCGACGCCGATCGCGTCCGCCTGGAACATCGGCCCGCCCTTCCAGTTCGGGAAGCCGTAGCCGTAGACCCAGATGACGTCGATGTCGCCCGGCCTCAGCGCCAGCCCTTCCTCCAGGATCTTCGCGCCTTCGTTGATCAGCGGCAGCAGGCAGCGCCGCACGATCTCCTCGGTCCCGATCGAGCGCCGGGCGATGCCCGCCGCCTTCGAGCTCTCGACGATCAGCCGCTCGATCTCCGGGTCGGGACGGGGGGTGCGGTCGCCCTTCTCGTAGCGGTACCAGCCGGCACCGGTCTTCTGGCCGAAGCGGCCCTGCTCGCAGATCAGGTCGGGCAGGCGCGAGAAGCGCTGGCCCGCCGGCCGCGGCCGCGTCTTCTCGCGATGCTTGCGGATGCGCCATTCCACGTCGTTGCC
>JADZBA010000516.1 GCA_020852355.1 Alphaproteobacteria bacterium
GCGAGCGATCCCGGCGCTCGACCGACGGAGATCTGGCGCCTGACCGCAGGCCAGCTCGCGGACGCCTACGCCCGACGGTCGCTGGGGCCGGTGGAAGTCCTCGGCGCCCTCATCGATCGCATCGAACGCGTCGATCCGATGATCAACGGCTTCTGTTTCATCGGAGCAGAGGACGCCAGATCGGCAGCCCGGGATTCCGAGGATCGACCCAGGCGCTCCGCCAGAGGCCCTGGCTCACCGTCGAGTGGCTGCCGCGCTACGCGCCCGAACTCAACGACATCGAGCTCGCCTGGCGCGACCTGAAGCGTCATCACCTCGCCCACAGGACCTTCGCAGATGCCCAACAGCTCGAAGCTGCCATCCATCAGAGCGTCATCGACATGAACCGTGAGCGCATGAAAGCTCATCCGTGTGACAACCTACGAATCGCTGCTTAGGCCGAGGCCCGGGCCGGCCGTCAGGGGCGCATCGCCGACCGGCTCGCTCGGGTCGACTTCCTCGTGCTCGACGAACTCGGCTACCTGCCCGTCGCCCAATCCGGCGGCCGGCTCCTCTTCCATCTGCTCAGCCGCCTCTACGAGCGAACCTCGATCATCGTCACCACCAACCTGACCTTCGCCGAGTGGCCGTCGGTGTTCGGCGACGCCAAGATGACCACCGCGTTGCTCGACCGGTTGACCCATCACTGCGACATCATCGAGACCGGCAACGAGTCCTGGCGCTTCAAGAACCGCGCCTGACCCCCCCCCCGGACCCCATCCCGGGGTGGCGCTGGGCCGCAAGGCTTGGCTCTTCGCCGGATCAGACCGCGGCGCCGAGCGAGCCACCGTCATCTACAGCCTCATCGGCACCGCCGAGCTCAACGACGTCGACCCGCAGGCCTGGCTCGCCGACGTGCTCGGCCGCATCGCCGGGCAGCCGGCTCATCGGCTGGACGATTTGCTGCCGTGGAACTGGTCCAGAAACCCGCACGCCGCTATTCTGGCAGCATGACCGCCGATCACATCGCGCGCCTCAAGATCACTCTCGACGACGTCGAGCCGCAGGTTCTGCGCCGGATCGAGGTGCCGCTCGACATCCGGCTCGACCGGCTGCACCTTGCTCTCCAAGCTGCGTTGGGGTGGACGAACTCGCATCTCTACGAGATCCGCGCCCGGGACACCGGCTGGGGAGCACCCTCGCCGGACTGGGATGACGGCCCGCTGAACGCTGCCAAGGCGCGCCTCATCGACGTCCTCGAAGACTGCGGCGTCAAGACGCTCAAGTACCTCTACGACTTCGGCGACGGCTGGGAACACACGGTCAAGGTCGAGCGTATCCTCGAGGCCGTCCCCGGCGTCGCCTATCCGCGTCTCATCGAGGCCATCGGCCGATGCCCGCCCGAAGACAGCGGCGGCCCGTGGGGGTATGCCGATCTCCTTGAGGTCAGCCGAGATCCCAAGCACGAGCGCCATGAGGAAGCCGCCAACTGGCTGCCACCGGACTTCGATCCGGCACGCGTCGATGCAGAGCATATCGCCGCCACACTCGCCTCCCTGGCAAAGCGTTGGGCCAGAAAGCCAGCCACCAGGAAGCCGAAGACCACCTAACCCGCGGCTCTCACCGGAGGCTTACCGAACGTCGCCATGGCGCCGCCCCCCGGTACGGGCCGCTCGCGAGTATCGGGTGCGACTATCGCCGCGACGGGCCGGGGCGCCTATCGGGAACGGACGTCAGCCCTCAGGCGAGCGTCGGGTCGAAGATGAAATCGTCCTTGCCCAGGGTGCCGAGCGGCACCCCGTAGAGCAGCAGCTCGTTGCCCTGCCCGAAGTCGATCAGGGTTCCGCTGCCCTGCGGCGTGGCGAAGATCGACATCCGCGCCTGCAGCGCGGCGAAATCGGGGATCGACAGGCCGTTGATCCTGGTCGCCACGTAGATGTAGTCACCACCCGGCTGTCCCGCCCCTTCGAAATCGAGGAAGACGTCAACGCCGCTGTTCGAGGTGATTTCGAGCCCGTCGGCACCGACGCCGCCGCTCATCGTGTCGTCGCCCGTACGTCCCTGGAAACCATCCTGGCCCGGGCTTCCGTACATCAGGTCACCGCCGTCGCCGCCGTCGAGAAAATTCAGATCGGCATCGAGGCTGCCGAAGATGGTGTCGTCGCCCTCGTCGCCGTCGATCGAGCCGCCCCCGACATCGAGGCGCAGGAGATCGTCGCCTGGGCCGCCGAAGAGATGGTCGTAGCCCTGGCCGCCGAAGATCGTGTCGTTCCCCTCGCCGCCGAAGACGACGTCGTTGCCGATGTTGCCGTTGACGTGCCAGTCGTCGCCGTCGTCACCGTAGACGGTGTCGATGCCCTGGCCGCCGCGCGCGAAGTCGCGGCCGTCCCCGCCATAGACGAGGTCGTTCCCGGTGTTGCCGTTGGCGTCGTCGTCGCCGGCCTCGCCGCGGAGCACGTCGTTGCCGTCGCCGCCGAGCAGCAGGTCGTTGCCGTTGCCGCCGTCGAGCTGGTCGTCGGCGCTGGCGTTGTTGTCCGTGTTGGTGCCGCCGAACAGGGAATCGTTGCCGTCCTCGCCGCGTAGCGTGTCGTTGCCGGTCTCGCCCACCAGGAAGTCGTTGCCGGTCCCGCCGACCGCCAAGTCGCTGCCGCTGCCGAGGAAGAAGGTGTCCTCGCCTCCGAACCCGGTCGCGATGTCGTCGCCGCCGAGCGCGAAATATTCGTCGGCGCCGTCGGTGCCGGTGAAGAAATCTGCGCCGTTGGTACCGAACGTCGCCATGGCGTTGCCCCCGGTCCGGGCCGCTCGCGAGTATAGGATGCGACTATAGCCGCGACGGGCCGAGGCGCCCATCGCGAACGTCCGGCGGCCCTCAGGCGAGCGCGCGCCGCAGCGCCGCGGTGACGTAGCCCTGCGCGTCGGTGGCGTCGTCGATCATCGGGGTCATGCCGAAGAAGCCGTGGATCATGCCGGAATAGAGCCGGTAGTCGACGGGCACGCCGGCGGCGCGCAGCGCGGCGGCGTAGCGGACGCTGTCGTCGTGCAGCACGTCGCAGCCGGCGACCACGAACAGCGCGGGCGCCACCCCCGCGAGGCTCGGCGCGCGGATCGGCGAGGCGCGCCAGTCGTCGGCATCGGCGGCCGTGCGCAGGTAGTGGCCACGGAACCACTCCATGGCGCCGCGCGTGAGCGGGCCGTAGCCGCTGTCGAAGCGGGCATAGCTGTCGCCGACCAGGGCGTAGTCCGCGACCGGATAGATCAGCACCTGCCGGCGGATCGCCGGCGCGCCGGCGTCGCGCGCCAGCAATGCCACGACGGCGGCGAGGTTGCCGCCGGCGCTGTCGCCGCAGACCGCAATGCGGGCCGGGTCGGCGCCGAGCCCGGCCGCGGCGTCGGCCACCCAGCGCAGCGCCGCCCAGGAATCCTCGACCGCCGCCGGGAAGCGGTGCTCCGGCCCCATGCGGTAGTCGACGGAGACGACCAGCGCCCCGGCGCCGGCGCAGAGATTGCGGCAGATCACGTCGTGGGTGTCGAGGTCGCCGATGACGTGGCCGCCGCCGTGGAAATAGACGATCGCGGCGAGCGGTCCTTCCGCATCCGGCCAGTAGACGCGCAGCGGAATGTCCCCGGCCGGCCCCGGCGCCGCGTGCGCCTCGGCCCGGCGGATCGGCTCGGGCACGCTGCCGCGGGCGCGGATCACGGCGGCCATCTGCAGGCGCCCTTCGGCCGGCGTCAGCGTCTCGATCGCCGGCAGGCCGGCGGCGGCCAGCTTCTGCAGCGCCTGCTCGATCTGCGGATGCAGCTTCATCCCTTCTTCCTCTCCGATGCCGACCTGCCGCGGCCCGCGCCTTCGATGCTAGAATCACCGGATCGATCGGGAAAGCCGCCCTGCGGAAGGGTGCCGCCGGCGATGGAGGAAGCGCGATGAAGGGCGTCGTATTCACCGGCAACCGCACGATCGAGTTCCAGGAATTCGCCGACCCGACGCCGGGCCCGGGCGAGGTGGTGCTGGAGATCAAGGCGTCCGGCATGTGCGGCAGCGATCTCAAGCTGTACCGCGCCGCCCCGGGCGAGGCGGCGAAGGCGCTCGGCGTCGGCAAGGGCGGCGCCGTCATCGCCGGCCACGAGCCGTGCGGGGTCGTGGTCGCGGTGGGGGCGGGCGTCGGCGAGCGGCGGGCCCGCGTCGGCCAGCGGGTGATGGTGCATCACTATCGCGGCTGCGGCGTCTGCCCGCACTGCTCGACCGGCTGGATGCAGCTCTGCGTCGAGGGGGTGGCCGAGGTCTACGGCATCACCGGCCACGGCGCCCATGCGCCCTACATGAAATGCCCAGCGCAGACCCTGGTCGCGCTGCCCGACGCGCTGTCGTTCGCGACGGGTGCCGCCATCTCGTGCGGCACCGGCACGGCCTGGGGCGCGCTGCGGCGGCTGGAGCTGACCGCCGACCAGACGATCGCCATCTTCGGCCAGGGGCCGGTCGGCCTGTCGGCCACCCAGCTCGCGGCATCGATGGGCGCCCGGGTGATCGCGCTCGACATCAGCGCGGAGCGGCTGCAGCGGGCGAAGGCGTTCGGCGCCGACCTGCTCATCGACCCGACCGCCGTGACGGACGTGCCGGCGGCGATCCGCGAGGCCACCCACGGGCTCGGCGCGCACGCGACGCTGGAGGCCTCGTCGTCGCCGGCCGCCCGGCGGCAGGCGGTGCAGTCGGTGCGCACCTGGGGCAAGGCGTGCTTCGTCGGCGAGGGCGGCGAGGTGTCGCTGCAGGTCAGCCCGGACATGCTGCGCCGCCAGGTGACCATCATCGGCTCGTGGACCTTCTCGACCATCGGCCAGGCGGAGTGCGCCACCTACGTCGCCGATCGCGGCATCGACGTCGACCACCTCTTCACCGATCGCTGGACCCTGGCGCAGGCCGACGAGGCCTACCGGCTGTTCGACAGGCAGACGAGCGGCAAGGGGGTGTTCCTCTCCTGACCGGCGCCGGCGCGGCGACGCGGAGCCGGGAGCGGAGATTGCGCGGGGCGGCCGGCGTGCGCCGGGGGTAGGATGGCGGGCCGCGGACGAAGGAGGGTTGCCCTTGCCCCTGCGCATCGATCCCGAGCCGCCGCTCTACATGGCGGACTGGCAGGGCCAGCCGGCGATGAACTTCCGCGCCCATGTCGTGCCGGCCGATCCGCGCGACCTGGTGTCGTGCCGCGTCCTGCACGGGGCGCTCGACTGGCTGGTCACGGACGCGACCGGCGGCGGGCTGGCGACGAGCGAGGACGAGATGGCCGCGGCCGCCGAGCGCTTCCGCACGACCATCGGCGAGGTGGCGAGCGCCAAGTTCGACCGCGGCGAGTGGGCGAGGGACGGGACGCGCCGGATCGTGGTGCTCGGCCTCGACGACGTGATGGGCGCGCCGTGACCGCGGGCCGCGCCGCCGACGTCCGCCGCGGGTGATTCGCTGCTGCGCCGCCTCGTCCGTGCCGTCCGCTCCTGGCTGTGGCGTCGCCGCATGCGGCGCAACGTCGCGCGGGCGGCGGCGGCCGAGCGGGCGGATCGGCGGTCCGGCCGACGCGACGCCGCCGCGGTCGAGCGGCTGCGGCAGCGCAACCGGCAGCGCCTCTGAGGGCGGTCGGCTACTCGGGCGCCCGGGCCCTCGCCGTCCTGGCGCCGGCGGTCTTGCGGGGCTTAACCGATGCCGCGGCGCCGCGCTCCTTCCCGCGGGGGCCGGCGTCGCGCCGGGCGATCTCCCTGCGCAGGACGTCGATCTCGCAGCGCAGCGCGTCACAGTCGCGCTTCAACCGGCCGATCAGCGCGGCAGCGGTCTTCTGCCCGTCGAGCGTCTTGTCCA
>JADZBA010000517.1 GCA_020852355.1 Alphaproteobacteria bacterium
CACGCACTCTTGGCGAGGACTTGCCATTGCCTAGGTCCCCCATGCGGCGCAATCTCCGGGCGGAGAGTCGGTCGGCCGTCCAGTGCAGGCCGGCTCGGCAGCTGCCGACTGCCGGCGGCTCCAATCTGGGGAGGATCGCATGAGGACGCTGAAGACATTGGCCGCGGCCGGCCTGATCTGCGCGACCATGGCGTCGGCACCTGCCGTGGCGCAGACGCAGGCACCGGCCGCGAGCTCCGGCTTCGACGCCTACCGTGCGCTGGCGGTGACCGCCGGCGTGATCGGCGGGACCATGGTCGCCATCGTCGTCACCGACGGCCTCATCATTCCGGTGATCGCCTGGGCATCGGGCGGCAGCGCCGGGGCCGGGGCCGGCGGCGCCTGGGCGGGCGGCATGGGCATGCGCGCGGTCGCCGGCGAGAGCATGATGATGGGCGGCGCGGAAGGCGGCATGGCCCAGGGCGGCTACGGCCTGCTCCGGGGCGGGATGAAGCTGCTCGGCGCGATCGGTGGCGGCCTCTACGCCGACGCCTGGTACATGGGGAAGTAGTCGTCGTCCGGCGACTGGGCGCACCCGGCATTGCCGGGTGCGTCCGGTCAGCGTCCCGGAAGCGCTATGCCGCGGTGCCGCGGCCGCAGAGATACTCGACCGCGCCGCGGATGGTGCGCAGGCGCGGGTAGTCGGCCTCGGGCACGGCGATGCCCAGCCGCGCGTCGAGCGCGATCATCAGGTTGAGGAAGCCGATCGAGTCGATGTCGAGCGCGTCGCGCAGGTCGGCGCCGTCGGGCACGGACCGCAGGTCGACCTCGGGCGCGACGTTGCCGATCTCCTCGAACAGCACGGCCGTGATCTCGTCCCTGGTCATGGCAGCTCCGGATTCTCGGCCAGGCGTGCGACCTCCGCGAGGAACAATGCCCCGCGATGGCCGTCGCTGACGCGGTGGTCGGCCGCGAGGGTGAGCCGGCAGAGCCGGCGGGCGACGACGGCGCCGTCGACGACCCAGGGCCGCAGCGCCGGCGTACCCGCGCCGACGATGGCGACCTGCGGCGGATAGATGACGCCCAGCACGGCGTCGACGCCGCGCTCGCCGAGACTGGTGAGGGTGATGGTGGGGTCGGCGATCTCCGAGCTGCGGAAGCGGCCGGCACGCACCCGATCGGCGAGGTCGTGCATGGCGCGCATGAGGTCGGGCAGGGCCAGCTTGTCGGCGTCGTGGATCGCCGGCGCGACCAGGCCGCCGCCGCGCAGGGCGATCGCCATGCCGACATGGATGCGAGGCGCCGGCTCGAACGCCCCGCCACGGTGGAAGCCGTTGAACTCGGGGAACCGTGCGAGCGCCCTGGCGACGGCGCCGAGAAGGGCGGCGCCGAACAGGACGCGGTCCCGGGGTGCCCGCGTCGCGTTGAAGGCGGCGAGCGCGTCGAAGGCCGCGGTGACGTCGGCGGCGTGCGCCACGTAGTAGTGCGGGATCTCGCGCTTGGAGCGTTCCATCGCGGCGGCGATCGCCTGGCGCATGGCCGCCATCCCGGTGGCGGGCGGCCCGGCCGCGGTCGGTGGCGGCCGTGGCGGCGCGGCCGGTGCCGCGTCGCGCCGTCCCTGCAGAGCCTGCTCCACATCGACGAAGACGATGGCGCCGTCGGGTCCGCTGCCGCGCATTCCGGTGAGCTCGATGGCGTGCTCGGCCGCGAAGCGGCGCGCCGCCGGCGACGCGCGGAATGCCGGCGGCTGCGGCGCGCCGGACAGGGGCGGGGCCGCCGGCGATGGTGCGATCTGCGGCACGGGTACCGCGGCCGGCCCGGCGGCCGGCGCGGCCGCCGTGCCCTCGCCGCGGATCATGGCGAGCGGCGTGCCCACCGGGACGGTCTGCCCGACCGCCACGAGGTGGGATTCGACGATGCCGCTCTCGAACGCCTCGACCTCGATGGCACCCTTCTGCGTCTCGACGACGGCGATGACGTCGCCGGCCGCGATGGCGTCGCCCGCCCGCTTCAGCCACTCGACCAGCTTGCCGGCCTCCATGTCGGCACCCAGCGAGGGCATGCGGAAGACACCCATCAGCGCCCCGTCGCCGCGCGCGCCGCCGCCACGATCGCGGCCGGCTGCGGCAGTGCCGCCTCCTCGAGATGGCGGGGATAGGGGATCGGCACCTCGGCGCTGCACACGCGCTCGATCGGCGCGTCGAGCGACCAGAAGCACTGCTCGACGATCCGGCTGCCGATCTCCGCTGCGAGGCTGCCGGTGCGCCAGCCTTCGTCGACGATGACCGCCCGCCGCGTGCGCCGCACCGAGGCCATGATCGTGGCGTCGTCGAGCGGCCGCAGGGTCCTGAGATCGATGACCTCCGCCTCGATGCCGAGGCCGGCGAGCTCGTCGGCGGCCGCCAGGGTCTTGCCGAGCGAGCCGCCGTAGGTGATGAGGGAGACGTCGCGGCCCGGGCGCCGGACGGCGGCGCGGTCGATGTCGACCGCGCCCGCTTCGCCGTCCAGCTCGCCGGCGGCGTTGTAGAGCATGACATGCTCGAAGATCACGACCGGGTCGGGATCCTGCAGCGCAGTCCACAGCATGCCGCGGGCATCGGCGATGGTGGCCGGTGCGACGACGCGGATGCCGGGGATGTGGGCATAGATGTTCTCCAGGCTGTGCGAATGCTGGGCGGCGAGCTGCCGGCCGGCACCGGTCGCCATGCGGATCACCAGGGGCACCGAGAACTGGCCGCCCGACATGTGGCGGATGGTGGCGGCGCTGTTCAGGATCTGGTCGAGGCAGAGCATGCTGAAGTTGACCGTCATCACCTCGACGATGGGCCGCATGCCGCCCAGCGCGGCGCCGATGCCCGCCCCGACGAAACCCGATTCCGACAAGGGGGTGTCGCGGATGCGCTCCGGGCCGAACTCGTCGAGCAGCCCCTTGCTGACGGCGTAGCAGCCGCCGTAGCGCCCGACATCCTCGCCCATCAGGAAGACGCGATCGTCGCGCTGCATCGCCTCGCGGATCGCCGCGCGCACCGCCTCGCGGTAGGTGGTTCCCGGCGCCCCCGTCATGCGACCGCCCTCGGCGTGTAGACGTCGCGGCCGAGATCCTCGAGCGGCTCCCACGATCCGCCCTCGGCGAACGCCACCGCGGCGGCGACCTCGGCCGCGACCTCGCTCTCGATCCCGCCGACGTCCCCGGGATGCAGCGATCCGCTGGCGAGCGCCCAGGCCGCGAGGCGCTCGATCGGGCAGCGGCTCTTCCAGCTCTCGATCTCGTCCTTGGAGCGGTAGAGCTGGGCATCGAACATCGAATGCGCGCGGAAGCGGTAGGTCCGGCACTCCAGGAAGACGGGGCCTTCGCCGGCGCGGATCGCGGCGACCGCCCGCCGCGCGGCGGCCTCGACCGCCACGACGTCCATGCCGTCGACCGCTTCGGACCTGATGCGGTAGCCCTGGGCCTTGAGGTGGATGTCGGTCTCGGACTCCGAGATCGCCAGCGCCGTTCCCATGGCGTAGAGGTTGTTCTCGCACATGAACAGGACCGGCAGGCGCCACAGGGCGGCGAGATTCATGCTCTCGTGGAACTCGCCCTCGGCCACGGCACCCTCGCCAAAGAAGCAGGCGGTCACGCGCGGCAGGCCGCGCATGCGGTCGGCCAGCGCCAGGCCGACCGCCAGCGGCAGGCCGCCGCCGACGATGGCGTTGCCGCCGTAGAACCGCGTCGCGGCGTCGAAGA
>JADZBA010000518.1 GCA_020852355.1 Alphaproteobacteria bacterium
CCGGTTCGGCGCCCTGCCGGGTCACGCTACGCGCGGGGACGAACGAAGCGGCGACATGGGTCGTCGAAGCGGGATCGGTCGGCTGGCATCGCGCGACGCTCGCGGCCCCGGTCGACGGCCGCCGGCTCGAGCTCTCCCTGGAGGTCGGGGCGACCCATGAGAGCGCGCGAAACGCCCACGCGCAGATCGCGCTTCGTTCTCTCCGGATGGCTGCGGCGGGGCGCTGATGCCGACGCCGCGGTGGCGGCCCGCCGGCTGGACCGCCCGTCGCCGCCCGCCGTCCGCACGGGAGTCGGGAACAGTCGGCGAACGCGTCAGCGGCGGCGCTGGAACTGCGGGCGACGCGGCGGCGCGCCGATCGCAGGCGCCCGTTCGTCCTTGTGCCGGAACGTGATGCGCCCCTTCGTCAGGTCGTAGGGCGTCATCTCGACGGTGACGCGGTCGCCGGCCAGGATACGGATGCGATGCTTGCGCATCTTGCCGCCGGTGTAGGCGAGCACCTCGTGCCCGCTGTCGAGCCGGACCCGAAAGCGGAACTCCGGCAGCATCTCGAGGACGACGCCCTCGAACTGGATCAGGTCTTCCTTCGACACGAAGCCTCCTCGACGGGTGATACGGACAATGAAGCGGGACCGCGCGGCGGCGATCACGCGCAACTCATACAGCCTTAAGGTCGACCGCCGCCACCTTGCCTTGCGGACTGCGCTCCAGCTCGCAGCTGATTCACCGCCGCTCGCACGCGCGGCAACGATCGTTTTGGAGATGGACCGGGTCGGGACTCGCGCGGGCGAAAGGACGAGGCGAACCCAAGACGAGCTGTCCCGGGGAATATAGGCCATCGCCCCGGGGATTTCAGGGGGATTCTCGGACTGGCGCCCGCAGACTGGTGGCCGCCCTCCCCGGCCGCGGCTATCCTCGGGTGAGCCCGGAACCTCGGAGGCCGCCGCCATGTCCCTGCCCGCCGCCCTCGGTCGACGCGCGTTCCTGGGCGCCGCCGGCGGCGCCGCGCTCGCGACCGCGGCCGTCGCCCAGCATGCCCAGCACGACCCCCTGCTGTCCCACCCTACGCCCCGATGCCGACCCCGCGGCACGGGCTCGGCGCGGCGGTGGTCAGCGACATGATCCATGTCGCCGGCGGCGGGCCCGTCACGGGCGGCATGATCCAGACCGCCTACCACGAGGCGTTCGCCCTGCCCGTCCGAGCATGATTGCGGGGAACCAAATGGCCGTCCGCACGTTCTGCCCGCTCGCAAGACAGGAGTCGGAACATGCGTTCCAGCGGCATTCTCGGCATCGTGCTCCTCTGCGTCGGAGCGCTTCTCCTGGCGTTCGCCTGGCGCGCATCACAGGCCCCGGTCGACCAGGTGGTGAACACGCTGACCGGCCGGTTCACCGACGCGACCATGTGGTACATCATCGCCGGTGCGGCCGCCCTGGTCGGCGGCGTCGCCCTGATGGTGGCGCGCCCGCGCTGACGACGGCCCGGTGATGCCGCTGCGGGCCGACCAGCGCCTGGAAGCGGCGATCGAGGACACTCCCTGGCTCGCCGTCGCGCTGCGACAGCTGGAGACTGCGGCCCTGCCCGACGCCTGGATCGTCGCCGGCGCCGTCGCCCAGAGCGTGTGGAACCGGGCCGCCGGCCGGCCGGCCGGCCACGGCATCAAGGATCTCGACGTCGTCTACCATGACCCGGCCGACCTTTCGGAAGCGGCGGAACGCGGCTGCGCAGAACACGTCGCGTCCCTCCTCGGCGATCTGCCGACCGGCCTCGACGTCAAGAACCAGGCGCGGGTCCATCTCTGGTACGAACGCCGGTTCGGCCGCCCCTGTCCGCCCTACGGCTCGTCCGCCGCGGCGATCGCCACCTATCCCACGACCGCGACCGCGATCGGCGTGCGGCGGCGCGCCGGAGCCTTCGAGATCTGTGCTCCCTTCGGCCTCGACGACCTGCTGGACCTGACCGTCCGTCCCAACCCGGTGCTCGCGAGCGCATCGGTCTATGCCGCGAAGACCGCCCGCTGGCGCGAGCAATGGCCGGCCCTGCGCATCCTCCCGTGGCCGCAGACGGCTCAGCAGCGCAACGACGCGAGATAGCGCTCGCGCCACTCGGCCTTCTGCGGGTCGTCCTGGCGAAGGAAGCGCGACTGCGAAAGCTCGAAGCGTTCCCGCGGCTTCACCCCGACGAGCGCGCATACCGCCCGGCATGCGGTGTCCGGATCGGCCAGGAGATCCTCGTACCAGAGCTCCAGCGGCGTCACGCCGTTGGCGTCGAAGAGGTTGTCCCAGAGCTGGTCGGCGGCGGCGATCCGGGCGAGCAGCCGGTCGATCCTCCACGCGATGAACGTCGTATCGAGCCGGGGCCGCGACCGGTCGACGGATTGCCGGGTCTCCAGCCAGGCATTGGTCTGCAGCGCCAGGTCGAACGAGATGGCCTGGGCGACGGCATCCCGCCGCCGCAGCCGCACGAACCTGGAGCGGGCGAGCAGCCGGCGCGTGGCGGGCGCCGGGAGGAAATGGCGGATCTGGTCGCCGTGGGCCTTCGCCCCGAACACGCCGTTCGGCGTGGTACGCAGCCGGATCACCGCCTCGAGGTAGCGTTCGACGCCGAGCGGGTAGCCGAGATCGAGGCGGCGTGCCATCGGCTCCGCGACGTGGAAGATGTTGAAGTATTCCGCGGGCACGCCCATCTCGCCGGTCGCGGTCAGCAGGTCCGCCAGGAGGTGGCTGCCGCAGCGATGGGCCGTCGCCAGGAAGTAGCAGCGGGGCTGGCCGTCGAAGGGTACCTGGTCGAAGGCTGCGGCGACCAGCGGGTGAAACCGGCCGGGTGGCGCCACGCCCCTGCCGCCGCCGGCTACCATCGCAGCGATTCGACGTAGCGCCGACGCAGGTCCTCGACGACGCGCTCGTGGCGCGAGCCCCGGAACCTGTCCTGGAGGCCGATCGCGCGCGACGGTCTCTCCCCCATCAGCGCGCATGCCGAGCGGCACGCCGACGCCGGATCGGCGAGCATGTCCTCGTGCCAGATCTCCAGCGGCGCGAACCCGCCCTGCTCGAAGAAGAGGCGCCACGAGCGATCCTGCGCCGCGATGACGCCGAGCGCATGATCGATCTCCGTAGGCAGGAAGGTCGGCGCATGTGCCTGCCCTCCGGCACGGCGCCCGGGTGGCGCGGTCGCCAGGATGGCAGCGAGGGCCTGGCCGATCCGGTCGCGCCGGCGCACCCAGACGAAGCGGCTCCGGCGCAGCAGGGCGCGGACGGGTTCCTCGGCGAGAACCGTACGCAGCTGCTCGAACTCCAGGACCGTGCCGAACACGCCGTTGGGCGTCGTGCGATGACGAAGCAGCGCCGCGACATAGGCGCGGATGTCGATCTGGTTCACGCCGCGCCGGACGCCCAAGCGCGCCGCCAGCGCCGGTACCCGTTCCCGCCCCTGGAAATAATGGCCCGGCACCCCCATGGTGCCGACGCCGACGAGGATCCGGGCGAGAAGGGTGCCGCCCGCGCTTGGCGTCCCGGCGATGACGTAGCTGCGGACCGCTCCGTCATAGGCCGGCTGGTCGAGTGCGGGATCCGACAGGTCCGGGATCGTCGCGGGTGCCGCGGCGGCCATGATCAGAACGCGTAGCGCAGGCCGACCGAAACGCCGTGGCTGCGCAGGTCGGCACGCGTCCCGTCGATCGGCAGCAGGATGGTGCCGCTCGGCCGTTGCCGCACCGCATAGCCGCGTTCGGTCTCGACCCGGCCGAGATCGGTGTAGCGATAGGCGATCTCCAGCGTCAGCCCGTCATCGAGAATGATGCCGGTGCCGGCCGCCACCGTCCAGGCGAAGCTCGTGGTCGTGCCGCCGGGGGTCGTCACCTGCTGCGGGATCGTCGGGAAGCTCAGCGTCGTCCGGTCGAGGCGGTTGCGCGAGATGCCGACGCCGGCCCCGACGAACGGCCGGAAGCGGCCGAGATCGATCGGGACGAGCGGCGCCAGATCGACATAGCCGGTGACGAGGCCGGTCAGCGCGGAGACGTCGCCGCGCACCGACTGGTCGCCCGCGACCGGGAAGTCGGCCTGGCCGTCGAAGCGGAAGCCGGGACGCCAGCCCAGCGTCGCATCCACGCGGAAGAGCCCGGAGAGGCGATAGCCGATCCCGCCCGCGAGCGCGACCGAGCGCCCGAAGTCGCCCGCGGCCCGCGCGAGGCAGCCATAGAGCGGAATCGCCGCCGGATCGGTGCCGCCGCAGTTCCAGTCGCGGAAGCGCGCATCGGTCGCGCGTTCCCAGCCGACGTCGAGGCGTCCGTACCAGCCGGCGGAATCGGCGGCCGCCCCTGGTCCGATCGAGGCGAGTGCCGCTAGGATCGCGGCACCGAGGGTAGAGAGGGTCGGGCGGGGGAAGGGCATGGAGTTCGACTACGTCATCGTTGGGGCGGGATCCGCCGGCTGCGTGCTGGCGAACCGGCTGACCGAGGATCCGTCGGTCACGGTGCTGCTCCTGGAGGCGGGGCCGAAGGACCGGCTACCCTGGATCCACGTTCCCGCCGGCTTCATGAAGCTGCTCGACGACAAGCGCGTCAACTGGGTCTATCGCACCGAGCCCGAACCGGGCACCAACAACCGCGCGATGCTGTTCCCGCGCGGCCGGGTGCTGGGCGGGTCGAGCTCGATCAACGGTCTCATCTACGTGCGCGGCCAGCGGCAGGATTACGATTCCTGGGCGCAGATCGGCAATCGCGGCTGGTCGTACGAAGAGGTCCTGCCCTACTTCAAGAAGGCCGAGAGCAAGGCGTCGGGGGATCCCGCGTATCGCGGCCGCGAAGGCCCGCTGACCGTCGACGAGTTCCCCGATCACCATGTCCTCACGCGCGCCTTCGTGCAGGCCGGCCAGGAAGTCGGGCTGCCCTACAACCCCGACACCAACGGGGCCGAGCAGGAGGGCGTGGGCTACTACCAGCAGACCCGCCGCGGCCGGTTTCGCGCCTCGACCGCGCGCGCCTACCTCAAGCCGGCGATGCAGCGTCCCAACCTCGAGGTCGAGACCGGAGCCATGGCGACCGGCGTCGTCATGGAGAAGTGGACGGCGGTCGGCATCGCCTTCCGCCAGGGCGGGCGCGAGGTCACGGCACGCGCCCGCCGCGAGGTCATCCTCTCCGGCGGGTCGATCAACACGCCGCAGCTGCTCCAGGTGTCCGGCATCGGTCCGGGCGCCCTGCTGCAGGAGCACGGGATCCCGGTGATCCACGAGCTTCCCGGAGTCGGTCGCAACCTCCACGACCATTTCGTCAGCCGCATCGTGCACCGCATGCGCGGGGTGACGACGATCAACGAGAAGGGCCGCGGCTGGCGGCTCGCCGTCGAGGCGGCCAAGTACGCGCTGCTCGGCCGCGGCATCCTGACCTATTCCGCCGGCAACGGCGTCGGCTTCGCCCGCAGCCGGCCCGGCCTCGAGGCGCCCGACTTCCAGCTCTCCTTCGCGCCGGCCAGCTTCAAGGACGGCGTCCTCGGTCGGCTCGACGACGAGCCGGGTGCCACGCTGGGCATCTGGCAGCTCCGGCCGGAGAGCCGCGGCACCGTCGCGATCCGGTCGCCCGACC
Organism: Alphaproteobacteria bacterium; assembly: GCA_020852355.1. Classification (GTDB taxonomy): domain Bacteria; phylum Pseudomonadota; class Alphaproteobacteria; order ATCC43930; family Allostellaceae; genus Allostella. Next base: position 5,580 of record JADZBA010000518.1, read on the forward strand.
CGCTCGAGGCGCCGGCGATCCGCCCGAACTATCTCGGCGCCGAGACGGACCGGCAGGTCACCGTGGCCGCCCTCAAGGTGGCGCGCGCGATCATGGAGGCGCCCGCCTTCGCCCGCTGGCGTGTCGGCGAGAAGCATCCGGGCGACGCCGTGCAGAGCGACGAGGACTGGCTCGGCTACGCGCGGCGCAACGGCACGACGGTCTACCACCCCGTCGGGAGCTGCAAGATGGGCCGCGACCGGATGGCCGTCGTCGATCCGCAGCTCCGCGTCCACGGCCTGGAGCGCCTGCGCGTCGTCGACGCGTCGGTGATGCCGGTGATGGTATCGGGCAACACCAACGCGGCGACGATCATGATCGCGGAGAAGGCCGCCGACATGATCAAGGCGGCGGCGAAGGGGGATTGATCGCCGCCGAGGCTAGGTCGAGCCCGCGGAGAACCGTCCGATCGAGAACGGCGCGATGGGCAGGTTGGTATGCCCGGTCGTGATCAGCTCGGCCATCAGCGCGCCGACGACGGGGCCGAGCTGGAAGCCGTGGCCGGTGAAGCCGAAGGCGTGGAAGATCCCCTCCTCCGTCCGGCTCGGCCCGATCACCGGGATCTGGTCCGGCATGACGCCCTCGATGCCGGCCCAGGTCCGCACGATGGTGGCGGCACGCATCGCCGGGAACAGGTCGAAGACGGTGCGGGCGCTGCTCGCCAGGCCGCGGAAGTTGATCGCGGTCCAGTTGCGGTCGCGGTCGATCAGTCCGCGCTGGCCGCCGCCGATCAGGACCGTGCCGTTGGCGAACTGCTTGAAGGAGAGCGGCCGGGCGGTGGCGCCCAGCACCGGTTCGATGAAGCGCGGCAGCCGGGCGCTGATCATCAGCAGGAAGGCGCTGGGCTCGACCGGGGCGCGCTCGCCCACCATCGCGGCGATGCGATCGGCCCAGGCGCCGGCCGCGTTGACGACGACCGGCGCGACGACCGCACCCCGGTCGGTCTCGACCCGCCACGCCGCGCCCTCGCGCCGCAGGGCGAGCGCCCGCGTGCCCTCGCGGTAGCGGGCGCCGAGCGACTCCGCCTTCCGACGGAAGGCGTTGGTCGTGCGGTACGGGTCGGCGGCGCCGTCGGCGCGGCTGACGATGCCGCCGACGCAATGGTCGGAGATCGCCGGGACCAGCCGGCGCAGCTCCCCCTGGTCGATCAGCTCCTCGTGATCGAATCCCAATGCGCGCACCTGGGCGACGCGGGCGCGCAGCACCTCCATGTCGGCAGCGCTCTCCGCGACCTTGACCTGGCCGCAATGGACGAAGCCGCAATCGTCGTCGAGCAGGTCGGCGATGCCGTGCCACATCTCCATCGAGGCGATCGACAGCGGGATCTCGGCGGGATGCCGGCCGAGGCGGCGCACCCCGCCGGCATTCACGCCCGAGGCGTGCCGGGCGACGTAGTCCTTCTCCACCACCAGCGGGCGCAGGCCGCGCCGGGCGAGCTGGAAGGCGGCGGACGAACCGTGCAGGCCGCCGCCGACGATGACGACGTCGGCCGTCTCCGTCACGGCCCCGCCTCCGGCGCGGTCGCCGAGGGCGGCGCCGACAGGGCCGAGAGCTCGGCCAGCGACAGCGGCTTCACCGGCGGCCGCAGGCGATAGTAGCCGACCTCCTGCGGCGTCGTGCCGTGCTCCTCGGCCAGCATCTCGGTGACGGTCAGGCCGCAGAAGCGGCCCTGGCAGGGGCCCATGCCGGGTCGGCGGAACGCCTTGAGCTGGTTGGGCGAGCCCTGTCCCTGGCGCGCGGTCTCGACCAGCGTCGCCGCCGTCAGCTCCTCGCACCGGCAGACGATGGTCTCGCCGCTCGGACGTCGGAAGGCATCGGGCGGCCGGTACAGCCGGTCGAGGAAGCCGCGGCCGCGCAAGGCGCGGGCGAGCGCCCGGCGATGGCGCGGCGCCTCCCAGTCGCGGCGGGCGGAGCTGAGACGGCCGAGCGCGTGCGCGGCGGCGAGCGCCGCCAGGCGCCCGCGATGCTCGGCGCTGCCGGCGCCGCCGATGCCCGCACCGTCGCCGGCGATGGCGATGCCCGGCAGCGAGCTCTCGCCCCACGCGTCGACCACCGGGACGAAGCAGAGCTGCGCCTCGTCCCACTCGTGCGCGCAGCCCGCGGCCATCGCCAGGTTGACGTTCGGCACCACGCCCTGGTGCAGGAGCAGCAGGTCGGCGGGGATCGTCTCGCGCTCGCCGGCCCGACCGAAGGCCACCGCCTCCAGCCGGTCGGAGCCCTCGGCGCGCAGCGTCTCCACGAGGCCGACCCAACGCACCCGCCGGCGCACCTCGGCCAGAAGCCGGCGTCCTTTTGCGTAGTAGTCGGAGGCGAGGAATGCGGGCAGATGCGCGGCGGCGGGCCAGCGATTGCCGCGCGGCGTCGTCTCCAGCAGTGCGGCGATCGCGACACCGGCGCGCAGGTACTGCGCGGCGACGAGGTAGAGCAGCGGGCCGAGGCCGGCGAGGACGACCCGCCCCGACGGCACGAGGCCGGCGGACTTGAGCAGCACCTGTCCGGCGCCGGCGCCCATGACGC
>JADZBA010000519.1 GCA_020852355.1 Alphaproteobacteria bacterium
ACCCGGCCCTTGTGCATGAAGAGGACGGCGTGGGCGACGCGGCGGGCGAAGCCCATCTCGTGGGTGACCAGGATCATCGTCATGCCGCCGCGCGAGAGGTCCTCCATGACCTTCAGCACCTCGACCGTCAGCTCCGGGTCGAGCGCCGACGTGACCTCGTCGAACAGCATGACCTGCGGCGACAGCGCCAGGGAGCGGGCGATGGCGACGCGCTGCTGCTGGCCGCCCGAGAGCTGCTCGGGATAGGCCGTGCGCTTGTCGGCGAGGCCGACCTGGTCGAGCACCCGGGCGGCGATGGCGCGCGCCTCCTCGCGCGGCTTCTTCTGCACGAGCGAGAGCGCCAGCGTGATGTTGCGCTCGACCGTCAGGTGCGGGAACAGGTTGTAGCTCTGGAAGACCATGCCGACGTCGCGGCGGAGCTGCGCCTTGTCCCAGCTTCCCGGCCGGCCGACCTGATGGCCGCAGATCTCGATGGTGCCGCCCTGGATGTCCTCCAACCCGTTGATGCAGCGCAGCATGGTGCTCTTGCCCGAGCCGCTGCGGCCGACGACGGCGACCATCTGGCCGGGCTGCACCGCGAAGGAGACGCCGTCCAGCACCTTGAGCGGGCCGAACGACTTGACGACGTCCGTCACCCTGACGATCGGCGGTGCCGCCTCATCGCGCGACATGGAGCTTCCTCTCGAGATGGCGGCTGGCGACCGACAGCGGGTAGCAGAGGACGAAGTAGATGGCGGCGACGCAGACGAAGACCAGGAAGGGCTGGAAGGTCGAGTTGTTGACGATCTGCCCGGCCCGGGCGAGCTCGATGAAGCCGATGATCGAGGCGAGCGAGGTGTTCTTCACGATCTGCACCATGAAGCCCACCGTCGGCGGCACCGCGATGCGGGCGGCCTGGGGCAGGATGACCCAGACATACTGCTGCAGCCGGTCGAGGCCGAGGCAGTCCGACGCCTCCCACTGGGTGCGCGGCACCGACTGGATGCAGCCGCGCCAGATCTCACCGAGGAAGGCGCCGGAGTAGAGCGTCAGCGCCAGGCCCGCCGCGACCACCGGCTCCAGCTTCGCGCCCACGATGCCGAGGCCGAAATAGGCGAGGAACAGCAGGATCAGCAGCGGCGTGCCCTGGACGAGCTGGATGTAGCCGACCGCGAGCGCGCGGGCGGCCCGCCACTGCGACACCCGGCCCAGCGCCAGCACCATCCCCAGCACCGCGCCGCCGGCGAACGCGATCAGCGACAGCAGGATCGTCCATCGCGCCGCCTCGACCAGGTAGAGGAGATGGAAGCTGTTGAACTGGGTCATCGCCGGCTCACAGCGCGGTGCCGAGGCGGCGCCGGCGGACGAACAGCGCCAGCCCGACCAGCCAGAAGCCGACGCGGTAGAGGAGCGACAGCAGGAGGTAGACGATCGCCACGACGATGTAGACCTCGAAGCTGCGGTAGGTGTCGGACTGCACGACGTTGGCGATCGCCGTCAGCTCCTCGGCCGAGATCTGCGAGGTGATGCTGGAGGCCAGCATGAGCAGGACGAACTGGCTGCTGAGCGCGGGATAGACGCGCTCCATCGCCGGCAGCAGCACGATGTGCAGGATCACCTGCAGGCGCCGCAGGCCCAGGCAGTCGGCGGCCTCGATCTGGGTGCGCGGGATCGATTCGATGCCGGCCCGCATGATCTCGGTGGTGTAGGCGCCGACATTGATGACCAGCGCGATCACCGCCGAGGTCTCGGCATCGAGCTTCAGCCCGATCGTCGCGATGCCGAAATAGACGATGAAGATCTGCACCAGCAGCGGCGTGTTGCGGATGACCTCGACATAGGCGCCGACCAGCCGGCGCAGCAGCGGGTGACCGTAGACGCGGGCGACGGCGCACGCGGTGCCGAGCGCGAAGCCCAGCAGGATCGAGACCACCGTGAGGCGGATGGTGAGCAGCGCGCCGTCGACGAAGGCGGGCCACTTGTCGGCCAGGAACGAGAAGTCGAACTGGTAGCTCATGGCCCGACGCGCGGGCGGATGTCGGCCGCGGGAATCGCGTAGGTCGCGACCGCGTTGGCCGCGAACAGGCGCCGGCGCTCGGCGGCGGAGAAGCCGCGGGTGATCGCGTCGAAGCCGCCGTAGATCGCGTCCCAGGTCGCGCACAGCCCGTCGACCGGATAGTTGCTGGCGAACATGCAGCGGCCGGTGCCGAAGAGATCGATGGTGGTCAGCACGATGTCGCGGTTGGCGGCGACGGTCCACGCCTGCCCCCGCACACCGAGGCCCGAGATCTTCACCGCGACGTTGGCGCAGGCCGACAGCCCGGCCATCGCCGCCTTCCACGCGCCGATGCCCGCGGCGCTGCGGTCGGCCGGCAGACCGGTGTGGTCGAGGACGATGGTCACGCCGGGGAAGGCGCGGGCGAGGTCGGCCGCCTCGTGCAGGTGCCACCACGGCGTCTGCAGATCGAAGCGCAGGCCCCGGCGCGCCAGCTCTGCGAAGCCGGCCCGCCAGCGCGGATCGGCCATGCCGCCGGGCCGGCCGTCGCGCGGGGTCGGGTTGGCGCGCGGCTTGTGCCGGATGCCGCGCACGAAGTCGATGGCGGCCAGCCGCTCCAGCACCGAAGCCGCGTCGTCGCGGTCGAGCCGGGCCTGGGCGACGGCGACCGACGGCAGGCCGCCCGAGCGGCGCAGCTCGGCGACGTAGGCCATCTCGCCGAGAGGATCGCGCGGGTCCCACTCCGTCTCGACATAGACCGACCCGGCGATCCGCCAGTTGCGCGCGTCCTCCAGGTAGTCGGCCTGCAGGTAGCGCCGGCGCAGGCCGCTGTAGTCGCCGTAGCGGAACGGGATCGGCGGCTGGTCGCGCAGCCAGGGATGGTAGTTGCGCTCCGCGTCCCAGAAATGGTGGTGCGCGTCGACGATGGCGAGGTCGTTCATCACGGCGCTTCCGGCGAACGGGGAGATGTCCCGGGCGGGATGGTGGCCCGCCCGGGCTCGCGGGCGACGCGGCGCTCAGCTGCCGGCGGCGACGATCTCGGCCGGCAGGTCGTTGCCGTGATGCTTCCTGTAGATCGCGTTGAGCGTGCCGTTCTTCAGGTTGGCCCTGACCCAGGCGTCGACCTCGGCGAGCAGGCGCGCCTCGCCCTTCTTGACGCCGACGGCGAGCTTGAAGACCTCCAGCGGGAACTTCAGCTCGAGCTGGCGGGCGGGGTTCTTGGCGGCGATCGGCGCCAGCAGCAGCTCGGCCGTGGTGAAGAGGTCGACCTGGCCGCTGACGAAGGCCTGTGCCGTCGTGGCATCGTCCTCGTAGCGGACGATCTTCGAGCTCTTGGCGTTGTTGGCGAGCCAGGTGTCGTGGGTGGTGCCGCGCGTGGTGCCGATCGTCTTGCCGGCGAGGTCGGCGACCCCCTTCGCGTCGATGCCCTTGACGCCGGCCAGCACGGTGCGCAGCGAGGCGTAGGGCACGGAGAAGTCGATGACCTTGGCGCGCTCGGCGGTGATCGACAGCGTCGAGATGACGAGGTCGGCCTTGCCGGTCTGCAGCGAGGGGATGCGCGAGGCGCCGGTGGTCGGCACGATCTCCAGCGCCAGGCCCCAGTCCTTGGCGAGCGCGCGGGCGGTGTCGACGTCCGAGCCGGCGGGCTGCATCTTCTCGTCGGTCATGCCGTAGGGCGGCACGCCGAAGTCGATGGCGATGCGGATCTTCTTCGCCGCCCTGACCTCGTCGAGGACGTCGGCGTGGACGGCCGGGGCCAGCGCGAGGACGGCGATCGCGGCGACGGCCGCGCCGCGGAGTGCTCCGAGCAGTGTCATGTTTCCCTCCCGAGGATTGGCGTTGGTCGGCTAGGTGCGCTCGTAGAGCCGGATGATCGAGGCCGGGTCCACCATCTCCCTTGCTTCGGTCACGTAGGCGACGTGACGCGCGACCATGGCGCGGACCAGCGGCAGGTCCAGGCCGAGGCCGGCGACGAAATCCTCGACCGCGTGCATGTCCTTGAGGAGCTGGCGCGCGTAGGCGCGCGGCGGCTCGAAGTCGCGGGCCTGCATGCGCGGGAAGAGCTGCTGCAGCAGGACGCTGTCGGCGTGGCCGCCGGCGAGGCACGCCGGCAGCCGCGCGGCGTCGATCCCGGCGGCCTCCGCCAGCGCCAGCGTCTCGGCCATCAGCACCCAGGTCGTCCCGACGATCGTCTGGTTGACGAGCTTGGTCGTCTGGCCGGCCCCCGACGGGCCCATATGCGTGAAGTTGGCCGCGAGGTCGGCCATCACCGGGCCGATCGCGGCGATGTCGGCCGCCGCGCCGCCGGCCATCACCGTCATGGTGCCGTCGCGCGCCGCGAGGGGCCCGCCGGACACCGGCGCATCGACCCAGGCCATGCCGGTCTCTGCCCGCAGCCGCGCCGCGAGCTCGCGCGTGCGCGCCGGATCGGCGGTCGAATGATCGACCAAGATCTTGCCCGCGGCGGCGGTCTCCGCGATGCCGCCCGGGCCGAACACGCACGCCTCCACCGCCTTGGTGTGCAGGACGCACATGAGGACGATGTCGGCGGCGGCGCAGACCTCGGCCGGCGAGGCCGCGGCGACCGCGCCGGCGGCGACCACCGGCGGCACGCGCTCGGGCTCCAGGTTCCACACGGTGACCGGCCGGCCCCGCTCCAGCAGGCGCAGCGTCATCCCGGTGCCCATCAGGCCGAGGCCGACGAAACCGAGGCGCGGGCCGGTCATGGCGCCGCTCAGCCCTGGTCGGCCATGCGGTCGTAGACGCGGAACAGCGCCTGGTTGCCGTTGCCGCCCTCGCCGTGGGCGCGGGCATCGAGATACTGGCTGGTGACCAGCGCGGTGCCGGGCAGCGGCACGCCGAGCGAGAAGGCGAGCTCGCCGACGAGGCGCAGGTCCTTCAGCATCAGGTCGATGCGGAAGCCCGCCTTGTCGTCCTTGGCGATCATCGCCGGGCCGAGATTGTCGAGCATCCAGGACGCGGCCGAGCCGCCGAGCATCACCTGGCGCAGCACGGCGAGATCGACGCCGGCCGCCCGTCCCAGAGCGAGTGCCTCGCAGACCGCCTGGAGGTTGAGGCCGATCATCACCTGGTTGCACAGCTTGGCGGTCTGGCCGGCGCCCGACGGGCCGACATGCACGATGGTCCTGCCCATCGCCGCCAGCACCGGCCGCGCCCGCTCGAAGGCCGCCGCCTCGCCGCCGACCATGATCGAGAGGGTGGCGTTCTTCGCCCCGATCGGTCCGCCCGATACCGGCCCGTCGAGCATGGCGACGCCGACCTCGGCCAGGGCGGCGCTCATCCGCCGGGTCGCCTCGGGCGAGATGGTGCTCATGTCGATCACGAGCCGGCCCGGCGGCGGGTTCGCGACGAGGCCGCCGGGACCGAGGATCACCTCCTCCACCTGCGGCGTGTCGGGCAGCATCGTGACGACGATGTCGGCCTCGCGCGCCGCGTCGGCGATGCCGGAGACCGCCTCCGCGCCCTTCGCGCGCAGCCCGTCGACCGCCGCCGCGACGACGTCCCAGGCGCGCACCCGATGGCCCGCCGCCAGCAGGTTGAGAGCCATGTCGCG
>JADZBA010000520.1 GCA_020852355.1 Alphaproteobacteria bacterium
GGCGGCGACCCCGGGCCGCCGAAGCTCGCCAAGCCGTTCCTCCAGGAAGACCTGGCGCGCGCCATCGCCGCGGCGATGGCGGGCGAGCAGGCGGCTGTCTCCCGGCGCCCGGGCGACGCTACCTCGCCGACGTGACCCCTTCGCCCGGCCGGCCGACGGTCGCATCCGCTTCGCCGGCCTCGCCGATCTCGGGGCGCCACTCGCGCGCGAGCTGAAGGCGGGCGTCGCCGTCCATGAGGCATGAGGCGCCGCCGGCGCGCCGCCCCGAACGTCCCGAGCGCCGCCGCCGAGCGCGCTCAGCGCCGATCTTCGATCGTCTTCGCGAAGTCGATGCCGCCGGCTCCGAGGGCGACGTTCCCCCGCATCTTCGTCACCGCCTGCAGCGTCTCGCCCACCCGCGCGGCCAGGCCGGGGTCGGTCGATGCCGTCTCGCACTCCAGCGTCATCTCGTCCCGCCCGTCGGCGTATGTCACCACCAGCCGTGCCCGCGTGATCTCGGGGTGGCGCCTCACCACCTCGGCGATCTGGACGGGGTGGATGAACATGCCGCGGACCTTGGTCGTCTGGTCGGCGCGGCCCATCCAGCCCTTGATGCGGGCGTTGGTGCGGCCGCACGGGCTGCGGCCGGGCAGGATCGCGGAGATGTCGCCGGTGGCGAAGCGCAGCAGCGGGTAGTCGCGGTTGAAGGTGGTGACGACGACCTCGCCGGGCTCGCCGTCGGGCACCGGCTCGCCGCCGCCGGGGCGGACGATCTCCACGATCACGCCCTCGTCGACGATCATCCCCTCCCGGGCCTCGCTCTCGTAGGCGACGAGGCCGAGGTCGGCGCTGGCGTAGCATTGCAGCACCTGGACGCCGCGCCCGGCGATGTCGGCGCGCAGCGCCGGCGGCAGCGCCTCGCCGGAGACCAGCGCCTTGCGCAGCGAGGCGACGTCGGCGGACAGCTCGGCCGCCTTCTCCAGGATGATCTTCAGGAAGGACGGCGTGCCGGCATAGCCGTGCGGGCGCAGGTCGGCGATGGCTCGCACCTGCTGCTCCGTCTGCCCGGCGCCGCCGGGGATCACGGCGCAGCCCAGCGCGTGCGCGGCCGATTCCAGCATCGCGCCCGCCGGGGTCAGGTGATAGCTGAAGCAGTTGTGCAGGATCTCGCCCTTGCGGAAGCCGGCGGCATGGAGGGCACGCGCGAAGCGCCACCAGTCGCGGCCGTGGCCCTCGGGGTCGTAGATCGGGCCGGGCGAGGCGAAGAGGCGGGCGAGCGCGCCCGGCGCCGTCGCGTTGAGGCCGCCGAAGGGCGGGTGCTCCTTCTGCAGCGCGATGAGGTCGCTCTTGCGGGTGACCGGGAGCGCGGCCAGCGCTGCCCGGGTGGTGATCGTCCGGGGGTCGACGTCCTTCAGCAGCGCCGTGTAGTGGGGTGCGTTCGCCCTGGCATGGGCGACTTGGCCGGGCAGGGCGGCGAGCAGCGCCGCCTCGCGCTGCTCGGGCGGCCGCGTCTCCAGCGCGTCGTAGAATGCGTCCATCACAGCCAGCGCTTGCGGCGCTTGTAGGATTTCAGGTTCTTGAACGACTTGCGGTCCTCGCCGCCGCCGCCCCCCAGATAGAATTCCTTCACGTCCTCGTTCTCCGCCAGCGCGGCGGCGGTGCCGTCGAGCACCACCTTGCCGCGCTCCATGATGTAGCCGTAGCTGGCGACCTGAAGGGCCATGCGGGCATTCTGCTCGACCAGCAGGATGGTGACGCCGAGCTCGGCGACCAGCCGGCGGATGATCGAGAACACCTCCATCACCAGGAACGGCGACAGGCCCATCGACGGCTCGTCCATCAGGATCAGCCTGGGCCTGGCCATCAGCGCGCGGCCGATCGCCAGCATCTGCTGCTCGCCGCCCGAGAGGTATCCCGCCAGCCCGGTGCGTTCCTTGAGGCGCGGGAAGTAGCCGTAGACCATGTCGATGTCGGCATCGACCTGGCCGCGGTCGCGCCGGGTGAAGGCGCCGAGACGGAGATTCTCCAGGCACGTCATGTCGGAGACGATGCGGCGACCCTCCATCACCTGGAAGATGCCGCGCCGCACGATCGCCTCGGGCTCCAGCGCATGGATCGGCTGGTCCGCGAAGACGACCTCGCCGCGGGTGATCGCGCCGTCCTCGGTCTTCAGCAGGCCGGAGATCGCCTTCAGCGTCGTCGACTTGCCGGCGCCGTTGGCGCCCAGCAGCGCCACGATCTGCCCCTGCGGCACGACCAGCGACAGGCCGCGCAGCACGAGGATGACGTCGCTGTAGACGACCTCGATGTTGTTGACGCTGAGAAGGGGAGAGGTCACGGGCGGACGACGGAATACGGACGACGGACGACGGATGGAGCGACCATCCGTCGTCCGTCTTCTGTCGTCTGTCCTCTGACTACCAGCCGAGCCACTCGGGCTTGCGCGGCAGGTTGATGGTCGCGAGCTTCTCCAGCTTGATGGTGCCGGCCTTCATCAGATCGCCGAGCGGCGCGTCGGTGGCGCCGGAGACCTTGGTCCGGTAGAGGATGATCTCGGTGGTCGGGCGATGGTCGGTGGCGGCCCAGGTCGAAGGCGCGCACAGGCCCTCCAGGCCCTTGGGCACCCAGTCCTTCTTGGCGTACATGCCGTCGCGGATCTTGGTCGCGGTGATGCCGCCGTGGCCGGCCGCCCACTCCATCGATTCCTTGACGTAGAAGGCGGTGCAGATGCCGGCGAGGTAGTGCAGCGGCCGGTAGTTGTCGCCGCCGCCGATCTCGCGTGCGATCTTCATGCCGGGCGCGTTCTCGTTCCACAGCGCGCGCGTGCGCACCGGGATGACGACGCCGTCGGCGGCGCTGCCGGCGGCCTTCGCCGCGTTCTCGTCCATGCCCCAGACGTTGCCGAGGAACTGCACGTCGACGCCGGCGTTCTTGCACGCCTTCAGCACCGAGACGTTGGAGCCCGCGGTGTTGCCGAGATAGGCGTAGTTGGCGCCGGACTGCTTCAGCGTCAGGCACTGGGCGGTATAGTCGCCCGGGGTCAGCGCGAACTGGATCGCCGGCATCACCTCGAAGCCGAGCTCCTTCGCCAGCTCCTCGGCGGCGGCCTTCGGCGCGTTCGGGTAGGGATGGTTGGCGCCCATGTGGACATACTTGGGCTTGCCCTGGCCGCCCTTCTTCTTCCAGTCCTCGGCCGCCCACATGACGAGGCCGCGCGCCGCGTCGGAGTAGGAGGGGCCGTAGAAGAAGTTGTAGGGGGCGGCCGCCGTCGAGCGCTCGGCCTTGCCGGTCGGGTCGGTCAGCGAACCGGCGTAGGAGGCGGAGATGTAGGGGATCTGGTCCTTCGAGACGAAGGTGATCAGCGCCTCGGTGTCGGCGGTGCCCCAGCCGAAGATGGCGACCACCTTGTCGCGGCCGGTCCACTTCTTGTAGGTCGCGATCGAGCGCGGCAC
>JADZBA010000521.1 GCA_020852355.1 Alphaproteobacteria bacterium
ACATCCTGATGGGCGACATCGACGCCCAGGTGGCGGCCTGCTCGATCGGCGCGCGGCGGCTGCAGGAGCTGGCCGAGAACTACGGCGACAACCACCTGATGTCGCTGTTCGACGAGCTGCTCGACCGTTCCGAGCTGATGACGCGCCAGGCGCTGCGGGAGCTGCCCGAGGGCACCTACCGCTACGTCGACTATCTCGACAACGACGGCGTCGAGCTCGACAAGCTGGTGCGCATCGAGGTCGCGGTGACCGTCAGGGACGGCACCATCACCTGCGACTTCGAGGGCACCGACCGCCAGCTCCGCGGGCCGTTCAACGCGGTGCCGTCGGGGCCGTTCGCGGCCGCCTGCTTCGCGGTGCGCGCGGTGACCGACCCGGACAACCGCATCCCCAACAACGGCGGCTGCTTCCGCGCGGTCGGCCTGAAGCTGCCCGAGGGCAGCCTGGTGAACCCGCGGGAGCCGGCCCCGGTCGGCTGCCGCACGTCGACCATCAAGCGCATCTGCGGCGCCATCCTGGGGGCGCTGCGCCAGGCCGCCCCCGACCGCGTGCCGGCCGATTCCGCCAGCATCATGCTGATCATCCATTTCGGTGGGAAGCGCAGCGACAACAGCTCGTTCGTCACCTCGCAGCTCCTGGCGGCCGGCAGCGGCGCCAGCCGCCGCAGCGACGGCGTCGACTTCGTCGAGACCGACACCAGCAACTGCATGAACGTGCCGGCCGAGGCGATCATGATGGAGGGGCCGATCCGCGTGCACCAGGTCGGCCTCGCCGCCGATTCGGGGGGCGCCGGTCGCCATCGCGGCGGCCTCGGCGGCCGCTTCGAGTACGAGGCGCTGGTCGACGACGTCACCCTCACCTTCCGCGGCGAGCGCCACCTCTGCGCGGCCGCCGGCGCGGAGGGCGGCGATGCGGGCGGCCGCTCGCACGCCGTGGTGCGCCGCGTCGACGGGCGCGAGGAGGTCATCCCCTCGAAGGTCGTGGCGCGGCTCAACCGCGGCGACCGGCTCTATGTCGAGACCGGCGGCGGCGGCGGCCACGGCGCGGTGGCGCTGCGCGACCCCGCGGCCCTCGCCGAGGACGTGCGCAACGGCAAGGTGAGCGCGCGGGCGGCAGCCGAGCTCTACGGCGCCGTCGGCGTCGCGGCCGAGTGATCGAGACGCTTCGCAATCAACCGAGCAAGGAGGCAAGGTCGATGAAGAGGATCCTGAGGGCAATGCTGGGCGTGGCCGCGATCGCGGCCGGCGTCGCCGGCGTACCGCACGCGCGTCCCGCCACCGCCCAGGAGGTGCAGTGGAAGATGCATGTCGTCTTCGTGCCGGCGCGCGAGGAGACCAAGGCCTACCAGCGGTGGGCCGAGCGCGTGAACGCGCGCACCGCGGGCAAGCTCAAGATCACCGTCTATCCCGGCGGCGAGCTCGGCGTGAAGGACGTCGACCTGATGCGCATCCTGCCGGCCGGCAACGTCGTCCAGGCGGCAGGGCTGGTGGCGAACTACCTGTCGCGCGACGCACCGGAGATCGCGAACCTGCTGCCGCCGGGGATCATGCTGAACGAGCAGCGCTTCCCCGAGCTGCTGCCGATGCTCGATACGATGTTCCAGAAGATCTACGACAAGTGGGGCGTCAAGCTGCTGACGCTGATGATGGCGCCGAACCACACCATCGAGATCTTCTGCCGCCAGCCCGTCTCGACGCTGGAGCAGCTCCGCCGCGTCAAGCTGCGCGTCTGGGAGAAGGCGCAGGTCGACACCTTCGCCAAGCTCGGCGTCGCCGCCTCGATCATCCCGCAGGCGGAGCTCTACATCGCCATGCAGACCGGCGTCGTCGACTGCTCGACGTACCTCGCCGGCTTCGCGACCACGATCTCGCTGCAGGAGGTGGCACCGCACTTCTCGTTCATCACCCCCTACGCGCTGCATCCCCACTCGATCGTCCTTTCCAAGAAGGCCTTCGATGCCCTGCCCGCCGACGTGCAGAAGATCCTCCAGGAGGAAGGCGACCGTACGCGCAACGAGATGAACGAGAAGTTCACCAAGGGCGGCTGGGAGGAGGAGCAGCTCGAGAAGCTGCTGAAGGCCGGCGGCAAGCGCCTGCCGCCCTTCCCCGAGGCCGACCGCCGCGCGATCTACGAGGCGGCCCGCCAGGCGGGCCTCGACCTCGCCAAGCGCTCCGGCCCGGAGGCGACGACCAACTACCAGGCCATCATTGCGGCCATGGACAAGCTCAACTGATCGACCCGCCCCACGAGAGGACTAGGCAATGGCCCAAACCGGAAACTCCGCCAGCAGCCGCGACGTCGCGACCCTGCTGCATCCCCAGACCAACTGGCGCGCCCATGAGCAGCAGGGCGCGTTCGTGGTCAGCCGCGGCGAGGGCGTGCGCGTCTTCGACGAGAACGGCAAGGACTACATCGAGGGCATGGCCGGCCTGTGGTGCGCCTCGCTGGGCTTCAGCGAGCGCCGGCTCACCGAGGCCGCGACGCGGCAGATGAACACGCTGCCCTATTACCACATCTACAACCATAAATCGCACGATCCCGCGATCGAGCTGGCCGAGCGGGTCCTGGCGCTGACGCCGGTGCCGATGTCGAAGGTCTTCTTCGCCAACTCGGGCTCGGAGGCCAACGACACCGTCATCCGCATGGTCTGGTACTACAACAACGGGCTGGGCCGGCCGAAGAAGAAGAAGTTCGTGTCGCGCCACCGCGCGTTCCACGGCTCGACCCTGATGGCGGGCAGCCTGACCGGCATCCCGGCGCTGCACCGCGAGTTCGACCTGCCGCTGCCGGGCGTCGTCCACACCGACTGCCCGCACCACTACCGCAACGGGCTGCCGGGCGAGAGCGAGGAGGACTTCGCGACGCGGCTGGCCGACAACCTGGAGAAGCTGATCGTCGCCGAGGGCGGGGCCGAGACCTGCGCCGCCTTCATCGCCGAGCCGGTGATGGGTGCCGGCGGCGTCGTCGTGCCGCCGCGGACCTACTTCGAGAAGGTCCAGAAGGTCCTCAGGAAGTACGACATGCTGATGGTCGCCGACGAGGTGATCTGCGGCTTCGGGCGCACCGGCAACATGTTCGGCTCCGAGACCTTCGGCATCCAGCCGGACATCATGGTCGTCGCCAAGGCGCTGTCGTCCGCCTACCTGCCGATTTCGGGCATCATCGTCAACGACAAGGTCTACCAGGGGCTGGCGGACAACTCGGCCAAGGTCGGCATGTTCGGCCACGGCTTCACCTACTCCGCCCATCCGGTCGCCGCGGCGGTCGCGGTCGAGACGCTGCGCATCTACGAGGAGCGCGACATCATCGGCCACATCCGCAAGGTGGCGCCGGTCCTCCAGGCCGGCCTGCGCCGCTTCGCCGACCATCCGCTGGTCGGCGAGGTCCGTGGCGTCGGCCTCGTCGGTGCCGTCGAGGTGGTGCGCGACAAGGCGACCAGGGAGGCGTTCAAGCCCGAGGAGCGCGTCGGCCCGACCATCGCCAAGGCGGCCGAGCAGCAGGGCCTGATCGTGCGGGCGATGGGCGATTCGATCGGCTTCTCGCCGCCGCTCATCATCACCGAGGACGAGATCGGCGAGATGCTCGGCCGCTTCGGCCGCGCCCTCGACGAGACCTGGGCCGGCATGCGGCGCGAGGGTCTGAAGCCCGCGGCGTGAGCCGGGGATCGTGCAACGGAGGAGGGAGTTCATGATGGGAGCGCGCGCAAGGCTGGCGTCGCTCGTCGCGGGGATCGCGGCGACGATGCTGGCCGGGGCTGCCACCGCGGAGCCGGTGCAGTGGAAGATGCATATCGTCTGGGTGCCGTCGCGGCCCGAGGCGACGTCGATGAAGGAGTTCGCCGACAAGGCGACGGAACTGAGCGCCGGCACGCTCAAGATCACCGTTTACGACAGCGGCTCGCTCGGCCTGAAGGATGTGGACATGCTCCGCATCCTGCCGGACGGCGGCACGGTGCAGGTGGTGGGCCTCTCGCCCGCCTACCTGTCGCGCGACGTGCCGGAGCTGCCCTACGCGCTGCCGGTCGGCGTGCTGCCGACGCCGGAGGACGTGCTCAAGGTCCAGCCGGCGCTGGAGAAGATCTATCGCGAGATCTACGACCGTCACGGCATCCGGCTGGCCGGCCTCGTCACCTCGCCCGTGCGCACCACGCACGTGTGGTGCCGCGAGCCGATCAATA
Organism: Alphaproteobacteria bacterium; assembly: GCA_020852355.1. Taxonomy (GTDB): domain Bacteria; phylum Pseudomonadota; class Alphaproteobacteria; order ATCC43930; family Allostellaceae; genus Allostella. The sequence continues at coordinate 4,178 of JADZBA010000521.1, forward strand.
CCCTGGCCACGCTCAAGGGCAAGAAGCTGCGCGTGTGGGGCAAGTTCCAGGTCGACACCTTCGCCAAGCTCGGCGTGCCGGCCCAGATCATCCCGCAGAACGACCTCTACCTCGCGATGCAGACGGGCGTCGTCGACTGCGCCATCTACCCGCTGGCCTTCGCTCCCACGATCTCCCTGCAGGAGGTCGTGAAGAACGTCGCCTACCTCCACCCCTACGCCGACCCGCCGCTCGGCGTCGTCGTCTCGGAGAAGGCGTTCAAGGCGCTGCCGGCGAAGGCACAGCAGGCGGTGGTCGAGGCCGGCAAGTGGATCACCAAGCGCACCGCCGACCAGCTCGCCGGCGGCGTCGTGCTCGACCAGCAGGCCGCCGAGAAGGTGCGCCCGCAGGGCGTCAACATCATGGCGGAGTTCCCGAAGGCCGATCAGGAGGCCTATCTGAAGGCCTCGCGCGAGGTGTGGCTGGCGCTCTCCAAGGCGACCGGCGCCAAGGCGGTGGCGAACCACGACGCCGTGATGGCGGAGATCGAGAAGAAATAAGGCGACCTGGGGCCGTACGCCGCCGCTCGTCCCGGCGGCGTACGGCACGCGGGGTGCAAGTTCGAAGCGGCCGCGCAGGGCGGCCGGCGCGAGGGGGTCATGAATATCCTGGAACGCCTGTTCACCCGGGTGTCATGGGTGATGCTGTACGCGAGCGCGATATCGCTGTTGCTGATGTCTGCCCTGGTCGTGATCGCGTCGGCGATGCGCTACCTCGTCGGCTCGCCCTTCGACTTCACTGAGGAGCTCGTGGCGCTCCTCTACATGTCCATGGTGTTCCTCGCGATCCCGCTGGTCACGATGCAGGGGACGCACGTCAACGTCTCCGTCCTGCCGCAGCGGCTGCAGCGCGGCCTCGAGGGTCCGCTGCGCATCGGCGCGGGGCTGGTCATGATCGCCTTCTGCACCTGGTTCACGATCGAGGCCTACGCCTTCGTCGAGCAGTCCTACAAGTTCAACTCGAAGACCGAGCAGGTGGAGATCCTGCTGTGGCCGTGGATGTCGGTCATCCCCATCGCGATGGGCTTCGTCACGGTCATCGCGGTGTTCCACCTCTTCAAGAAGGCACCCGAGCCCAAGCCCGACGATGGCGAGGCCCGGCCGCTGGGGGACGCCCTCTGATGCTCTGGCTCGTCCTCGGAAGCTCGCTCCTGGGCTTCGCCGCATTCGGCGCAGCCCTCGGCGCCACGATGGGGCTCACCGGCTTCATCATCCTCAAGTACTTCGCCAACGGGGCGACCCAGGTCGGCGTCTTCGCCGTCTGGGACCTGATGAACAACTTCACCTTCAGCGCCGTGCCGATGTTCATCCTGCTCGGCGACCTGCTGGTGGCGAGCGGCCTCAGCAACCGCATCTACAGTGCGATCTCCCCGCTGTTCGAGCGCGTTCCGGGGCAGCTCCTGCACTCGAACGTCGCGGTCTCGACGGTGTTCGGCGCGATCAGCGGGTCCAGCGCCGCCACCTCGGCCGCCGTCGGGTCGGTCGCCTATCCCGAGCTCGGGCGCCGCGGCTACTACATGCCGGCCGTGGCCGCCTCGCTGGCGGCGGGCGGTACGCTCGGCCTGCTGATCCCGCCCAGCCTGTCGCTGCTCATCTACGGCGCCTGGCAGGAGGTTTCGATCGGCAAGCTTTTCCTCGCCGGCGTCATCCCCGGGCTGATGATGGCCGCTCTCTTCATGGCCTACATCTGGATCGACAGCTATCGCCGGCCGCAGCACCTGCCGGCGCGCGGCGAGCCGATGCCGATCGGCCGCCTCCTGCGCGGCCTGGTCGATCTGTGGCCGGTCGTCATCCTGATCGGCAGCGTGCTCGGCACGATGTATGCGGGTCTCGCCACCGCGACGGAGGCGGCGGGCATGGGCGTGGCGGCGACCGTCGTGATGGGCTTCGCGGTCGGCGACCTCACCTGGAAGCGCCTCTTCCGTGCGACCGTCGAATCGGCCGTCAGCTTCGGCGCGCTGTCCTTCATCCTGGTGGGCGCCGCCGTCCTCAGCCAGTCGATCACCGTGCTGGGCGTGCCCAAGGAGATCGTCGCCTGGGCCGAGGCGATGTCGCTGTCGAAGTACGAGATCCTGTTCTTCGTCGTCATCTTCTACCTGATCATGGGCATCTTCTTCGACGGCATCTCGCTGATGCTGACGACGGTGCCCTTCATCTTCCCGGTGATGACCCATGCCGGGTTCGACCCGGTCTGGCTCGGCGTGTTCGTCACCATCATGATCGAGATCGGCATGCTGACGCCGCCGGTCGGGGTCAACCTGTTCGTCATGATGGCGATCGCCCGCGGCGCCATCACCATGAAGGAGCTCGGGCGGGAGTGCCTGCCCTACTGGCTCATGCTGCTGCTCGGCACCGCGCTGATGACGGTGTGGCCCGACATCGCGACCTGGCTGCCGCGCGTCGTCATCGGCGCGGGGTAGGAACGGGTCCCCGCGCCCATCAGCAGGCACCATGGCGCATCAGGAGAAGTCATGACCGGCGCCGCGAGGCGCCGTGTCACTATCGGGGCCATGGTCCGGGCACCGAGGTGAACCTCCTCATGATCGCGATCGTCGAATGAACGCCATGGCCGCCGACGTCGCCGTGGTGGGAGCGGGGATCGTCGGCCTGTCGTCGGCGTCCTTCCTGCGGCGTGCCGGGGTCCCGGTCACGGTCTACGACCCGCTGCCCCCGGGCGGCGGCGCCTCCTACGGCAATGGCGGGCTGCTGAGCGTGGAGGCGTGCATCCCGATCTCGACGCCGGGGATGCTGCGCCAGGTGCCGCGCTGGCTGGCCGACCCGCTGGGCCCCCTCGCGGTCAGCCCGCGCCACTTCCCCAAGGCGCTGCCCTGGCTGCTGCGCTGGATCCGCGCGGGGCGCATGGACCGCGTGCTGCGCTCCTCCGACGCGCTGCGGGCGCTGCATGTGCCGGGTCTCGACCAGTACCGCGACCTGCTCGGCGGCGACGACTTCCACGACCTCATCCGCACCTCGGGCCAAGTCCATGTCTGGACCGGCGAGCGGGAATCGCGCGGCGAGCTCATCGCCCGCCAGCTCCGCGAGCGGCACGGCGTGGTCGCCGAGAAGCTGGATCCGGCCGAGCTGCGCCAGCTCGTGCCCGGCATCTCGCCCGCGATCCGGCGGGCGCTGTTCGTCCCGAAGAACGGCTACACCGTGAACCCGCACCGCGTCGTCGGCCGCGTCGGCGAGCGCTTCCGTGCGGCCGGCGGCACGCTGCGCCAGGAGCGGGTGATGCGCATCCTGCCCGCCGACGGCGGCTGGCGGATCGTGACCAACACCGGGGACCGGCGGCACTCCCGCGTGGTCGTCGCCGGCGGCGCCTGGTCGAAGGACCTGCTGGCGCCGCTCGGCGTGCGCATCCCGCTGGAGGCCGAACGCGGCTACCATGTGACGATCCGCGACCCGAGCGTCGAGGTGCGCATCCCGGTCCTGCACCAGAGCATGGGCTTCGGGGCGACGCCGATGGAGATGGGGCTGCGCATCGGCGGCACGGTGGAGATCGCCGGGCTCGACATCCCGATGAGCCCGGCGCGCGCCGAGCGGATGATGGCGCTGGGCCGGTGGCTATTCCCCCGGCTCGACGGCAAGGAGGTGTCGATGTGGATGGGCTATCGTCCCGGCACGCCCGACAGCGTGCCGATCATCGACGCCGCCCCCGGCCATGCCGGGCTCTACATCGCCTGCGGCCACGGCCATACCGGGATGACGGCCGGTGCCGTCACCGGCAAGCTGGTCGCCCAGCTCGTCCAGGGCGAGCCCACCATGGTCGACCTGCAGCACTTCCGGATCGCCCGGTTCGGCTGATCGGCGGGCGTTCGGCCCGCGCGTCCGAACGGACCGGGAGTTCCTCGTGCCGGTTGCGCGTCGCTGCGCGCTCAGGATGAGGCGCGTCCCTTGTTGACATTGGCGCCGCCGCGCACGACCTCGTCGTCGTCACTCGCAATGGACGCGACCTTGCGAGGCTCGGCGCGCGCACCCTCGCCCCCTTCCCGGAACCGACGCCACCATGACCGGACCCTTCACGATCCGCCCGGCGGTCGCCGACGACGCTGCGACGCTGGTCGCGCTCACCGTCGCGCTCGCCGCCTATCACGGCAATGCCGCCGCCGCCGGCCTGACGGCCGAGGACATCCGTCGCGACGGCTTCGGCC